>DATGDN010000153.1:0-30702 GCA_035310865.1 Pseudolabrys sp. | reverse complement strand
ACGGGTGCGAGCGCAGGCCGCGCTTACGCAGCGGATCGTCGACGATGCGGATCCCGTCGGAGAAAAGCTTCTCGCCCATCTTGTCTCTCAGGAAGCTTGTCTTGCGCGCGACGGAAGAGCCATTCACGGCGCTGGCAAGGTGCGAGACCAGCGAGGCGGCCGTGCGTTGATCGAACACGACCGGCACCTTGCGCGTGGCAACTTTGCGCGGGTTGAGCCGCGCGATCGCCCGTTCCGCCGCGCTGCGGCCAATTTTTTCCGGCCGATCGAGGTCGCCGGCATGGCGGACCGAGGAGTAGTCGTAATCACGTTCCATGCCGGTGCCTTCACCGGCGATCGCGGTCATCGACACGCCGTGACTGGAGCCGAGATAAGCGCCATAGAAGCCGTGACTGGTCACCAACACCATGCCGCCAATTCCGGCCGAGGCAGAGGCGCCGCCGGACTTGCTGACGCCTTTGACGGCAAGCGCCGCCTGTTCGGCGGCGTTTGCCATGGCTTCAAGGGGCGGAACGCCCGGCAGGTCCGGATCGACCAAGTCGAGATCGGGAAAATCATGTGCCAACAGTCTATCGTCGGCGAGGCCGGCGAACTTGTCCTCGGGTGCCGCGCGCGCCATGGCGACAGCCCGCTCGGCCAAGGCGGCGACGCCGCCGGCGCTAACCTCATTGGTTGAAACCACTGCCTGACGCCGGCCGACCAGCACGCGCAAGCCGAGGTCGTCGCCCTCAGCGCGCTCGGTTTCTTCCGTTTTACCATCGCGCACTTCAATGGCGAGCGACATCGAGCGCACCGCCACAGCGTCGGCCGCGTCCGCGCCGGCCGCACGCGCGGCCTTGACGAGCCGGTCGGCGCGATCGGTTAGCGCGGTCAGGTCCAGGAGGGAATCGACGGAAGCGAGCATTGGTTTGCTTTCAGATGGGCGCGCGGACAGCGCGGTTCAACGCCGCCGGAACAATTTGCTTGGGGCCAGTAGTACCTCGTCAATCATGGTTCGCAACGTGGCGTCAATCATGAGCGGCGAGCTACGCTCGGTTAACCCATAACATTAAGCGGATTTGGAGGCCTTTCTGCCACTAATGATGCGCGACCCGGAAGATAAGCCGGGCGCGGGAGAGTTTCGAGGCGTCAAATGCGAAGTGGCGGATGCGCCGGGTCGGGCCGCGCCCTGCGGCTCGACCCTTTTGGCTTGCCTGTGCGGTTTTCTGCGAGTGATGCCGCAGCCGACGGGCGAGTGCGCGAAATCGAGCTCCATCGCGAACGCGTTGTGCTGCGGCGCTCGCTCGCCGGCATGCGCATGGCGCTCAATATGCCAGTTACGGCATTCGACGGCATCTCATTGCGGCTGGTGCCGGGCGAGCGCGGGGCGGAGGATGCGCTCGCGGTCGTGCTTGAACACACCGATCCGTCGCTGACATTGCCGCTTTATCTGACGGCGCGACCCGATGAGGCGCTGGCCGAATGGCGGGCCTGGAGCGAAGTGCTGGGCGTGCTGCTGTTGCTGACCGACAATCGCGCGGGCGCGGCGTACGCGCAGCTCGGGCAATTGGGCATCGAGCGCCCGCGTCCCCGCCGCCGTCGCAGGAGCGCGCTGAAAAAGCGGCGGCCATCGATTCTGTTGCGGCGCGGCTATGGCAAGGTCAACACCGGTTCATCGCGGCGAGCGCGAGATCATCGCCCGGAACTAACATTTCTTTTGGATTTTTGAGTTTGCGGTCGACCGGCCGCTATTTGCACCGCCGCAACGTCAATGCGCTGCCGCCCTCATTTATCTCAATACGGTCGGCGTCGAGTTTGCGCAACGTATATGCACTCTGTCCGGCGCCTGCGCATTGCTGAACTCGTCGACGACGCGATAGCTCGACGGCCCTTCGGAGACGACGGACTTGTTTCGGTAGGCTGGCACGGCGCCATTGCTGTCGGTACGCTGGTTGCCGCTGAATTCCATCACGCGCGTGCTGTTCGTGCAATCGATCGCGCCTTTTTCGGAACTCGTGCTCTCACCCCATTTTCCGGAGATGGGATAGCTTTGCGCCTGCGCGGAAGCGGCGAGGGCAGTCACCAAAAATGCCGACAAGATCGTGGTGCGCATGGCGGAAAGTTCGTCACCATCGATCGTAAAATCAAGGGCGCCCGCTGCAGATGATTAATGACCGGCGCAGCAAGTTGCTTCAATTAGCGCTTTTCGGGGGCTCCATAGCCTCCCGCCGTCGGCGTTTGAATGATAATGGCCTCGTTTTCGTCAATTACGGTGGCGTCACATCCCTGGAGCCGTTCCATACGGCCGTCTTTGCGTCGTGCCCAGTTCTCGCCGATCTGGCCCGCTTCGCCGCCTGCCAGGCCGAACGGACGCACCCGGCGGTGTCCGGACAGGATCGTGCATTCCATTCTTTCCAGAAAGCGGATGGTGCGGCGAATGCCGTCGCCGGCGTGCCACTGGCCGCGCCCGCCGGAATTGGGGCGGATATGGAAGTCCTCGAGCACCACCGGATATCGAAACTCAAGCACTTCCGGATCGGTGAGCCGCGTATTGGTCATGTGGGTGTGCACGGCGTCGGTGCCATTAAATCCGGGGCCAGCAGGTGAACCGGAGCAGATCGTTTCGTAATATTGATGGCGGGCATTGCCGAAGTTGAGATTGTTCATGGTGCCCTGCGCGGCTGCGAGGGCACCGAGCGCGCCAAAAAGACAATTGGTGACGGCTTGTGAGGTTTCCACGTTGCCGGCGACGACGGCGGCCGGATATTCCGGCGACAGCATGGACCGTTTTGGAATCACGATGTTGATCGGACGCAGGCAGCCGGCGTTCATCGGAATCTCGTCGTCGACCATGACACGGAATACATAGAGCACTGCCGCGCGTGTCACCGGCTCCGGCGCGTTGAAATTCGTCGGTTGCTGCTCGCTTGTGCCGGCGAAATCGACCGTTGCCTCGTGTTTTTTCTTGTCGACCGTGATCTTGACCTTGATTGCGGTACCCTGGTCCATCTCGTAGCTGAATTCCGAATCGTGCAATCGGTCGATTACGCGCCGAACGCTCTCGGCCGCGTTGTCTTGCACGTGCTGCATGTAGGCTTTCACGACCGGCAGCGTGAAATGCTGCACCATCTTGCGCAGCTCGGCCACGCCTTTCTCGTTGGCAGCGATCTGTGCCTTGATGTCATTGATGTTCTGGACCGGGTTGCGCGCCGGATATTTTGCCCCGGTGAGCGCTGCCAGCAATTCCTTTTCGCGAAAGCGGCCGCGATCAACCAGCTTGAAATTGTCGAAGAGCACACCCTCTTGCTCGATCGTCGTGGCATTCGGCGACATCGAACCTGGGGAAATGCCCCCGACATCGGCGTGGTGTCCGCGCGACGCCACCCAGAACAAAATCGTTTTCTTTTTGTCGTCGAAGACTGGCGTGCAGACCGTGATATCGGGCAGGTGAGTACCCCCGTTATAGGGGGCGTTGATGGCATAGACGTCGCCGGGCCGGATGTGACCCGTGTTTTCGCGAATGATGGTTTCGACTGCGCGGTCCATCGAGCCCAGATGGACCGGCATGTGCGGCGCGTTGGCGACAAGCGTTGCGTCATGCGCGAAAACGGCGCAGGAAAAATCAAGGCGCTCCTTGATGTTCACGGAGTAAGCGGTGTTCTGAAGCGAAACACCCATCTGTTCCGCAATCGACATGAAGAGATTGTTGAACACTTCCAGCATCACGGGATCGGCATGCGTCCCGATGGCGTTAACGCGCTTGAGCTTTTTGGCGCGGGTGAGCACGAGATGATTTTTGGCCGTCAGTTCGGCCTGCCATCCGGGCTCGACCACAATGGTCTGGTGTGGCTCGATGATGATGGCGGCGCCTTTGACGCGCGAGCCTGGTCTGAGCTGATCGCGCGTGTAGACGTTTGCATCGTGCCACGCGCCTGCGGAAAAGAACCGAGTCCTCAGCGCGGCCTTTGGCAGCGCGGCACGTGAGCGCCTGGACGCCTTTTCGGTAAATTTGGCACCGCCGCCGACCGCCTCGACTGATACGGCTTCAATGACGATCTGTTTTGTGCGATCGATGAAGCCGAAGCGCGTCTTGTGTGCCTTCTCGAATGCGCGCTTCATTGCCGCAGCGCTGCCTGCCGGAACCACGAGCGGTGTATCGGTGCCGGCGTAGCGAATATGGGCGCGCACAAAGACCTTGATCTTGCCGCCGGGGACGCCCTGGCCCGCCACCTCTTTTTTTGTCGCTTTCCCGAGCAATTTCCCGACGCGCGCGCTCGCCTTGAAGGCCTTGCCACCGAACGGCAGCTCGATGGCCTGTTCGCGTGTGGCGCGGATATCGGCGAGGCCCATGCCGTAGGCCGATAGCAGAGAGGAAAAGGGGTGAATGAGTACGCGCGTCATGCCGAGCGCGTCGGCGACCAGGCATGCATGTTGGCCACCGGCGCCGCCGAAGCAGTTGAGTGCGTAGCGTGTGATGTCGTAGCCGCGCTGCACGGAAATTTTCTTGATCGCATTGGCCATGTTTTCGACTGCGATCTTGATAAAACCATCGGCGACATCTTCGGCTTTTCTGCCTCCGACCTGCTGGGCGAGATCGGTAAAGGCCATGCGCACGGCGTGCGCATCGAGCGGCAGGTTCTGCGACGGCCCGAAAATCTTCGGAAAGAAATCGGGGATGAGCTTGCCGACCGTCACATTGGCGTCGGTGACGGCGAGCGGCCCGTTGCGGCGGTAGCATTTCGGGCCGGGATTGGCGCCCGCTGAATCCGGACCGACACGGAAGCGTGCGCCGTCAAAATGCAGGATCGATCCGCCGCCGGCGGCGACAGTATGGATCAGCATCATTGGCGCGCGCATGCGCACCCCAGCGACTTCCGTCTCGAAGGCGCGTTCGTACTCGCCGTCGAAATGCGACACGTCAGTCGAGGTGCCGCCCATGTCGAAGCCGATGAGCCGGTTCAGCCCCGCCTGCCTTCCGGTTTCCGCCATCCCCACCACGCCGCCAGCCGGACCGGACAGGATCGCATCCTTGCCCTGAAATAATTCCGCAGCTGTCAGCCCGCCGGACGACATCATAAACATCAGGCGCGCGGCAGAGCGTTTGGCGTCGAGATCCCTGTCCACCTGCGCCACATAGCGCCGCAGGATCGGCGAGAGATAGGCATCGACCACCGTCGTATCGCCGCGCCCGACCAGTTTGATCAGGGGCGAGACTTCGTGGCTGACCGAGACCTGCGCAAAACCCATGTCCCGTGCGACCGCCGCAACCTTTCTTTCGTGATCCGCGTAGCGGTAGGCGTGCATGAATACGATGGCGACCGCATTGATTCCGTCGGCCTTGGCGGCGTTCAGATCTGCGCGCACCGTCGCGAGATCAGGCTCACGTTCCACCGTGCCGTCGGCGCGGACGCGCTCGTCGACTTCAACGACACGCTCGTACAGCATGTCCGGCTTGATGATGTGGCGGGCAAAGATCTTGGGCCGCGCCTGATAGCCGATCTTCAGCGCATCGCGGAAACCTTTGGTGACCAATAGAAGAGTGCGCTCGCCCTTGCGTTCAAGCAGCGCATTGGTGGCGACTGTAGTACCCATTTTCACGGCGCCCACACGACCCGTGGGGATTGCTTCGCCGGCTTTCAGCCCGAGCAGGTCGCGGATGCCTTGTACGGCAGCATCGGCATAGGCTTCGGGATTCTCCGAAAGCAGCTTGTGTGCGACCAGCGTGCCGTCGGGACGGCGCCCGACAACATCGGTGAAGGTGCCGCCGCGGTCGATCCAGAAGTCCCAAAGTTGCGGTGACGATTTCCCGGGCATGGCGTTGAATAGTGAAACGGAGAAATACTATGTCCGGCCTGTCGGGCACAAAACAAGCCTGCTAGGCTTCGTGACGCAAAAAAGTGGTAACGCCATGAGAACGCTACTCGCTCTGGTTGCCGCGCTGCTGTTTGTCGCTTCGCCTGCTGACGCCGTCGAACTTCGGGTTTTAAGTGGAAATGGCGCCAAGGCGGCTGTGCGTGAGCTGTGTGCACAGTACGAACGCGCCACCGGCAATACGGTCGATCTTCATTTCGAGGTCAATGCTGACCTGAAAAAGAAGATTGAAGCGGGCGAAGTTTTTGACGTTGCAGTGCTCAACCCGCCGGTCATCGATGCTCTCATCAATGAAGGCAAGCTGGTTACAGGCAGCCGCGCCGATATCGGGCGGTCCGGCCTGGGCGTGGCAGTGCGGAAGGGTGCACCAAAGCCTGACATTTCCTCGGTCGAAGCCTTCAAGCATTCTCTGCTCGCGGCAAAAGCAGTTGCTTATCCGGGCAAAGGCGCCAGTGGATTGTATTTCGTAAGCCTTTTGGACCGGATGGGCATCCGGGCCGACATGCAAGGCAAGCTCAAGCCGATGGCAGCTGAAGACACAGTCGAAGTCGTCGCGCGCGGCGAAGCAGACATGGTCGTGGTGGTGGCAACACGGATTTCTGGCGTTCAAGGCGTGGATGTCGTCGGTCCGATCCCGGCCGAATTGCAGACGCGTATCGGGTTTGCAGCGGCATTAAGCGCTTCCGCGAAGGAGGTGGAAGCGGCCAAGGCGCTGATCCGCTTTCTTACCGCACCGGCGGCGGCAGCAACGTTGCGCGCCAAGGGCGTTGACCCGATCTGACTAAACTCTGGCGGCGGCGTGCTCTTGCCAGCGCCACAGCATTGGCTTCATGCTTGCATGGACAGAACGCCGGACATTGGTAAGCCGCTGGCATTCATGGAGGGACCTATGAAGAATTTTGTGCGTGTTTGCGCGGGGCTTCTAACTGCGTTCGGAGTTGCATCAGCTGCGTCGGCGCAAACCAAATGGGACATGCCGACGCCTTATCCGGACGGCAACTTCCACACCAAGAACGTAATCCAATTTGCCGCAGATGTGGAGAAGACGACAAATGGCTCCCTCAAGATCGCGGTGCATTCGGCGGGCTCGCTGATTAAACATGCGGAGATCAAACGCAGCGTTCGCCAAGGCACTACGCCGATCGGTGAGATGCTCGAATCGCTATCGTCAAATGAAGCGGCGGTCTACGGGCTCGACTCGGTTCCGTTCCTTGCCACTGGCTATGACGCATCGCGCAAGCTGTATGCCGCGCAAAAGCCGTATCTGGAAAAGCAGCTCGCTTCCGAGGGTTTGATGCTGCTGTATTCGGTGCCGTGGCCGCCGCAGGGCCTCTATGCCAAGCGCGAAATCAAATCCGTCGAAGATCTCAAGGGCCTTAAATTCCGCACCTACAACGCGATGATTGGCCGCATTGCCGCGCTTGCCGGGGCAGTGCCGACACAAATCGAGGTGCCTGACCTGCCGACCGCCTTCGCGACCGGCCGTGTCGATGTGATGATCACCTCGGCTTCGACTGGCGTCGACACCAAATCGCAGGACTATCTCACCCACTATATCGACACCCAGGCTTGGCTGCCGCGCAACATCGTGATTGTGAACAAAGCAGCGTTCGACAAGCTCTCTGCTGCGGAAAAGAAAGCCGTTACGGACGCTGCAAAGGTTGCGGAAGATCGCGGCTGGAAGCTTTCAATCGAGGAAATGACCATCAAGACCGCTGCCCTGAAGGCGGCGGGCATCATCGTGCTGCCGCCGAGCCCTGAACTAAAGGCCGGCCTCGCCAAGATTGGCCAGACCATCGCCGCGGAATGGGAGAAATCGGCGGGAACGGACGGCGCAGCGTTGCTGGCGGCGTACAAGAAATAAGTGCGCCGCGCGCTGGATACGCTTTATCGCGCCGCGCTGTGGGCTTCGGCCCTCTGTCTTGTCGCGATCGCGCTGTTGGTCGGCGTGCAGCTCGCTGCGCGACTGGTCGACGGTGCGCTCGCCCTCCTGCATCTGCCGCGCACGAATTTGGTCATCCTCTCGCTCAATGAAATCTGCGGCTATCTGCTCGCTGTAGCAAGCTTCCTCGCGCTCGCAGGCACGCTGAAGGCTGGCGCGCATATCCGCGTCACCATCGTGCTCGCCGCATTGAGCGAGCGCACTCGCCGCTATGTCGAGCTTTGGGCCTTCGGCTTTGCGGCGGCGGCATGCGCTTACATGACTGGGCATTTGGCCAATTTCGCGTGGGTGTCGTTCCTCTTTCACGAGGTATCCGCTGGCGTCATCCGCGTGCCGTTGGTGTATCCGCAGGCGGCAATGGCGATTGGCTCATTGATTTTAACCATCGCGCTGGTCGATGAGCTGCTCATTGTCGCAAGCCGCGGTCGTCCAACCTTTCGTGCGGCCGAAGACGCGATCACGCTCGGGAAAGAAGGCTAGCGCGATGTCGGTGGTCGAACTTTCACTCGTGCTGATGCTGCTTCTGTTTGCAATTCTCGGCTCCGGCGTCTGGATCGGAATTGCGCTGGCTGTTTGCGGCTTTGCTGCAGTGCTCACGAAAGTGGCGACGCCGGCCGGCCAGGTGCTCGCAACGTCCATGTGGACCGCATCTAACTCATGGGATTTGACGGCGCTGCCGATGTTCATCTGGATGGGCGAGATTCTCTATCGCACCAAATTGTCCGATGATATGTTCGAAGGACTGGCACCTTGGCTGCAAAAGCTGCCCGGGCGTCTGCTGCACGTGAATGTGCTGGGCTGCGCGATTTTTGCTGCCGTATCCGGGTCTTCAGCGGCCACCTGCGCCACCATCGGACGGATTGCGTTACCGGAGCTTCTCAAGCGCGGCTACGACGAACGCATGGCGATCGGCACGCTTGCCGGATCCGGCACCCTCGGCCTGCTGATTCCGCCGTCCATCATCATGATCGTCTATGCGACTGCGACCGATCAATCCATTGCCCGGCTGTTCATTGCGGGCGTTATTCCCGGTATCGTTCTCGCAGTATTGTTTATGGGCTTCATCGTGGTGTGGGCACTGTTCAATCAGGCGCGCATGCCGCCGCCCGAACCGACTGTGCCTTTCCGAGCGCGGCTCTACGCCTCGCGACGGCTCATTCCAGTAGCGCTATTGATACTCGGCGTCATCGGCTCGATCTATGGCGGATTGGCATCCGCGACCGAAGCTGCCGTAGTCGGCGTATTTCTGGCGCTGGTGCTGTCCTGGTGGTCGGGCACGCTGACGAAGCAAGGGTTGATCGACTCGCTGATGGGCGCAACGCGTACCAGTTGCATGATCGCTTTTATCCTCGCTGGCGCCGCTTACCTCACGGCGGCGATGGGCTTTACCGGTATCCCGAGTGCCCTCGCCGAATGGATCAGTGGATTCAACATGCCGCCCTGGGCACTACTTACCGTGCTCACGGCGTTCTACGTCGTGCTTGGCTGTTTTCTTGACGGTATTTCGATGGTCGTACTGACGACCTCGATCATCATTCCGCTCGTGACGAAGGCGGGCTTCGATCTGATCTGGTTCGGCATCTACATCGTGCTGGTGGTGGAGATGGCCCAGATCACCCCGCCAGTCGGCTTCAATCTTTACGTCCTGCAAGGCATGACCGGGCGCAACATTTTCACCATCGGTGCCTACGCGTTGCCCCTGTTCTTTCTCATGTGCGTAGCCGTGGTCCTCGTCGCCGCCTTTCCGGGGCTGGCGCTATGGCTGCCGTCGACGATGCTTGATGCCCGCTAGCGCCGTATGACGATAGTGCGCTGGCCCACGATGACGACTGCAACGACCGCGGCCGCGTAGAGCAACGTCGAAATCTCGAAGCGCTCCCCGTTCACCGGGATCGACAAGGCGACGATCACGAACGGCTGCAGCAGCATCAATTGGCCCGTACGCGCGACGCCGCCCATCGCCATGGCTGCATTGAAGACAAAGAACGCGAAGAATTGGCTGATGAAGCTGACGTAAGCGAGACCGGTCCACGCGGCCGCCGGAACTCCGACAAGGGTTGGCGGGGATAGGGCGTAGGTAGCGATCAGCGACAGCGGCAGGAACGATGCCACCTGCCAGGAAATCACCTCCCAGCCGGGTCTCGTCCGGCTGAGCCGGCCGGACAACGTGTAGCCGACGGCGCCGGAGATGACCGTTCCAAGCAGGTAGATATCGCCAAGCTGGATCGTGTTCGCGCCGCTTTGCCGGATCATGAAGATGACGACGATCGCGGCGCCCGCAGTACTTGCCAGCCAAAACCCGGCGCTCGGCCGCTCATGTGCAACGAGCGCCGCCGCGGCAGCGGTCGCAAGTGGAATAATTCCAAGCACGACGCCGCCATGCGATGCCGGCACGTGCGCCATCGCCAGTGCCATGAACACCGGAAATCCGATGATCGTGCATACGCCGGCCAGTGCGAACTCAAGCCATGACGCGCGCGGCGGAATCGGCCGCCGCAATACGAGCAGCAACCCCATACCGGCACATCCGGCGATGGCCGCGCGCGCGGCCGAAAGAAACAGCGGGTCGAAGGCGACGACCGCGAGCCGTGTCGCGGGAAGTGTGCCGCCGAATAAAAGCACTCCGGCAATTCCGAGTGCTATTCCGAATTGTTCACGGGAAGGCGTCATGCGGGAGGGCGGACGCTAGCCCGGAGACTGGCGTGGCGCCAGACGCACAAACTGATCGATTGATATGCGGTGGCGATGACGGCCCAAATTGGCGGGGGCCCGGCGGTTTTTGCCGCCGAGCCCCCTTACAACGTATCAGCCAGCCTGTAAGCCGGGTTCTGTATGGCCTGCGGCACAAACCGCAGACGTGACGGCCATTCCTCTTGCACGCCGGTTGCCCGGCGCATCAAGCAACCTACCCGAACGGCTGATCCGGACAGATCCGGGATTGCTCCCGCGCCGTTCCTATTCGGTCTTGCTCCCGGTGGGGTTTGCCGTGCCGCTTCCGTCGCCGGAAGCGCGGTGCGCTCTTACCGCACCGTTTCACCCTTGCCGCGGCTAAACGCAACGCGCCGAGGCGGTCTGTTCTCTGTGGCACTATCCCTGGGCCGGCCCCGAGGGGCTCATCCCGCCGGACGTTATCCGGCACCGTTCGTCCATGGAGCCCGGACTTTCCTCCCCGGCCGCCTTTCGGCATTGGCGCGGGGCGGCCGTCCGGCCGACTGACGGGATATGAATGGTGATACGCGGCAGGTACGTCAAGGCCGGCCGCAGCGCAGCCTTAAGAGGCCCTAAAGCGAGACCTTAGGGTAAGGGAGCCGGGCGCGTTTCGATCAGCGCACGCAATGTGAGCAGTGTCGAGGGATCGCCAATACCGTCGACGCGCGCCTGCCGAAAATGACGCTGGAACGCGGTAACCACCTCACGCGTCGCATCATCATAGTTGCCCGTTTCCGCAAGCCCGTATCCGTAGGAACGCAATGTGCGCTGAAGCCGTGTCACCGTGTCGCCACGGTCGCCGGGCTTAAGGCCCGTTCCTTCAAGATCGAGAGGGGCGGCGCGGACCCAGTGACCGATGCCGGATTCACTCAGCAGGCCCCACGGAAATTTTTCGCCGGGATCCTTTTTGCGCGCAGGCGCCACATCTGAGTGAGCAAGAATGCGATCGGCGCTGATCGGGCCGCGGCGCGCGACAATGGACTTGCAGAGCGAAATGACCGCCGCAATCTGGCGCAGCGGAAAATCGCGGTAGCCAAACTCATGGCCGGGATTGACGATCTCAATGCCGATCGAGCAGGAGTTGATGTCGGCCTCGCCCGCCCACGAAGATTCGCCGGCGTGCCACGCGCGTCGTTCTTCAGGCACGCATTGCACGATGCGGCCATTTTCAAATACCACATAGTGAGCGGATACTTTGCTCGCTGCCGTGGTCAGACGCTGCATAGCCGCCTCGCCGGTTGGCATGCCGGTGTAGTGCAGCAGGATCATGTCCGGCGCACGATTGTCCTTCCGCCTGTCAAAATTCGGCGAGGGCACTACGTCGGCGACAACGAACGAATCCGGCGGGAAAACAGTCATGGGCCGGGAAAACACCGCTGCGTGAGTGACGAAGGCGGACATCATTCACTGCGACAAGCAGAGAAAGCAAGGCTCGTCACACCCGCGACCAGGGGCACATCAGCGGTCGGCGCTACTCAACGCTGGCGTTATCGGCAACTTTTTCTCCCGCACGGACCACCGTAACGGTACAGGGTGCTTCAGCAACAACGCGGGCAGAAACACTGCCCAGATAACGGCGCAGCATCGAACTTCCGCGGGCGCCAATAACGATATGATCGACGCGGTTATGGCGCGCGTAGTCAATGAGCTGACCCGCAGGATCTGCTGATTCCAGTACGTGATAGGTCACACGGTCCGGCGCTACGGGAATTGCACGTGACCAGTGTTTGAGTTCGATCAGACGGCCGAGATGGGGGTTACGCCCCTTGGCGTCTTCCACTTCGTCGAGCGCAAGGCGTCCAATCTTCAAAACATTGACACAGGCGAGCCGCGCATTCGGCTCGGTCGCGAGCACGCGTCGCGCAGCGAGCACGAGTGCGTGCCCAAGGGCCTCATGGCCCGGCTCGAGGTCGATTGCAGCCAGCACGATCGGCGCATCGGCAAGGTGGCTAGCCAATGCGCGTCGCTGCCCGAGTGGCGGATTGCGGGGTGTGCGCAACCAACGCCAGACCACGGTGAAAATGCCATCGTGCCGAACGCGGCCTCCACGTTGAGTGAGGACAATCTGGTCGGGATGTTGCAGATCGAAGGCAAGCTGGGCCGCGGTGGCGTAACGTGCCCCTGGATCGACTTCTAGGCAGCGCAGAATGACTTCCTGCAGCCACGCCGGTACCAAGGCATTGCGGGCACGCGGTGGTACCGGATCGCGCCAAAGCCGCCAGCGCCAATTCTCGGCGCGCTGGGGCTCACCGAACGGGCGTTCGCCGGTCGCCAGAAAATAGAGAATGACCCCAAGTGCGAACAAGTCGCTGCGCGGGTCAGTGCGGTCGCCAAGCACCTGCTCGGGCGAAACATATGCCCCGGTTCCGACAGGACCTTCGCTTTCTTCCTGCACCAGATCGGGCAAGTGGTCGTGCCGCGAAAGGCCGAAATCGATCAACACTGCGTCGCCATCGCGCAGGATGACATTGCTTGGCTTCAAATCGAGGTGGATGACGTGCTGTCGGTGGATGTCGTGGAGGGCGAAAGCGATCTTAACGCCGATCGCTGCAACGTCAGCCGGCGATAGTGGTGCTTTCTCCAACAGCGACTTGACCGACGTTCCGGCGATGAATTCCATCACGATATATGGCCGATCGAAATCCCCGGCAGCGACAAAGCGCGGCACATGCCGCCCAGTGAGACGGGGCAAGACCATCTGCTCAACTTCGTAGCCAATGATGGTGAGGGGATCTTCGCCAAGTCTCAACAGCGGTATCTTCATTATCATCGGCAGCTTGTCGCCGTCGCGGGTGACGCGCCAAAAACTCGCCATGCCGCCTGCTTCCAGTGGTTCGAACAGCCGAAAACCGTCGATCACCTGTCCGGGTTCGAGCTTGCGCGGGTCCACGGTTACGCTCCCTCAATCAGGCGGTGGCTCAGTATTGCTGGCAGCCCAGCATTGCGAACCTTGCGCGCGGCGGTTTCATTGTCATAGGGCACGCGCACATAGAGCAGTACATTGCGCTCGGTATCCAGCGCTCCATAGCAGGCAGTTGGATTGTAATCGCGGGGCTGCCCAACCGAGCCGATAACTGCAAGCCAGCGGCGCTGCGCGAGCAAAGGAATTTCCACGGCCTGTACTGGCAGAAATCCCGCGAGCTTTCGCGTTGGCGATAAATGAAACATTTGCGGTACGTGCACATGGCCGCAGAAAGTTGCTTGCGCACGCGTTGCCATGAAACTACGCGAGGCATCTTCGACGCTCGTAATGTACTCCCAGCGCTGCGGCTCATGCGCACTCGCGTGCACAAAAAGGCGGTCGTTTTCCTCGAACGTGAGGGGAAGCTGGGCGAGAAATTCGCGTTGCGCTGTATCGAGCCTGGGCTTGGTCCAATCGATGGCCGCTGCGGCGACCGAGTTCATGCCGGCAGTCCCGCTGAAGATCGCCGCGTCATGGTTGCCGAGGAGGGCTTGGGCACCTCGCTCAACTTCCCGCATTACCGTGTCGACAGCATAGCCCGGGTCGGCGCCATAGCCGACGTAATCGCCGAGAAAGATGAAACGCTCGATACCGCTGCGGCGGGCGTGGCCAAGGCTCGCGTCGAGCGCCTCGCGGTTTGCATGAATGTCGCTGAACAGCCCGACCCACATATTTCGCTCAGCCAATGATGAACTGGAATTCGGCAACGTTTCTTTAAGTTTAACCGCCGTTAATGGGACCGATCTGCGACAACGCCGTGCTCCGCGTTGGATATGGGCCGATTTGTTGACGGTCGCGTAATCCCATGATATCCCATGATTTCCCAGTATGGGACACCACCTCCACCGGTCGCTTTTGCCCGGTGAGCCTAAGGGTGAGTCCGAAAACTGTCTCTGGTTGCGTTCGGTCGGTAGGGAGTGCGGGCCATGGACCGCTTCGTGGCGAATTTCACGTTGCGGCTCGACTCCAAGGGGCGTGTCTCGATCCCCGGTGCATTTCGCTCAGTGCTCGTCCGCGATGGCTTCGAGGGTCTCTATTGCTATCCGGCACTGGATCGGCCCGCGATCGATGCGGGAGGCAGCGCGTTGATGGCGGAGATCGAAGCCTTGATAGGTCGCTTCGCGCCGTATTCGGACGAGCGCGAGCAGTTCGCCTTGGCGCTGTACGGGACCAGCGAGACGTTGAAGGTCGATGGAGAGGGTCGGGTGGTGTTGAGCGACAACCTCAAGCGTCATGCAGGCATCACCGACGCGGTGGCGTTTGTCGGTCTCGGTCAGAAGTTTCAGATCTGGGAGCCCGGGCGTTTCCAGAAGGAGCTCGCGGAGGCCACCCAAAAGGTGCGCGAGCTCAAAGGGCAGCTGAGTTCCCAGGTGGCGGCGCGCAAAGCGCCTGGAGCACGGGAATGATGGCGGGCGGCGGCGGCTCGGCTGTCGCTGGCGGACTGGCCCTCCACATTCCCGTGCTCGGCCGCCCGGCGGTCGACTTCCTGAAAATTCGGGATGGTGGTGTTTACATTGACGCCACATTCGGCGCCGGTGGGTATACGCGTGCCATTCTTGCAGCGGCTGACTGCAAGGTGGTCGGCATTGACCGGGATCAGACAGCCATCGCGTTGGGGGCGGACCAGGTCGAGCAAGCTGGCGGCCGCCTGACCTTGATCGAAGACCGATTTTCCAATCTCGATGTGATCGCACGCGAAGCCGGATACGACACAGTCGACGGTGTCGTGCTCGATCTCGGCGTCTCCTCCATGCAACTCGATTTCGCGGTGCGCGGATTCTCGTTCCGGCTCGACGGGCCGCTCGACATGCGAATGGGCGCTGAGGGTGCAAGTGCCGCCGATGTGGTCAACACGGCGAGTGAGCGTGATCTCGCTGACATTATTTTCACGCTCGGCGAGGAGCGGCATTCGCGCGCCGTCGCGTGCGCCATTGTCAAAGCGCGCACCGCGGGACCAATCACGACAACGGGCGCACTTGCGGAAATCGTGGCCGCCGTCGTCCGTTCACGTGCCGGAGATATCCATCCGGCGACGCGCACCTTCCAGGCCTTGCGCATCTTTGTAAACGATGAACTCGGCGAGCTGGTCGCGGCACTGCAAGCGGCCGAGCGAATTATCAAAGCTGGCGGACGCCTGGTGGTGGTGTCGTTTCATTCGCTCGAGGACCGCATCGTCAAGACCTTCTTCGCGGACCGTGCCGATACGCGCGGCGGCTCTCGCCATGCACCCGAGATCAGGCGCCCGGCGCCGACCTTTCAGATTCTGACGAAGCGCCCGATCACAGCCGAAGAGGACGAAGTTGCCCGCAACCCGCGCGCACGGTCGGCCAAGCTGAGGGCTGCCGAGCGCACCGAAGCGCCGTCGCGGCGCGGCGTGCCGTCGGGGCTGCTGCCGAACTTGCCTCCGCTCTCCGATGTGTTGAGGGGGCGGTAAACGATGCGCCTCCTCAATATTCTCGTCATTGGCGCGCTGATTCTTGCAGCCTCTTATGTCTACAAGATCAAGTTCGACTCGACGCTTCAGGCCGAACGGGTCGCCAAAGTTCGCGGTGAATTGCGCCGCGAGCACAATGCTATTGCGATTCTGCGGGCGGAATGGGCGAAACTCGATACGCCCGGCCGCATCCAGGGTCTGGCCGACCGCCATTTGGCGTTGCGATCAATCGCGCCCACACAGTTCGACAATCTCGACCGGTTGCCCGAACGCCCACCCCAAGCCGCGCCGAATGCCGATCCCATTGGGGCTATGCTCGCGCCGGCCAGCCCCGACATGACCGGTAGCATTTCGCCGCCGGCCTCGGCGCGGTGACCGCAATGTACAGGCGGACAAAGACACCGGAAAGTGGATGGCAGCGCGCTTTTCGCTCGCTGCTCTACGGGCGCGATGTGGACCGCAACGTGAAGGCAAAAGCGCGCCTCGGACTGGCCATCGTTGTCTTTGTCGGCATTTTTTCCGTCATCGCGTTTCGTCTGGTGATGTTTGCGACGGTCAGCGAGGGCCACGGCGGCCGCCGCCTTGTCACGCAGGATGCCGTGGCCACCGCGCGCCCCGACATCCTCGATCGTAACGGCGAAATCCTTGCCACCGACGTGAAGACGCCGTCGCTGTTCGCCGAGCCGCGCAAGATCATCGACGTGGACGAGGCGGTGGAATTGCTGACTGCGGTACTGCCGGACCTCGACGCCAGCGAAGTCCGTGAGCGTCTGTCATCAAAACGCGGTTTTGTGTGGCTCAAACGCGAGATCACACCGAGTCAACAGCGCGAGATCCACCGGCTTGGCATTCCGGGCGTCGGCTTCCTGACCGAGAACAAGCGCGTGTATCCCAACGGCCCGGCCGTCTCGCACGAAATTGGCTACGTAAACATCGACAACCAAGGCATTGCAGGCATTGAAAAGTGGCTGGATGGGCAGGGACTCGCTGCGCTCCACATGGCGGGACTTGCGACGGATCAGCTGCAACGGCCGGTAAACCTGGCGCTCGATTTGCGCGTGCAATATGCGTTGCGCAACGAGCTTGCCGCGGCACGCGAGAAATACAAGGCGAAGGCTTCGGCGGGGGTCATCGCCGACGTCAATACCGGCGAGATTGTCGCCATGGTGTCCGAGCCGGACTTCGATCCCAATAACCCGCGTATTGCCAACGATCCCGATCATCTCAACAGGCTCACCACCGGCGTCTACGAGATGGGCTCGACCTTCAAGGCGCTCACGCTGGCGATGGCGCTCGACAGCGGCCGGATTTCTTTGTCGGCGTCGTTCGATGCGCGGTTGCCGTTGCGCTACGGCAAGTTCGAGATCCACGACTTTCACGCGCAGAGACGCGTTTTGACGGTGCCGGAAATTTTCACCTATTCGTCGAATATCGGCACGGCGCGCATGGCGCTCTCGCTCGGAGTCGACTACCACAAGGCCTTCCTGAAGAAGCTTGGCCAGCTCGACCGCCTGCGCACCGAGTTGCCGGAAAGCGCCGAGCCGCTGGTCCCCAAGCACTGGGGTGAACTCAATACGGTCACAATTGCCTTTGGGCACGGGTTGTCGGTCGCGCCACTTCAGGCGGTGATGGGTATTTCGGCGCTGGTCAACGGCGGCAAGATGATCCCGCCGACCTTCCTCAAGCGCGACCAGGCCGAGGCTGATCGTCTGGCAAAACGGGTCATCAAGCCGGAAACCGCTGAAAAAATGCGGTATCTGATGCGCCTGAACGTGGAAAAAGGCACGGCGACCCGGGCCAACGTTCTGGGCTATTATGTCGGCGGAAAAACCGGCACATCGGACAAGGTCGTCGGTGGGCGATATTCCAAGACCAAAGTCTTGACCAGTTTCACCGCCATCCTGCCTGCCGACAAGCCGCGCTATTTGTTGCTCATTATGCTCGATGAACCGCAGGGACTGCCCGAAACCCATGGCTTCACCACATCGGGCTGGAATGCCGTGCCGGTCGGCGCAAAAGTGATCGAGCGCGTCGCGCCATTGCTTGACATTCCGCCGCGCTTTGATCTGCCGAAGGCCGATCAACTGTTGCTGGTGAGCGCGAAGGAGTCGCGGTGAAGCTGCGCGATCTTCTGCCGGAAGCGGCGATTGGTGCGCGGCAGGCTGTGATCGAAGTCGCCGGCATTACCGCGGATAGCCGCAAGATAAAGCCGGGGTTTCTTTTCGTTGCCGTTTCCGGCGCAAAGACCGACGGCGCGCATTTCGCCAGGCAAGCCATAGCCGCTGGCGCGGTGGGGGTCATGGCCGAACAACGGCCGGACGGTCTGCCCGATACGATCGTTTTTGTGCCGGTGAAAAATGCACGCCGCGCACTGGCACTGGCCGCCGCGAATTTTTATCCGCGTCAGCCCGCAAGCATCGCCGCCGTCACCGGCACGAGCGGCAAGACTTCGGTCGCTGCATTTACCCGGCAGATCTGGAGCACGCTTGGGCATCAGGCCGCAAGCATCGGTACGGTCGGCGTCGTTTCGCCGAAAGGCGAGCGCTACGGATCGCTGACGACACCCGATCCGGTCGAATTGCATCGTACGCTTGATCAATTGTCGGGTGAGGGCGTCACGCATCTCGCACTCGAGGCGTCCTCGCACGGACTCGATCAACATCGGCTCGACGGCGTGCGGATTTCGGCCGGGGCCTTCACGAATCTTTCGCGTGATCATCTCGACTACCACCCGACCATCGAAGCCTATCTTGCCGCCAAGCTCCGCCTGTTCGAGGACTTGATCGTGACAGGCGGCACGGCGGTGGTTGGAATCGACGATTGCTATGGCGGACAGGTAGTCGAAGCGGCTCGCACGCGCCGATTGAAAGTCTTGACGGTCGGTGAGCACGGCGAGGACATTAAGCTGACCGGCGGGTCCATCGATGGCTTTGCCCAGGTCGTCGGCATGGCCCATGGCGGACGCACATATAAAGTCAGGCTGCCGCTGGTGGGCGCCTTCCAGGTGCAGAACGCAGGCCTTGCGGCAGGGCTCGCCATTGCGACCGGCGCAGAGCCGGCGCAGGCGTTTGCCGCGCTTGAAAATCTCACCGGCGCGAAGGGACGGCTTGAACTTGTCGGCGATCGCAACGGCGCGCCGATTTTCATCGACTATGCGCACAAGCCCGATGCACTCAAGAAAGCCCTCGAAAGCCTGCGTCCCTATGCCAGCGGAAAGCTCACCGTGGTATTTGGTGCCGGCGGTGACCGTGACGTCGGCAAGCGCCCGATCATGGGCCGCGTCGCCGCCGAGGGTGCCGACCGGGTGATCGTGACCGACGACAATCCACGCAGCGAGAATCCCGCTCAAATTCGCGCCGCAATTCTAGCCGATGCGCCTGATGCAATTGAAATCGGCGACCGTGCCGAAGCGATCCGAAAAGCAATCACAGACCTTAAAGCCGGCGACGTCCTGCTCATTGCCGGCAAAGGTCATGAAACCGGTCAGATCGTCGGCGACCGTGTTCTGCCGTTTTCCGATCATGACGCAGTGGCCACCGCATTGCAGGGCAGGGTCGCATGAAGGCGCTTTGGTCGGTTGATGCGATGTCGGACGCGATGCATGCCGAACGTGCCGGTGTCTTGCCCGCCGAGGTGGCGGGCATTTCCATCGACAGCCGCACGCTGAACAAAGGCGACGCGTTCTTTGCTATCCAGGGTGAGAACCGCGATGGTCATGACTTTGTCGACACCGCGCTGAAGGCCGGTGCGGGGATGGCAGTGGTCGCGAAAAGCCAGCGCAAGCGGTTTGCCGATGCGCCGCTGCTGGTCGTCGAAGATGTGCTTGAAAGTTTGCGCGCGCTCGCCCGTGTCGCGCGGGCGCGCATGCACGGCAGGGTGATCGCGGTCACGGGCTCTGTAGGAAAAACGACCACAAAAGAGGCGTTGCGGCTTTCCCTGTCGGCAGACGGCGAAACGCATGCCTCCGTTGCCTCCTACAATAATCACTGGGGAGTTCCACTTTCACTGGCACGCTGTCCGGCAAGCGCGAAATATGCGGTATTCGAAATCGGCATGAACCATGCCGGCGAAATAACGCCACTTACGAAACTCGTGCGGCCCCACGTTGCGGTCATCACCGCCATCGAACCGGTCCATCTGGAATACTTCGGCACTCTGGAAAAGATTGCCGATGCCAAGGCGGAGATATTCGTTGGCGTCGAGGCAGACGGCGCCGCCGTGCTCAATCGCGACAATGCGCAATTCGCGCAACTTGCCGCCGCTGCGCAGTCGGTCGGTATTCGACGTGTGGTTTCGTTCGGCGAGCGTGCTGATGCCGATGCCCGGTTGCTGCGGATTTCGTTGCAGGCGGACTCATCGACGGTCGAAGCCAGCATTCTGGGGCAGCCGGTGACCTACAAGCTCGGCACACCGGGCCGCCATCTCGCGCTCAATTCGCTTGCGGTGCTCGCGGCAGTTTCGCTCTCCGGCGCCGACCTCGCGCTTGCGGCTCTAGCGTTGAGCAACCTCAAGCCTCCCAGCGGGCGCGGCACACGCAGCGTCTTGACGGTTCCAGGAGGCAATGCGCTGCTGATCGACGAGAGCTACAATGCCAATCCCGCCTCCATGCGCGCCGCAATCGCGCTGCTTGGCCAGGCCCAGATCGGCAAACGCGGCCGCCGTATTGCCGTGCTCGGCGATATGCTGGAATTGGGCCCAAAGGGCGGGGAAATGCATCGTGCACTCGCAGAAGCGATCGATGCGGCCGGCATTGATCTTGTTTTTTGCTCGGGACCGCTCATGCATCAATTGTGGGAGGCCCTTCCCTCGCGTGCGCGGGGCGGCTATGCCGAGACCGCGGCAGCGCTGGAGCCGGCTGTACTCGAGGCCATTCATGCTGGCGATGCCGTGATGGTGAAAGGGTCACTCGGGTCGAAAATGGGTCCGATCGTCAAGGCGTTGGAAAGGCAATTCCCCAAGCAGACCGCGCTCGAACGAGCGCCGGCACAAGGTTGAAGACTCAGGGTTTGACTCAATGTTCTATTGGCTGACCGAGCTTTCCGACAAAGTCTCGTTTTTCAACGTTTTTCGTTACATCACATTTCGTACCGGCGGCGCCATCGTCACTGCGCTCGTATTCGTCTTTTTGTTTGGCGGACCGATCATCGATGTGCTGCGCCTCAAGCAAGGCAAAGGTCAGCCGATCCGAAGCGACGGTCCTCCGTCTCATCTCGTCACAAAGAAGGGCACGCCGACGATGGGCGGCCTAATGATTCTGTCCGGGTTGCTGGTGTCGACGCTTTTGTGGGCCAACCCAAGGAGTCCATACGTCTGGGTCGTGCTCGGCGTGACGCTCTCGTTTGGGATCATCGGCTTCTATGACGATTATCTCAAAGTGACGAAGCAGACACACGCCGGATTTTCCGGCCGCACCCGCTTGCTTGCAGAAGCATTGATCGCGGTGCTGGCCTGCACGACGCTGGCGTATCTGGGCCGCGGGCCGATCGCGACCTCCCTGGTCTTTCCGTTCTTCAAGGACCTGGTGATCAACCTCGGCTGGGCTTTCGTGCTGGTGGGCGCGTTTGTAATCGTTGCCTCAGGTAATGCGGTCAACCTCACTGACGGTCTCGACGGCCTGGCGATTGTGCCTGTCATGATCGCGGCGGCAAGCTTCGGTCTGATTTCGTATCTCGCGGGCAATGCTGTGTTCGCAGAGTATCTGCAGATTCACTATGTGGCCGGCACCGGCGAACTTGCCGTCCTTTGTGGAGCCGTGATTGGCGCCGGACTCGGCTTTCTCTGGTTCAATGCGCCGCCGGCTTCGATCTTCATGGGCGATACCGGCTCATTGTCTCTGGGCGGGCTGCTCGGCGCCGTGGCGGTCGCAATCAAGCACGAAATCGTGCTTGCGATCGTGGGCGGTCTGTTCGTGCTCGAGGCCGTATCGGTGATTGTCCAGGTGGTTTCGTTCAAGTTGACGGGCAAACGCGTGTTCAAGATGGCGCCCATCCATCATCACTATGAGCAGCTTGGCTGGACCGAGCCGCAAATTGTCATCCGCTTCTGGATCGTTGCGGTTGTGCTGGCGCTGGCAGGGCTGGCGACTCTGAAATTGAGATGAGCCTTGATTTCCATCACCACGTTCGCCGGACAACGGGTCGCGGTCTTCGGACTCGGCAGCTCCGGTCTTCTGGCCGCACGCGCACTGAAAGAGGGTGGCACCGATGTGGTCGCGTTTGACGACGACGCCAAGAAGATCGGCGACGCGCAAGCGGCAGGAATGAAGACGCAAGACCTGCGCAATCTCGACTGGTCGAAAATAACCACCTTGGTGTTGGCGCCCGGCGTGCCGCTGACTCACCCCAAACCGCACTGGACAGTCGAGTTGGCGCGCAAGGCCGGTGTCCAGGTGATCGGGGACATCGAGCTGTTTTGCCGTGAACGCGCGAAATCGGGCGCGAGATGCCCGGTTGTGGCGATCACCGGCACCAACGGCAAGTCGACCACCACGGCGCTCGTCGCACACTTGCTGAAAAGTGCGGGTGTAGACGCCCAGATGGGCGGCAATATCGGCGTGCCCGTGCTGGCGCTGGAGCCGTTCAAGGCGGCGCGCGCCTATGTATTGGAGGTTTCTTCCTATCAGATCGATTTGGCGCCTTCGCTCAAGGCCACGATCGGTATCCTCCTCAATGTTACAGAAGACCATCTCGATCGGCATGGCACGATGGAGCACTACGCCGAGATCAAGGAGCGGCTTCCCGCCGGTGTAGAAGAGGGCGGCACGGCTGTCGTTGATATCGACGATCCTTACACGCGTGCTGCAGCCGAGCGAATAACCCGTGCCGGGAAAAATGTTGTGCGCGTTTCGGTCGCCGCGCCACTGGCCGACGGGTATTACGCCGAAGGCACCCGGATCATGCATGCTGCCGGGGGCAAGGCACATGCGGTTGCAGAGCTCCCAGGAATCGGTTCGTTGCGCGGCACGCACAATGCGCAGAACGCCGCTTGTGCGGTTGCCGCGTGCGTTGCGCTCGGCATAGATCTGCCCGCGATTCAAAAGGGCCTCGCGAGCTTCCCGGGTCTCGCCCACCGCATGCAGCAGGTCGGCCGTAGGGGAAACGTGCTCTTCGTCAATGACTCAAAGGCGACCAATGCCGATTCAGCGGCCAAAGCGCTCGCAAGCTTCAACGATATTTTCTGGATCGCCGGCGGCAAGCCGAAGACCGGCGGTATTGTGAGTCTCGCCGAATTCTTCCCGCGCATCCGCAAGGCCTATCTGGTCGGCGAAGCGGCGAGGGAATTCGCACACACGTTGGAAGGCCGCGTGCCGTACGAGATCAGCGGGGCGCTGGCGGTAGCGGTCGAAGCGGCGGCCCGGGATGCCGCAGCGGCGCGGATGAATGAGCCGGTTGTGCTGCTGTCACCGGCCTGCGCGTCATTCGACCAATATCCAAATTTCGAAGTACGCGGCAAAGCCTTTACCGACGCCGTGCTGGCGATCCCCGGCGTGAAGCCGACCGTTAATGCTTCCTAAACCGCGAGGCGTCAGCTTGAGCCGGACGGGGATTCAAGGATGCTTTCGCGCGCGCAACGCACGCCTTTCGGCGAATGGTGGTGGACGGTCGACCGGCTGACGCTCGCCGCCACCGGGGCTCTGATGCTGGCCGGCGTCGTCCTTTCGCTCGCCGCTAGCCCACCCGTAGCCGGCCGTCTGGGCCTCGATCCGTTCTACTTCGTCAACCGGCACATCCTCTTTCTTCTGCCGTCAATCGCCATAATGCTCGGCGTGTCCTTTCTCAATCCCCACCAGGTTCGTCGCCTGTCGCTGGTTATCTTTGCGGTGAGCCTGATCTTGGTCGCGGCGACACCTGTGTTCGGGCCGGAGATAAAAGGCGCGCGGCGTTGGCTGATACCATTTGGCGTCAGCATTCAGCCGTCGGAGTTCCTCAAACCTGCCTTCGTCATTATCGTCGCCTGGCTGTTCGGCGAATCGGCAAAACGTCCCGACATGCCGGCGAATACCTTCTCACTGCTGCTGCTGCTGCTGGTGATCACCTTGCTCGTCATGCAGCCCGACTTTGGCCAGACGATGCTGATCGCGCTGGTGTGGAGCGCGCTGTTCTTCATGGCGGGCATGCGAGTGGTCTGGGTCTTCGGCATCGCGGGGCTCGCAGGCGCCGGACTCCTGAGTGCATACTACACGGTGCCGCATGTGGCGCGCCGGATTCAGCGATTCATCGACCCGGCTTCGGGCGACACCTTTAACATCGACATCGCAACCGAAAGCTTTATGCGCGGCGGCTGGTTCGGCAAAGGACCGGGCGAGGGTACTGTGAAGCGACTTCTCCCGGAGAGTCACACCGATTTCGTATTTGCAGTGGCCGCGGAGGAATTCGGCGTCGCGCTTTGTCTCGTGCTTGTCGCATTGTTCGCGTTCATCGTCATCCGCATGCTGATACGCGCCATGCACAACGATGATCCGTTCACGCGCTTTGCCGCCGCGGGCCTGACCATCCTGTTCGCCACGCAATCGGCGATCAACATGGCTGTCAACTTGCATCTTATCCCGGCCAAGGGCATGACGCTGCCGTTCATTTCGTACGGCGGCTCCTCGATGATCTCAATCGCCTACGCAATGGGCATGCTGCTGGCCTTGACCCGCGAGCAGCCGCGCGCGGCCATCGTGGCACCTCAACTTTCGCCGGTGGGAAGCGCATAGTTCTTTCGTCGTGCCTGGCGTTAAGCTCGGAATGACGGTGGAGAGGCAATGCCCGCAAGCGATGCAAGAAACCTGGTCCTGATCGCGGCCGGCGGCACCGGTGGCCATCTGTTTCCGGCGGAGGCGCTGGCAATTGCGCTCGACAAGCGCGGCATCGTCGTCGATCTCGCCACCGACCATCGTGCGGCGCATTTCAAGTTTCCGGCGCGGGCCATGCACCTCATCCCCAGTGCAACTTTGCGCGGACGCGACCCGATATCGGTGGTGCGGACCCTGATGTTGCTCGCGTTCGGCAGCGCCAAGGCATGGGCGCTGCTAGGACGCATCAAGCCGAAAGTCGTCGTTGGCTTTGGCGGCTATCCCACCGTGCCGCCGCTTCTGGCGGCAAGCTGGCGCAATATTCCGACGGTGCTCCACGAACAGAATGGGGTTATGGGTCGCGCGAATGGCTTCCTGGCCCCCCGCGTCACCGCAATCGCTACCGGATTTCGTGTGCTCAAAAACTTCAATCGTCGCTGGCAGAACAAAATAACATTTACCGGCAATCCGCTGCGGCCTCAGGTCATTGCAGCTGGCAATATGCCCTACGCCGTGCCGGCTGATGGCAAGCTCCGTCTGCTGGTGTTCGGCGGCAGCCAGGGCGCGCGTGTCATGTCGGAGATCGTGCCGGCTGCAATCGGGCTGCTGGATGCAGGACTTGGCATGCGACTGAGCATTGTGCAGCAGGCGCGGGCCGAAGACCTTGAGACCGTACGCGCAGCCTACGCCCGTCTCGGGGTGGCGGCCGAAGTCGCTTCTTTTTTTGCCGATCTCCCAGCACGAATGGCCGCCTCGCATCTGGTCATCTCCCGCTCGGGCGCCTCGACCGTGGCCGAACTTTCGGCCATCGGCCGCCCGGCCATATTGGTGCCGCTGCCACACGCGCTCGATCAGGACCAGTTTGCCAATGCCGGCGTGCTCGAGGCCGCCGGCGGGGCGATCCGCATCGAGCAACGAGAATTCACGGCCGAACGGCTGGCCAAGGAGATCACCACGCTTTCGAATGACCCGGCGCGACTTTTAAAAATGGCACAGGCGGCCAAATCCTGCGGTACCGTCGACGCCGCCGAAAGGCTTGCCGATCTGGTAATAAAGGTGGCGGGAATTTGAGCGTTGGCCAACAGCCGGTCTTGTTTCGGCCTTCCATGTCCTGCATGAGATGGCCGCAAATGGGCGCGCGGGGTGTGGCGCGCCCGAGGCAAGGCTGAGGACGAATTTATATGAAACTGCCGCGCGACATCGGGCCGGTGCATTTCGTCGGCATCGGCGGCATTGGCATGAGCGGCATTGCCGAGGTGCTGGCCAATCTCGGCTATAGCGTGACGGGCTCCGACGTCGCCGACAGCGCCAACGTCAAGCGCCTGCGCGACAAGGGCGTCGAGGTGGCGATCGGGCACAAAGCCGAAAATATCGACGGCGCCGATGTTGTCGTCGTCTCGTCAGCGATCAAGCGTGACAATCCGGAACTTGTTGCTGCCCGCGCCAAACGGCTGCCGGTGGTGCGGCGCGCCGAGATGCTGGCCGAATTGATGCGGCTGAAAAGCTGCGTGGCGATCGCCGGCACGCACGGCAAGACGACGACGACGTCGCTGGTTGCGTCGCTGCTTGATGCCGGCGGTCTCGATCCGACCGTCATCAACGGCGGCATCATCAACGCCTATGGCACCAACGCGCGGCTCGGTGCGGGCGACTGGATGGTGGTCGAGGCGGATGAATCCGACGGCACATTTCTCAAGCTGCCGGCCGACATCGCCGTCGTCACCAACATCGATCCCGAGCACCTCGACCATTTCCATACCTTCGACGCGGTGCAGGACGCATTCCGCGCCTTCGTGGAGAATGTGCCCTTCTATGGGTTCGCAGTGATGTGCACGGATCACCCCGTCGTGCAGACGCTGGTCGGCAAACTTGAAGACAGGCGAATCCTCACTTATGGCGAGAATCCGCAAGCCGACGTGCGCCTCGCCGATCTCGGCCATCTCAACGGCGAATCGCGCTTTTCCGTCCTCTTCCGCGATCGCGATGGCAAGACCGCACACAAAATCGACAAGCTCACATTGCCAATGCCTGGCCGTCACAACGCATTGAACGCAACCGCGGCAATCGCGGTCGCGCTCGCGCTTGGGGTCAAGGGCGAGGTCATTCGAAAAGCGCTTGCGGGTTTCGGCGGCGTCAAACGGCGCTTCACGCGCGTCGGCGAATGGAACGGAGCGATTATCATCGACGATTACGGGCACCATCCGGTCGAGATCGCGGCTGTCCTGCGTGCCGCCCGCGAGAGCGCCAAAGGGCAGGTGATTGCAGTGATGCAACCGCACCGCTACACGCGTTTGCACGACCTGTTCGAGCAGTTCTGCACCTGCTTCAATGATGCCGACGCGGTGGTCGTGGCCCCAGTGTATCCGGCAGGCGAGCAACCGATTCCCGGCGCCGACCGCGACGCACTGGTGACCGGCTTGCGATCGAGCGGCCACAAACAGGCAATTCCATTGGATGGCCCGGATAAACTTGCGCCGCTGGTAAAGAGTCTCGCGAAGCCTGGCGACTATGTGGTCTGTCTTGGCGCCGGGTCGATCACGCAGTGGGCCTACGCACTTCCGGCAGAATTGAAAGCGCTATGAGCTTCCCCGACATTGTTCCTGACTTGAAAGCTAAAATGCCCGAACTGCGTGGCCGGCTGCTGACCAACCAGGCGCTCGCCGAGTTAACCTGGTTTCGTGTCGGCGGCCCTGCGCAGGCGTTCTTTATGCCGGAGGATGAGAACGATCTCGCCTACTTTCTGCGCAATTTGCCCGCCGAAATCCCGGTCACCGTGATTGGCGCGGGCTCTAACTTGATTGTGCGCGACGGCGGCGTGCCGGGCATCGTGATCCGGCTCGGACGCGGTTTCAATGAAGTGAAGGTGGAGGAGAATCGCGTCACCGTCGGAACGGCAATGCTCGACGTGATGGTGGCGCGAGCCGCTCAGGCTGCCGGCATTGCAGGATTGGCGTTTTTGAGCGGCATCCCGGGAACGATTGGCGGGGCGCTGCGCATGAATGGCGGCGCTTACGGCGGCGAGACCAAGGATGTCTTTATCGAAGCGCGTGGCGTCGACCGGCAGGGAAATATCCGCACCTACAGCAATGGCGAGATGGAGTTTTT
Source organism: Pseudolabrys sp. (assembly GCA_035310865.1). GTDB lineage: Bacteria > Pseudomonadota > Alphaproteobacteria > Rhizobiales > Xanthobacteraceae > Pseudolabrys. The sequence continues at coordinate 2,924 of DATGDN010000153.1, read as the reverse complement.
ATACCGCCATTGCGGCGTGCCGGACGATGTGATCTTCACGACGGCAGTCTTGCAGGGCCGCGCCGGCGTGCCCGAAGAGATCGCCGCCGAGATGGCAACAATCAAGAAGAAGCGTGAGAAGAGTCAGCCACGCAACCGTACCGGCGGCTCCACCTTTAAGAATCCGCCGGGTCGGAGCGCGTGGAAACTGGTCGACGAAGCCGGCTGCCGCGGGCTCACCATTGGCGGCGCGCAGGTGTCCGAACTCCACAGCAATTTCCTGATCAACCTGGGTGGTGCCAGCGCGGCCGATATCGAGACGCTCGGCGAGACCGTACGCGAGCGCGTGAAGACCCATTCAGGCGTTGAGCTCGAATGGGAAATCAAGCGGATCGGCGTGAACAGGTAGTCAGCCGACCAGTTTGCCTGCCTGGATATTTCCGCTAGGACAGCCCCTGACCAGCCCCGCACTGTAAGCACTGATTCGGAGAGCCGCCATTACCGCCAAACATGTCGCCGTTCTGATGGGAGGCTGGTCGGCCGAGCGCGAGATTTCCCTGCGTTCTGGTAAGGCCTGCGCCGACGCGCTAGAGCGGTCCGGGTATCAGGTCAGCCGAATTGATGTTGATCGTGACATCGCGGCGATGCTGCGCGCGCGCAAACCCGACGTTGCGCTCAACGTGCTGCACGGCCGGCCGGGTGAGGACGGAACGTTGCAAGGGCTGCTTGAAGTCCTCGGCATTCCATACAGTCATTCCGGCGTGCTCGCCTCGGCGCTGGCGATGAAAAAGGATACGGCCAAGGCTGTGCTCAAGTCGGCGGGAGTGCCTGTGCCGGGCGGATTGGTGGCAGCGCGCAAGGAGGTTGCGAAGCGCCACCTGCTGCCGCCGCCTTATGTGGTCAAGCCAATCGCTGAAGGCTCCAGCGTCGGTGTTTTCATCGTGCGCGAGGATTACAAGCACCCGCCGCAAGAACTCACGCGAGCTGACTGGTCCTTCGGCGAGCAGGTACTTCTCGAACCATACATTCCAGGCAAGGAGCTCACGTGCGCGGTGATGGGCGAGCAGCCGCTCGGCGTGATCGAGATCGTCCCCACCGTGAAGTTTTACGACTACGAAGCCAAGTACGCGCCTGGCGGTTCGAAACATCTGTTGCCGGCGCCCATCGCCGCCGACGTCTATCGCGAAGTGCAACGCCTGGCACTGGCCGCACATCGTGCGCTGGGCTGCCGCGGCGTCACTCGTTCCGACTTCCGCTTTGACGACCGCCTCGACGGCACCAAGGGTCTGTTTTGCCTTGAGGTGAACACCCAACCCGGCATGACCGAGACCTCTTTGGTGCCTGAACTGGCTGCTCATGCCGGCATCAAGTTCGAGGACCTGGTGAAGTGGATGGTCGAAGACGCCTCACTGGACCGCTAGCTGATTGTACACCTGAATTTCCAGTGTCAGGCGTGAAATGCTTCAAATTTTACTAATCATTTACCAATAGCGCCGAAGACTAGGCACCGGCGGCGCGCCGCGCGCTTGGCTGCCGTGAAGTCGTGCGTGCGGACGATACCGCTGATGGCGGCCTCTGAGGGACGGGGATGTCTCATCTGAAGCCGGATACCCGAGCGTGTCGACATCATGCTCGTGGCGGCGCTTGCGTGCCCTCCCGGGCAGAACGTTGGAATAGTAGGTCGCGATGGAAGGCCGAGGACGCCTCGCTCAATCGCTTAAGCTGAAACGACGTGCATCGTCCGCTCTCTGGCCGCGATCGTATGACAGGCGTTGGCTACGCACGGTGCGCCGTTGGGGCGGCGGCTGGCTTGTCACGTTGAAAATTCCGCGCGGCGCCGGTTCATCGGCTGCCGCGATGCTACTTCTGGCAAGTGTCAGCTACGGCGTCGTCAAGGGCGGCCACGGCCCCCAGATCCTCGAAAACCTGCAGGACCTTTGTGATGCGGCGGCCAACAAAGCCGGTTTCCGTATCTCCGAGGTGGCGCTGGCGGGCGAGCGCGAAGTCGGCCGCGATGAAATCCTGATGCTGGCCGGCATCAGCGACCATTCCTCTCTCTTGTTTCTCGATGCCGCACGCGCGCGGGCGAGGTTACTGAACAATCCATGGATCGCGGATGCGACCGTTTTAAAATTGTATCCCGACCAGCTGCGCATCGAAATCAAGGAGCGCAAACCGTTCGCGCTCTGGCAAAAGGATGGCCGTATCGCGCTGATTGCCGGTGATGGCACTGTCCTCGAAGCTGCGGCGCCGCCGCGCTTCGCCACCCTGCCAATGGTCGTTGGCAAGGGCGCTGAGCAAAGCGCACGAGCTTTCCTCGAAATAGTCAGCCGCTATCCGGATATCGCGCGTGCGACAGAATCTTCGGTGCTGGTCGCCGAAAGGCGATGGAATCTCCATCTGAAAACCGGTGTTGAGATTCTGCTGCCGGAAAGCGAAGCCGACCGCGCACTGCGGACACTGGTCGATCTCGACCGCAGCAAGAAGCTGCTGTCGCGTGACGTCGTCATCGTAGATCTGCGGCTGTTGCCCAATCGCGTCACGGTCCGCCAATCAGATGCCGCAGCGGCGGCCCGCGAGCAGACTTTTAGGGATCTCGAAAAGGCGAAAAAGGCAAAACCGTCCAAGGGAGGCGAAGCATGACCGTGCTGCGCTTCGGCCTGACTCCGAAGATGAAGCCGGTTTCGCCCAAGCGCGCGGCAGTTGTCGCGGGTCTCGATATCGGCACCAGCAAGGTCGTGTGCCTCATAGCGCGGCTCGAGCCGCAAGCACCCCAGGACGTCCTTCGCCGGCGAAGCCACGGGGTCAGCCTCCTGGCCTATGCCCACACGGCGGCAAGCGGCATGAAGGGCGGCTCTGTCGTCGACCTTGACGAAGCCGAGGAGACTATCCGCCAGGCGATCGACATCGCCGAAAGCATGGCCGGCGTTCAGTTGCAATCCGTC
>DATGDN010000152.1:0-4804 GCA_035310865.1 Pseudolabrys sp. | reverse complement strand
AGCAACACCCCGGCATAGTCACCGGTGAAAGGACGACCCGTGCGATTGGCGCCTTGCAGGCCGGGCGCTAGCCCGACTATCAGCAAGCGCGCATCGATCGATCCGAAAGAGGGCACCGGCGCATTGAACCAAGCCGGTTCTTTTGTGCGCCAAGTTTTCCGAAATGCGGCAAGCCGCGGGCAGCGCGGACAGTCTCGACCCGGCTTGCCGTCCACTCCTGCCATCGCGCGAGAATCCAAGGGCTGTCCCGGCACCTAATCCGAGGTTGATAATGTCACTCGGATAAGATCATGCGCGAAGCAAAAACGCTATTCGTAGGATTCATCATCGTCGTCGGCGCCGACCGGAGCGCCGGCACGTTGCGGCGATGTCGGCCGTTGCAGGAATTGGGGCGTATGGGAAGCCGCTCGATCATCGCGAGGAGGGCGACCCTCGCGTGGGGTCCGCTCCGTCGGATCGCGGCCGATCTTGGTCTGTAACTCGACGATATCGACGAAGACGTCGGCTTGGCGACGCAATTCGTCCGCAACCATCGGTGGCTGTGTCGTTACAGTCGAAACAACGGTAACGCGCACCCCTTTTCGCTGAACGGCCTCTACAAGTGAGCGGAAATCACCGTCACCTGAAAACAGCACCATATGGTCGATCGTGCCGGCAATCTCCATGGCATCTACCGCAAGTTCGATGTCCATGTTTCCTTTGACTTTGCGGCGGCCCGTCTGATCAACAAATTCCTTGGTCGCTTTGGTGACAACCGAATATCCATTGTAGTCGAGCCAATCAATCAACGGACGGATGGATGAATATTCCTGATCTTCGATGACCGCCGTGTAATAGAAGGCACGCAACAAATAGCCGCGCGATTGAAATTCGCGCAGCAACCGCTTGTAGTCGATATCGAAACCGAGGGACTTGGCTGTCGCGTAAAGATTGGCCCCATCAATGAATAAAGCAATTTTTTCGCCAGGTACGGTCATCTGTTTCTCTCACAATTTACACAGGTTACTTCCAGACCCCCCGCGCGCAATGCGGAATGCCCCGCGCGCGCGGTTTCGGATCGCCGTTAACAGAGCATCGTGGCCCCTTCGACCAATTGGGCTGCCACCTGCGCAATCACGCCGGGTCGACAAAATCCTGTGCCGTCGGCTTGCCGGCGCTCTCGCAATCGTCGAGTAACAGACGGTTGAGGCTAAACCAAGACAAAAATGCTTGAAATTCCATGCGGCAGGGGATACCTAGCAGGCTAATTCAAGGACAAGTTCCATCAGATGGAGTGACGAGCCTATGGCCCGTGTCACCGTAGAAGATTGTATCGACAAGGTTGAGAACCGCTTTGATCTCGTGCTGTTGGCGAGCCATCGGGCGCGGATGATTTCATCGGGGTCGCAGATCACGCTTGAACGCGACAATGACAAGAATCCGGTCGTAGCATTGCGTGAAATCGCGGAAACGACCGTATCGCCGGGCGACCTTAAGGAAGACCTCATTCATAGCCTACAGAAATATGTCGAGGTCGATGAGCCCGAACCCGAGATGCCGCTTATCGGGGCAGGAGCGGGAGCCAGCGTCGATTCTGATGACACCGAGGTAACCGCGGATCGCATGACCGAGGAAGAACTCCTCAAAGGCCTCGAAGGCCTGGCGCCGCCCGAAGAGCCGCCTGAAGAAGACGCCGAATAGGCGTTGGTATTCGCACTAATTCGATGTGACGGCCCGGTCTCAAGCCGGGCCGTCGTCATTTTATCAACCAGTTGGCTAAACCCTTGCAGCGCCATCGAAACGACGTGATATCTTGAGGTAGTTCCGTAGCAGCCTCTGCAAGGCACCAGAATGGCGCGCACGCGCTCCGACCTTCCACGAATGCAGAAACCGGCCCCGACCCGGGCGCCGCGACCGGCGGTCGTTGTTCCTCCGCCGGTTGTCGAAAAGCCGGCCCAAGCAAGAAAGCCGCCGATGATGCGGCAATACGACCTGATCGAACGTGTGCGGCGCTACAATCCGGATACGAACGAGGCACTGCTCAATCGCGCGTACGTTTACGCGATGAAAGCGCATGGCGAACAGCGGCGAGCCTCCGGGGATCCCTATTTCTCCCATCCGATCGAGGTCGCTGCTATTCTCACTGACCTCAAACTCGACGACGCAACGATTGCCGCTGCTCTCCTGCACGACACGATAGAGGATACCGAGGCCACACGTGCAGAGATTGATGGCCTGTTTGGTCCCAACATCGGGAGGTTGGTTGAAGGGCTGACCAAACTCAAAAAACTTGATCTGGTTACCAAGGAAGCAAAGCAGGCGGAAAATCTCCGCAAGCTATTGTTGGCGATCGCCGATGATGTGCGCGTTCTTCTGATCAAGCTGGCCGATCGGCTGCACAATATGCGCACACTCCAGTACATGCCGCCGGAAGCGCGCCGGCGTGCCGCCGAAGAAACGTTGGAAATCTACGCGCCGCTCGCCGGTCGCATGGGCATGCATGAGATGCGCGAGGAACTCGACGATCTGGCCTTCCGCGAACTTTATCCCGAGGCCTGCGAGGTCGTGACCGCGCGGCTCAATGCACTTACCGAACGCAGCAGGCTGTTGATCTCGGAGATTGAAAAGCAGTTGACCAAAAAGCTCGCCGATCGCGGCATCGAGGCACGGGTCGTAGGCCGCCGAAAACGCGCCTATTCGATCTGGCGCAAGATGGAACGCAAGTCGGTCGGGTTCGAGCAACTGTCCGACATCTTCGGGTTCCGAGTTGTCGTGAAGACTTTGGCCGACTGCTACCAGGCTCTCGGCATCGTCCACAGCACTTGGCCGATGGTGCCTGGACGCTTCAAGGACTACATCTCCACGCCAAAAGGAAACGATTACCGCTCGATCCACACGACCGTGATCGGCCCTAGCAAACAGCGTGTCGAGCTGCAAATTCGCACCGTCGGCATGCACGAGATTGCCGAATACGGCATCGCCGCCCACGCGCTCTATAAGGACAATGTGGGCTCGCCGACCGAGTTGCTTTCGCGCGAATCGACCGCGTACGCTTGGTTACGCCGCACGATCGAGTTGCTGGCGGAGGGTTCGAACCCCGAAGAATTCCTCGAGCACACCAAGCTCGAGCTGTTTCACGATCAGGTGTTCTGTTTCACTCCAAAGGGCAAGCTGATAGCGCTGCCCCGCAAGGCGACGCCGATCGATTTTGCTTACGCAGTTCATACCGACATCGGCAATACCGCGGTCGGTTGCAAGATCAACGGCCAAATCGCACCGCTGACGTCCGAGCTCGTCAACGGCGATGAAGTCGAGATCGTCACGTCAAAAGCGCAACATGCGCCGCCGGCCGCATGGGAATCAATCGTGATGACCGGAAAGGCGCGCGCCGCAATACGGCGCGCGACACGCGTCGCGGTGCGGATGCAATATGCCGGTCTGGGCCGGCGCATCGTCGAGCGTTTGTTCCAGCGCGCCAAAATTGCGTTTTCGGATGAAAAACTGACTGGTGCGCTGCCGCGGCTAGCACGCGCGTCGGTCGAAGATGTTATGGCCGCGGTGGGACGAAGCGAATTGAAGGCGTCCGACGTCGCGCGTGCCATGTATCCTGACTATAAGGAAGAGCGCGCTGCAGCCATGGCCGCAAAGCCAAAAACCGATAGCGGCTGGTTCGGCTTGAGAAAAATCACGTCGGTGAAGTTCAAGGTGCCGGACAGTGCTGCAGGACCGGCGATCCCCATCCGCGGCATCAATGGCGATCTGCCGGTGCGGTTTGCGCCAAACGGCGGCGCTGTGCCCGGTGATCGCATCGTCGGCATCCTCTCTCCCGGCGAGGGCATCACAATATATCCGATCCAATCTCCGGCCTTGAGCGAGTTCGAGGACAAACCCGAGCGCTGGCTTGATGTGCGCTGGGATGAGGAGGAGCGTGCCCCACGGCGTTTTCCTGCGCGCATCGCCGTGCAATCTGTGAACGAGCCGGGGTCGCTAGCGCAGATCGCACAAGTCATAGCCGAACACGATGGCAACATCGACAATATCCGCATGACGCGACGGGCGCCGGATTTTACGGATGTTACGATTGACCTCGAGGTCTATGACCTCAAGCATCTCACCGCGATCCTTGCGCAATTGCGCGCGAAGTCGGTGGTTGCCAAGGCCGAACGGGTGAACGGCTAACGCATGTATCGTCTTCGCCTCGGCGTAAATATCGATCACGTCGCCACCATTCGCAACGCACGTGGGGGCCGTCACCCTGATCCGGTACGCGCGGCAAAACTTGCAATCGCCGCCGGCTGCGACGGCATCACGGCACATCTGCGCGAAGATCGGCGTCATATTCGCGACGATGATATTGCTCGGCTTAAAGCCGAGATCGACAAACCGCTTAATTTCGAGATGGCGGCGACCGAGGAGATGGTCGCAATCGCGCTGAAAACCAAGCCGCACGCCGTGTGCCTGGTCCCCGAAAAACGCACCGAACGCACGACCGAGGGTGGACTCGATGCCGTCAGGCAGCGCGCTCAGCTTGGTCCTGTGGTGCATGAGCTCAAGCACGCGGGCATCCGCGTCTCGTTATTCATCGTCGCGGCCCCAGCGCAGATTGAGATGGCTGCGGAGCTCGGTGCGCCGGTCATAGAGATCCATACGGGTTCGTGGTGCGACGCGCTGGCCGAAGGTCGGACTAGCGAGGCCAAGGCTGAATGGCAACTCATACACGCGGGCGTGCAGCGCGCCTCTGGTCTGGGATTGGAAGTGCATGCGGGCCATGGCCTTGATTATGGTACGGCCGAGACCATCGCTGCGCTGCCACAGGTGATCGAGC
>DATGDN010000151.1:0-8938 GCA_035310865.1 Pseudolabrys sp. | reverse complement strand
GAGCCGTAGACGCGTCGCCGTACTTATCTCCGGCCGCGGCTCAAACATGGCGGCCTTGATCGACGCCGCAAAGGACAAGAACTATCCCGCCGAGATTGCCTTGGTCGTTTCCAATCGGTCCGACGCCGGGGGACTCCAGGTCGCGCGCGCTGCTGATATCGACACTGAAATCGTCGATCACGCAGCGTTCGGGAAGGATCGCGCTGGTTTCGAAAGCGCATTGCAAGCGGTACTGGAAAAACATCGCATCGACATTGTCGCGCTCGCGGGCTTTATGCGGCTGCTCACCGCCGGCTTCGTTGAAAAATGGCACGGCCGCATCCTCAATATCCATCCTGCCCTTCTGCCCGCTTTCAAGGGTCTGGATACCCATAAACGCGCGCTCGAAGCTGGCGTCAAAACGCACGGAGCCACCGTGCATTTCGTGGTGCCCGAAATGGATTCAGGCCCGATCATTGCGCAGGGCGCGGTTCAAGTGCGGCCCGGGGACAGCGAAGAAACGCTCGCCGCACGTGTGCTCAAGGTTGAGCACCAGATCTACCCCTTGGCCCTCAAACTGGTCGCAGAGGGACGCGTTCGCATTGAAAATGGCCGGTGCCTCGTTGACGGCGCACCCGTGCCTGAATCCAATGCGGTGACACCGTCGTCGGCCTGAATTTTCCCTACAATTCAACGTGAATGCCGCCCGGAGGTGCGGTGTTTATAGTTGGGATGCCACCCATCAGAGTAGCCAATAAGAAATAGGGGTTACGCCATGAATGCCCGGGCAAGCGATGATCCGCGTCCAATCATTCCAGCGCTTGGACAACACTACGCGTTTACGTCTGATCTGGCCTATCTCGTCGTCAGGGTCACAGTCGGGCTAACGATCTTCTGGCATGGCTGGATCAAAGTGACCGCCATGAATCATGCTGGCCTCACCGGCTATTTCGCCAAGTTGGGGCTCGAACCTGCAGGGCTGTATGCCTACCTCGTCCCGCTCAATGAAACCGTCGGAGCGTTGCTCATTACGATCGGGCTTTTTACGCGGCCCGCGGCCGTTATCATGATCATAGAGTTTATCGTGCTCATCCTCGTCGTTCATATCCCGCGCGGCTACGGCATAGCGGTAAATGGAGTGGAAGCCCCGCTATTGTGGATGGCGATGCTGGTTGCAGTTGCACTGCGTGGCGGCGGTCCTTGGTCAATGGACCGCAAGATCGGCCGGGAAATCTAGGTCTAGCTCACTCAGCGCGCTATTCGCTGGACAGCCGCTCCGCAGGGAGTTGACCGGCGGTCGTCAGGCAAGCAACTATTATCCACTAAAAACAAACTGAATGGGGGGAGACCATGGCTAAAGGATCATCGCATCCGCTGCTTTCTCGTGCCGATGGCATTGCGACCGGCATGACAGACGCGCTGCTGCTCATTGGGCGCGTACTTGTTGCATGTGTGTTTTTAATGACTGTGTGGGCTGGATCTCCGAACGTCGGCTATCTGACCTCCATCAACTTCATGAACCCGGCCATCATGAGCCCGCTGGCTTTAGTCGTTGAGTGGACCATCGTTGTCTCGCTTGTTCTTGGTATTGGAACCCGGTATGGCGCGCTGCTTGGCCTTGCCTTCGTCATCGTAGCCACGGTCACAGCACATCGTTATTGGGGTTATCCGCAGGCTGCCCAGCTTGTGCAGTACATATTCCTCACAAAAAATCTCGCGATCGCCGGTGGCCTTATCGTGCTTTTTGTGACTGGCGGCGGCCGCTTTAGCGTCGACGAAAAATTAAGGGGCTAGTACGGCTCACCTGGCGAGCCGCCGTATCCACACCTTGCTGTCGTGGACAGCGGCTCCGCCGTAAGGTGCAATCGAATCCGCGCCGATAAGTGTGTTGATACCGCAACCGTCGGCATAGGCTGAGTTCGGCCAGATCGATTCCGCGATCAGGACCCCTCGCCGCACGCCTTCGAATACGCGCGCGTGCAAACGCACTTCGCCACGCCTGTTGCCGAGAACGACATAATCGTCCGTAGCAACTCCGAGCATCTTGGCATCGTCGGGATGAATCATCACGGTCGGCCGGGTCTCCTGTGCCAAGGATGTAGGCGTCTCGTTGAAGGTCGAGTTGAGAAATCCGCGGGCTGGCGACGTCGCAAGCCGGAACGGATGTTCTAAATCCGCGACTTCGATCGACGTCCAATGGTCCGGCAACCTTGGCATTTCGGCGACCGGCCCGCTCTTGTATGGGCTGCGAAACGGAACGTTCCGCCAATCCGGTTTGAACCTGAACTTGCCGTCGGGCCAAGGAAATCCATCGAGATAGTGCGACTGTCGGAAAGGCGGCTGACAGTCGATCCATCGGTCGGCCTCGATTTCGGCGAGCGTGCCTCGCTTTGACACCCGCAACATCTGGTCGATGAGTTCGCGCGGACTCATCGTGAAGCCACGGTGCTTGGCGCCTAGCCGTTGCGCGAGTGCGCAGATAACCTCGTGATTGTTGCGGCATTCACCCGGCGGCTCGACAAGCCTGGGTCCAAGGATGAGATACTGGTGCCCGCCGCCCCGATAAATGTCGTCGTGCTCAAGAAATGTTGTCGCCGGCAGCACGACGTCGGCCATCTGCGCAGTCTCCGTCATGAACTGTTCGTGCACGCAGACGAACAAATCATCGCGCGCAAATCCGCGCTTTACCTGGGTCTGATCGGGACAAACTGAAACCGGATTCGTATTTTGGATGATCATCGCGTTGACCGGCACACCGCCGTGAAGTGCCTCACGGTCTCCGGTCAGGATTGCGCCGATGCGCGACTGATCGAGCATCCGCACCGAGCGATCCCAGACATCGAGCCCCTCTATCAAGGTCTTGTCGAGCCGGAAGATGTCGGCGCTGATGTGGAACGCCCCGCCACCCTCGTATTGCCAGGCGCCGGTCACTGCCGGAATGCAGCTCGCCGCGTGCATATTCGCTGCGCCGTTGCGCGACCGCGAAAATCCGTAACCGAGACGGAAAAACGCCCGCTTGCGCTCGCCGATCAATCGCGCAAATTCCTCGATCGTTTCGGCTGGCGCGCCGGTGATCGCAGACGCCCATTGCGGATCGCGCGTGCGCAAATGGTCTTCGAGTTCACGCGGTGCATCGGTGTATTTTTCGAGATATTCCCAATCCGCTTTTCCGGCGCGGAAAAGGCAATGCATCACGGCGCAGGCGAGCGCGCCGTCGGTGCCCGGCTTGATCAGCACCGGCAGATCGGCCTGTTCCATCGTTCCGTTCATATAGATGTCGACGGCCGCAATCTTGGCTCCACGCTCCTTCCGCGCGCGCACGGCGTGGGTCATGACATTGACCTGCGTGTTCACCGCATTGGTGCCCCAAATGACCACCAGATCGGATTTCGCCATTTCGCGCGGATCAACACCGGCGATGCGCCCCACTCCGGCCGCGTAGCCCGCGTAGGCGGGATTGACGCAAATGGTCGAATGAAATCCCGAGTACTTCTTGACGTGGCGGAGGCGGTTGATGCCGTCGCGCATCACCAGGCCCATGGTGCCGGCGTAATAGTAAGGCCATACGCTTTCGGCGCCGTAGCGTCGCTCGGCCTCGACGAATTTCTCGGCCACGAGGTCAAGCGCACTGTCCCATGAAATGCGCTCGAATTCGCCAGAGCCCTTTGCACCTTTGCGGCGCAGAGGGTGCAGCAGGCGCTGCGGATGATGCTCGCGCTCGGCATAGCGTGCGACCTTGGCGCAGATCACACCGGCCGTGTAGTCATTGTCCTTTGCGCCGCGTACGCGCCCGATGGTGCGCTCGTCGAGAAGCTCAACGTCCAGCGCACAGGTGGACGGGCAGTCGTGCGGGCAGGCCGAATGCCCGATCCTTGTCGCATTGGGGGGCCGCACCGCTTGATTCATCGCCCCCCACTATAGCGAATTGAATTGGCCGGGCTAGGATTCGACCTCCGGCTGGAGCTTGGATCGCCGCCACAAACCGCCGACCAAAAGCACCAGCACCGCACCGAGGACGGCGGCGCCAATCTCGACTTTATGCGCAGTGGCCGTCCCGTACTGATTGGTCAGATAGCTTGCAATCACCGGATCGGTCGCGATCACTTCGCCCACGATCCAACCGAGCAACGCGGCGCCGGCCCATACCAGGATCGGGAAACGATCAAGCAGCGACATGATCAAGGCAGCACCCGCGACGATCAACGGAATGCTGATGCCGAGGCCGATCACCAGCAGCGCCATGTTACCGCCCGCCGCCGCTGCGATTGCGATTACGTTGTCGAGACTCATGATGATGTCGGCAATCGCGACGATGCGCACCGCACGCCAGAGGTGCTCGGCCGCTTCAGCCTCGCTCTTATCCGGATCGTCCGGCACTAGCAACTTGGCCGCAATGTAAAACAGTGCGAGTCCGCCCACGATTTTGAGATAGGGCAGCAACATCAATGAGGCGACGATACCGGTGAAGATAATACGCAGCCCGACTGCGACGCCGGCGCCGAGTATCATGCCCCACACCCGTTGCCTGTGCGGCAAACCGCGGCATGCCATCGCGATCACGACCGCGTTGTCGCCCGACAGCAAGATGTTGATCCACATGATCTTGGCGAGCGCGATCCAGAACTCGGTGTGGCCTATGTCGCTCCAGCCGGAGCTGATCACCGTCCACCAGCCGGCTGGATCCATAAGCTGTGCCATCGAACCCACTGGTATTCCCTCCCCTAATCCGCGTTCGGATGTTCGCGGTTTTTATGATCGGCTACCACCCAGCCGATTTTGGATTTCCAAACAGCCTTTAGCCGATGATTTCGTTTTCCGAAAAGAACTGTGCAATTTCCCGCACTGCAGTCTCAGGCGCGTCCGAGCCGTGAACGGAATTTTCTCCGATAGACTTGGCGTGGATTTTACGGATGGTGCCGTCAGCCGCTTTGGCCGGGTCAGTGGCTCCCATCACTTCGCGATATCGCGCGATGGCGTTGTCGCCTTCGAGCACCTGCACAACCACTGGTCCTGAAATCATGAACTCGACGAGTTCGCGAAAGAACGGCCGCTCTCGGTGCACGGCGTAGAATTTCTCGGCCTGCTCGCGCGAAATGCGCAGGCGCTTCTGCGCCACAATGCGCAGGCCGGCCTTCTCGACGATGGCATTGATCGCACCTGTCAAATTACGCGCGGTCGCATCGGGCTTGAGAATTGAAAAAGTACGCTCGACTGCCATCCTGTTGTCCTTCACTGGAACTAATCGATGAGTTTAAGGGGTTTCATTGGCGAGACGGGATCGCGCGGCTTATACCGGGGGGCATTTCAGGCGGCAAGATCAACCGTCTGATGGCTAAAAACGTCGAGCAGGAGAGCAAGATGCTGGCCCGCTATCGGATGTTCGCCGGATACAATACGTGGTGCAATGAGCGGCTTTACGAGGCTGCCGCGCAAATCGCCGATGCCGAATATCGTGCCAACCGCGGGGCTTACTTCAAATCGCTGCATGGCACTCTCAATCACCTGCTGGTTGGCGACCGTATCTGGATGCGGCGATTTACCGCTCAAGGCGAAGTCCCCCCGAACCTCGATGCAATTCTCTTTGACGATTTCGCGCAATTGCGCACTGCGCGACGAACCGAGGATGAACGCATCAGCCGTTACATCGGGGCTTTAAGTGACGGTGACCTCACCAAACGAATCCGGTATCGCACTTTCGTCAATCCGCAGGACATTGAGCAGATGCTTGCCCCTGCCCTCGACCATTTCTTCAACCATCAGACCCATCACCGTGGCCAGGCGCATGCCCTGTTGAGCGGCATCCTCGGCAACGACCGAACGCCAAGTTTTGATTTGATCATCTATCAGCGCCAGACCGGCGATGGGGCCCTGCGCACAATCAACTGACACGCTTATTGGACGTAGGTGCGCTGACTCGCGGTTTTCGGCGCGCCAGGTTTTTTCCTTGGCGTCTTCTTGGTCGGGGTGGCCGGCTTTGGCTGTTCCGGTGCGCGCTCAATTACTTTCAGCCGCCCATCGGCGAACGTGTAGATTCCGGGCCAGGGCCCGCTGAGAAAAGTGAGTACCGCTTTGCGTTCACCTTTGTCCCCAACGCTGATCGATACGTTGCTCGGAATGCCGGCGCGCTGGACGGCCTGGCATTCCGTCATAGCAAGCGCAATGCCGCCTGAGACCTGCGGCGTCGCCGGCTCAAGCTTTTGCAAACCCGGATCGGGAGGCGCCGACGCTAGCGTCGCGGCTGGCATGGGCGCTCCCGCGAGATCGCCGGCAACCGAACCGACTTCACGGTCGGCGGGCGCCGGCACTTGGCCGGAAGCCGGCGCGGGTTCGGATGCCTGTGCCGTGGCTGCGATCGGCGGCGCACAGCGGCCGTCAGCGCTCACCAGGTCTTCAGGGCCGACAGGACCTTGCGGACCGAGACTAACGCTCGCCGTGTTGGGGCGCGCCCAATCGGGCTTGGCGAAGATATCGACAGGTTTCGAGAACCAGCCACCATCGTTTTGATCCTGGAAGACCTGTGCGGAGTTCTTGCAGCCCGCAACAAGCAGCGCGGCACTGCAAGCGAGCGTAAGGCTGACCAGGGCGTAGCGACGCGACAAAACGGCAAACCCCAAATGAACTATCTGATTGTCCCTTAAACTGTATTTTGCGTCATCACGATGGCCCGCGGCAAGCCTAGGTCGTCCAAAGGGTTACTTCGGTCGGCCATTGGCCGATCATTCATTGGCCGACTGGGCCCTCCCGGCTATGTGCTTCTCAGGCCTTTTTCCCCCAGCGCCCATGCTCGTCCGCTTGCCAGTAGGTTGTTTCAAAGCCTTTTGCCCTGGCTTCGGACCAATGGGTGCGTGCCGCTATCACCGATTCTTCATCGTCGCCGTCAAACACGAGCACAATGCGGTGATAGTTTTCCGGGTCGGCGGGCATTGGCGCGCGATCGACGAGGAAACGCACGGTTGCGCCGTTCGGGTTGCTTTCATTGGGGGTTAGCAAAACTGGTTGCTGCGTCGCCTCCGGCTCGCGCCACGTCCCGTGCGGCAGGAAGCCGTCGTCCCGATAGGTCCACAAATGCGCATCAAGGGCGTCGATAAGCTCTTCGGATGAGGCCTGTACGACCACCTTCCAGCCGCGCTCGAGTGATTTCTCCAAAAGTGACGGCAACACGCCTTCAAGTTTCTGGCCTTGCAGGTGATAAAATAGAATTTCCGTCATGAGTTTCCGTGCCCATCACTATTTCTCGTAATAGTCCGCAATCAGCCGGTCGAGTAGCCGCACGCCCCAACCGGAACCCCAGCTTTTGTTGATGTCGGTCTGGCGCGAGTCAAAGCCAGTGCCGGCAATATCCAGATGGGCCCATGGCGTTTTGTCGTCTACGAAGCGCTTGATGAATTGCGCCGCGGTGATCGCGCCACCCCAACGGCTGCTGCCGGTATTTTTCATGTCGGCGAACTTGGAATCGATCATCTTGTCGTATTCGGGCGCAAGCGGCATGCGCCACACTAATTCGCCCGTTTCATTTCCTGCCTTGGTCAAGCGCTCGACGAGCTGATCATTGTTCGAAAACATTCCGGCATATTCCTGCCCGAGCGCAACGATAATCGCGCCCGTGAGCGTTGCCAAATCCACCATGAATTTTGGCTTGAATCGCTGTGCCGCATACCAGATCACGTCGGCAAGCACGAGACGGCCTTCAGCATCCGTGTTGATGATCTCAATCGTCTGCCCTGACATCGACTTCACGATATCACCGGGGCGCTGCGCATTGCCGTCCGGCATGTTCTCGACCAGACCGATGACACCCACTGCGTTCACGCGTGCCTTGCGCGCGGCGAGCGCGTGCATCAGCCCCACGACGCAGGCTGCGCCCGCCATGTCGCCCTTCATGTCCTCCATACTCGCGGCGGGCTTGATCGAAATACCACCGGTATCAAAGCTCACGCCTTTGCCGATGAAGGCGACTGGTGCCTCCCCCGTCTTGCCGCCGTTCCAGCGCATCACGACGACGCGACTCTCGCGGGTCGAACCTTGGCCGACCCCGAGCAAGGCGTTCATGCCGAGCTTCTTCATCGTCTTGATGTCGAGCACTTCGACGGCGACACGAAGCTTTTTCAGCGCACCGGCGCGGCGGGCGAATTCTTCCGGGTAGAGAACATTCGCCGGCTCGTTGACTAGATCGCGCGCCAGCAATACGCCGTCAGAAATCGCAGCCCGCGGCTCAAAGGCTTTACGCACGGCGGCGATATCGCCGACTGCGATCGTAACGTTGCGGACGGCCGGCGGTTTCTCATCGTCCTTGCGTTTCGTCTTGTAGCGATCGAACGCATAGGCCCGCAGGCGCGCGCCTTGCGCAAGGTCCGCAGCCTGTTCGGCCTTCATGGGGCCACTCGGTAGCTCGGCGAAGACGCTGACATCGGAGGTCGAGTTCGGCAGCTTGCCCACAGCGAGACCCCCGAGCTTGACGAAATCCTTCGCCTTGAACTCGGACACCTTTCCCACCCCGATGACGACCAGCCGCTCCGTCTTGAGCCCGGCCGGCAAAATGAGGTCCAAAGCCGAGCTTTTCTTGCCTGTAAAACGTTCAGCCTTCGACGCACGCGACACTAGGCCGGCGGCAGCTCCCAACGCCTTTCGAGTGGCGGGGCCATATTTGAGGCCATCGTCGCAGAACACCACAACGGCCCCCTTGCCGGGGATTTTGAAGGGGCCAAAGCCGAGCTTGAGGGCACCGGTCATCGAGGAAGAGTCCTTTTTCTGGCAAGCCGACGGGGCGGGAACACACCCGTGCCATATGGCGCCGCTACCGGGCCTGTGCAAAGTCCGATTCAACGGATTCGTGCCTTTTCCTCATGCTTTCGGCCCGTTTGGCAGCAAAATCGGGATGATTTCGTACTGCCCCCAGACAATGGCCAAACCGCACTCCCGGAGCTGCCATTCACATTTACATTTTGTTGTGCATGTTCAA
>DATGDN010000150.1:0-3353 GCA_035310865.1 Pseudolabrys sp. | reverse complement strand
ATCGCCGGCGCTGATGCGCTGGCCGTTAATGACGCGCTTGCTGATGATGGTCCCGAATGCAGGCGACGGCCAGTCGATTGTGCGCGGATTGACGCCGCTATCACGCAGTTCCTGGATACGGTCCTCAGGAACACCGAGATTGCGCAGCCGGCGCATTGTGCCGTTGAGGCCCGACTGTCCCAATGCCGGGGAAGGCTGTCCGCGGCTCGAGACGACGAGCAGATCGGCCAGCGCCTGCTGAATGTCCGGACTGTACACGCGGAATAAAGGTTCGCCTTTACGTACAGTCTGGCCGGTCGTGTCGACAAAAAGATCTTCGACATAGCCTTCCGAGCGCATCGACACTACGGTAAGACGCCGCTCGTCGAGCGCCACTGCACCGACTGCGCGCACCGGCTGCGCCAACACAAGAGAGTGCGCCGGCTCAATACGCACGCCACTGCGTTGAATGCGCTCGACGCTTAACTTGATGCTACTGCCCCGGTCCTGCACATCGCCGTCGTAGACGGGGATGTAATCCATCCCCATCGAGTCCTTCTTCGGCACCGGTGAGGTGTCAGGCAGCCCCATGGGATTGCGGTAGAAAAGAACCTTGCGGCCGCTTTGTGCGTTCGCCGGCGTGGCAGGCGGGTCGAATGTGGGCTCCGCATCGTCATAGACCGGAAGGAATGCACGGCCCTGCGCATCCTTCTTCGCAACGGCCGACCAAGACGGCGCCCCGCTTGGATCGCGGTAGTACAAGACTTTCCGCTCGGCTGCTGTGGCCAGAGTGACGTTGGCAACACCAGCAAAAGTCACTGGCCAATTCCAAATTGCGTAAGCGGCCACAGCGGACATCGAAACGCTGAGCGCCAAGGCGAATATTGCAAGACGTGGTGTCATGGCTTTCCCCCGTTTGCTTACTTGATCGCTTTGATGATGAATTTGCCGACGACGGTTTCCGCTTCGCCCTGCACCTTGGCCGCGACGCTGACCAGGTACCGGCCCGCCATCGGCAGATCGGTCTTGAAGGCATAGACGCCAGGTTCGGGGGCCGGCATTTGCGCTACGGGCGACACCATGTCAGCCATGCCGTCGGGCGCCATGTCGACACGGGTGCGGATTATGATGGCATCCGCAATCGGCTTGCCGCTCGGGTTGTGCGTGAGACGCAGTGCGACAACGACGTCATCGCCTTTCTTGATTTCGGCCGCCACCGGTTCGAACGTGTAGTCACTCGAATCAGCGAAAACGGAAGCAGCGGTCAGGTTAAGCACAACCGCACAAACGGCTGCGAACAGGTACTTGGCAGGCATGATCGATCTCCTCGTGAATCTGCGTTGACGGCGCGCGCAGAGGTCTGGCGCAGTCGGACACGACCGCGGGCCTGAAGCCCGCCTTCACACTTGATGGAGATCAGACGCGAGGAGGCCGAAAGGGAAGCGAGCCTGTTTGCGCTGAAAGACGATCACTGGCCCACAAGGGCTGAAGCGCCAGGCCGACGACCGGCACAAACGCGACAGCGGCTGGCGCGACCCCGGTGACACTGAAGCAGTGGAACACGCAGCCGGCTATAGACAAGCAACCGCTATCAGACTTTTGCGTCTGGCTGCGCGGCGTGTGCATGTGATGGTCACAATCAGGCATGGAGACGGATGCTGCTGCCACTTGTGGCGTACCGGCAAACCCGGCCGCTGCCGGCAGCACTGCCACCGACAGACCGACAAAAATCACCAGAATCGTTCTTACGATACGCATCCAAGGCCTTTGTTATGAATCTCACTCTCATATGAATGAGTGGTCTTTGACCAATGTCAAATCGGCAGTCAGCTTTTGGCGCTTAGCGGGACATTCGGTTGATGCCCGTTAACGCCAAACGCCGTCGGAGTGTGTACCAAGACTGCTTGCCCGAGCTGCTGAGGCGATCGATAGAAATAAAATAAGGTGCGAACCCGGTCTGGGGACGGGGAGGGGTGGGGACGTGACCGGGAACGCGAATTCCTTTCCTTTGTCAGCGCGCCGAAACGATCGCGGGCGCCACGCGCGGTTCGCCAAGCAGGACCCATGTGTTCGGGTCGGCTTGTGACTGGCGTTTCACGAAGCGATAGCCGGTCCTGTCCCACGCCAGGACCTGCGGTTCCTGATTATCGAGAATGAATTCGCCGCGATCGGTCTTCACCGTGAGAACGGCGTGACCATCTCCTTTCTTGTCGCGCACGACGGTGATCAGCAGCGCCTCGCGCGGCCATCCCGCCTGTATCAACATGCGCCGTTTGAGCAGGACATAGTCTTCGCAGTCCCCGTACCCGTCGTCCGGGTAGCTCCAGCGCTCGACGGTGCCCCAATGCTCGATGTCGGTGATCGGCTTGATCGCGTCGTTGACCCACGCGTTGACCTTGACCATGTCGGCCCAGGCCTTTGGCGAGAGGACAACATCGCGCGGCGAAGAGGGGCGCGTTGCGCATTCCGGCTGGTATTCGATGCAGAAATCCACCCAGCCAATCGGCGGCCGTGTCGGCTCGCCCACGGCAACGTAGAGAGGCCGTTCCGGCGGCGGAAGCGAGACGCCAAGCGACCCGGTGCGCTCTCCGGCTGTCGTTGCCCCCGCCGAGGCAGCCAGCATAGCTGCGGCCACGACAGCCAGCATGGCGCCGGTTCGCAGTGCCTGGTTGAGACGCCCAGCCATTTGTGGCCCCTTCCCGTCTTGTTGGGGCCACATTTCTCACAAACGACTTGTATTGGGACTAAGTTGCGAAGGTCACTTTGAGTAGAAATCAAGTAAAACAGAAATCGAATACTTGTAAATCTCGAATCTAATCAGATTAAAATCTTAGACGACTCAATTTAAGTAAAATCATCTGCATTAACGGATGACGGGCGAAATGATGCACGCGCGCAACGCGTCGCGCGCGCTTGTTTACTTTCGGTGGGGTGCGAATTTGCGTGCGGCCGTCCGGCGGCGAGCGAGTGCAACTAGCAGCATGTTACCGCGAGCGCCTAATTTGGCGCATCGTATTTACGGCGCAGTGACGCTATTCGCCGGTTACGTTTTCTTCAACAAAGTCGGGATGCTGCAGCCGCATGAATTCGATGGCGAAGCCATCTTCGATGTGCCGGACAACACGGCCCTGCGTCTTGCCGACGGTGACAACGACGCCGATTGGCGGCCTCAATTCCGAAGAGACGCCGATCGCCGCACCCGATTGTGACAGATCGATCACGCGGCACGCGACATTGGTGCCATTTGTCTCGCGCCCAAGGAGGGCACAGACGCGAGTGCCGGCAAGACGGAAACGGATTTCGTCGATGAAATCGGTGGCCGAAAGTGTGCGCGTGGCAATGGCGGCGGGGTCAATATCGGAACGAGCGGGAGC
>DATGDN010000149.1:0-9096 GCA_035310865.1 Pseudolabrys sp. | reverse complement strand
GCGTGCTTGCTGTTGTTGCTTCGCCGCGCTGATTTTCGCAAAAAAATGCTTCATTGAGAGCCACCGGCCCGCCGGTGGCTCTCACGTTTTCTCGTTCAATCCCTCTTCGCCTCTCAGGCGGTGAGCGGCACGTTCTCCTGGGGTTCGCTCTCGCCTTGCTGGTCAGCCGGCCGTCCGGAGCTCGGAAGCTGCAGCACCGTGGCGCACTGGCCTTCACAGAGATCCGTTACCAGGATGATCTTGCCATCCGGAAACTCCAGGGCGTCGTGATGGGCCGCCGGCCTGTTAAGATTGATCTGCCGAAACCGCGCGACCTTGTGCATCGATTTCCGCGTAGGCAAGAAGCGGAACGATGCATCGCACTCGACCTCCTTTTCGAATGCCAGTTCGGTTCCGGCCAACAGGCAAACGGCAACACGCGGCTCGGCGGGATCAGCAAAGCCGCGCGTGATGGCATTGGGAAATTGTGTCGATACCAGCTTGTCACCGACCTTGGCGGGCCGGGACGCAACATCATGAAGACTATAGTCACACATTGAACGCCTCCTGTTTGTGCACAACGTAGGCGGCGCCCCTCAGCGTTCACATCGCAGCAGACGAGCGTGACGTTCTTATGTCGGTCGCCACCGCAATCCTGCCCAATTCATTTTGCGCGGCCCTACCGTGAGCAACAGCGAAAGGCTATCTTTGTTCGCTTGGGACAGCGATCGGGCGGTGACGATGAATAATTCCAGCCGGGTTTTCACTCCGGCCGCGCGGCTGGCTCAGGCTGAGCGCGGCTCGGCAAAGGCCTACGCCAGGCGCATGGCTGAAGGCTTTCCAGACCGCGTGACAGGGGAGCTTGCGAAATTTATTGCAGAGCAGGATACCGCTTTTCTCGCGACTGCGACTTCGGACGGCGCACCCTATCTTCAGCATCGCGGCGGGCCGAAGGGCTTTATTAAAGTTGTCGATGAAAAGACGCTCGGTTTTGCCGACTATCGCGGCAACCGGCAGTACATCACTCTTGCCAATCTATCGGAGAACGATCGCGCATTTTTGTTTCTGCTCGATCCAGCCCGCCGTCAGCGCATCAAACTTTGGGGCCGTGCCCGGATGGTCGAGAACGACCCGGCCTTGGTCGAGCGGCTGTTCGATGGCGGCTACAAGGCAAAGCCCGAGCGCGCGATCCTGTTCACAATCGAGGCTTGGGACGTGAACTGTTCCTCGCATATCGTCACGCGCTTCACCGAGGCTGAAATCGGGGAGGCATTCGCCACCGTCCAGGCCAAGATCGCGGAACTTGAGGCGGAAAATGCGCGCCTGCGCGCCATGGCCGAAAAACAGTCCGCAGTGCCGTCAGAATGAACCACGACGCCTATCCCGACGGCTATATCCGCGGCATTCTCAACACGGTGAAGACGATTGCCACGGTCGGCATCTCACCGAAAGATAGCCGGCCGAGCTACTTTGCGTTCAAGTATCTGCTTGAACGCGGTTACCACATGATCCCCGTCAACCCGGGACAGGCCGGAAAGGAGATTCTCGGCCAGAGGGTTTATGCAAATCTGGCTGAGATTCCTGAGCCGATCGACATGGTTGATATTTTTCGCGGCTCCTCATACGTGCCCGAAATCGTCAACGAGGCGATCGCCCTTAAGCCGAAGCCAAAGGTCATCTGGATGCAACTTACGGTGCGCAATGACGAAGCCGCCAAACGCGCGGAAGAGGCCGGCATGAAAGTGGTCATGAACCGGTGCCCGAAAATCGAATATGGCCGCCTTTCCTCGGAGATTTCCTGGATGGGTGTGAATTCCCGCACCCTTTCGTCAAAGCGCGCGCAAACCCTGGGCGGCGGCGTGCAACGCATGCGTCTAGGACCTGCATCCGACAAGGACAACAACGCGTGAAACCATTGTTATTGTGAGCCGCGCGGTATTGCCTTGACGCCGCGGCTGTCCCGCCCCACTAATCGCCGCCGCATTTCGAGTGGGACGGAAGCTTCCACCTTTATCACGCGATCGGGGGTTTTATGGCTGAGGTTGAACGTAATCCGGGTTTTGCCACGCTGGCGATTCACGCAGGTGCCAAGCCCGACCCGACCACCGGCGCGCGCGCAACGCCGATCTACCAGACAACGTCATTCGTGTTCGACGACGTCGAACACGCCGCCGCGCTGTTCGGCCTGCAGACCTTCGGTAACATCTACACACGCATCGGCAATCCGACTTGCGCCGTGCTGGAAGAGCGGGTGGCGGCGCTCGAGGGCGGCACCGCCGGGCTTGCGGTTGCATCCGGCCATGCCGCGCAAGTCGTCGTCATGCACGCGCTGATGACGCCGGGCGACGAATTCGTCGCGTCGAAAAAACTGTACGGCGGCTCGATCAATCAGTTCAATCATTCATACAAGAATTTCGGCTGGAACGTCATTTGGGCTGATCCGGATGATCTTGCCTCGTTCGAAAAGGCGGTCACGCCAAAGACGAAATGCATCTTCATCGAGTCGATTGCCAATCCCGGCGGTGTCATCACCGACATCGAGGCGATTTCAAAAATCGCCCGCAAGGCCGGCGTCCCGTTGATCGTCGACAACACGCTTGCCACGCCCTATCTGTGCAAGCCGATCGACTTTGGCGCCGACATCGTTGTGCATTCGCTCACCAAGTTTCTCGGTGGCCATGGCAATTCGATCGGTGGACTGATCGTCGACGGTGGCACGTTCAACTGGTCGCGCGACAAAAAATACCCGATGCTAACTGAGCCGCGTCCGGAGTATCAGGGCATCATTCTGCACGAGACTTTCGGCAATTTTGCATTCGCCATCGCATGCCGTGTGCTTGGCTTGCGCGATCTCGGTCCGGCGCTGTCACCCTTCAACGCGTTTCTGATCCTCACCGGCATCGAGACATTGCCGTTGCGCATGCAGCGGCATAGCGAGAACACCCTCGCCGTCGCCGAATGGCTCTCGAAGCGTCCGGAAGTCGCGTGGGTGAGCTATCCTGGCCTACCCGGCGACAAGTATCACACGCTCGCCAAGAAATACGTGCCGAAGGGCGCCGGCGCGGTTTTCACTTTCGGCCTGAAAGGCGGCTACGACGCCGGCGTGAACCTCGTGTCTAACGTCAAACTGTTCTCGCACCTGGCCAATATCGGCGACACGCGCTCGTTGATCATTCACCCGGCATCGACCACACATCGGCAACTGTCCGACGCGCAGAAGGTCCAGGCGGGCGCGGGACCCGACGTTGTGCGGCTGTCGGTCGGTCTTGAGGACAAAGAAGACATCATCGCCGATCTCGAAGAAGGGCTGGCGGCGAAGTAACGCTTAGGATTTTTTGAGGGTGCGATCGACGTAATTGCGGATGAATCCAAGCGTCGCCGGCGCTGTCCAGATTTCAGTGACAACCTTGTCGGTTACCTCTCCGTGCCGCTTAATCCGGTCGGTAACCGGTTGCCGGATCTGGGATTTGGTTTGCGCAAAGGCGGCCGGCGACAGCAGTGATAATTCGCGAGCGACCGCGATCGCATCGTTTGTCAAATCGCCGGGCTCAGCGACTTCATCGATCCATCCGCGCCGCAAGGCTTCATCGGTCGCATAGGTGGCTCCGGAAAGCGTAAATTCGGACAGATAACGCGGCGGCACGGCAAAACGCACGATTTCGAAGGCGAGCGCCGGGAACGGCACACCGACCAGGATTTCGGTGACGCCGATACGGCCGGCATCCCGCGCCATGATGCGGCGATCGGCGCAGCACGCGAGGACGCAGCCGCCGGCAATGGCATGACCATTGACCGCGGCCACGACCGGCTTTGGATGGAAAAACACCGCGTCATAAAGGCGGTGTAGCGCGGGCAAGAAGGCGCGAATATAGTCGGCGCCGCCAGCGCTCAGCCACTTCAAATCGACTCCCGCGGAAAAGATCGTCCCCTGTCCGGTCAATACCGCCGCCTTGGCGTCTGCTTTGCGGAGCACGTGAAAGCAGGCAGTAAGGGCATCGCAAAATTCGATGTCGAGGGCGTTGGCCTTGCCATGCCCCATGGTCAGAACGGCTACACCGTCAATGACTTTGGTATCGATCATGCGCCCTGCTCCGCCGGCCGTGCGTCCGGCATTCGTAAAGTCGCGCTGTGTAAGAGCCGCTCGGCGTGAACCACGGCGATGCTAAACACCACAATCGCCAGGACCTGGTGCGCGAGCGCAAGCAGGAGTGGTGCCTGAAGAATCAACGTCACAACCCCGAGCACGGCCTGCAGCGTCACCGCGGCCGCGAGAGCTATGGCACCGTTGCGGCCTGCCCGCATCCTCCACGCATCGAAAGCATGCAGCATCGCCAGAACCCAGATCGCGTATGCAACCATGCGGTGGTCGAACTGGACGGTAAGCGTGTTTTCAAACAGGTTGCGCCATGCAGGCTGGATGAACCACAGCCGCTCGGGCGAAGGCACGAGCGTCCCATCGATGAGCGGCCAGGTATTGAAAACAAGCCCGGCGTCGAGTCCGGCGACCAGTGCCCCAAGATAAATCTGGAACAGCAGCAACACAGCAACTGCAAGCGCGCCGATGCGAAGACGCGCCGGTGCTTTGCTTGACGGCCGATCGGCAAGCTGATGCGCCGTCCACAGGATTGCCGCATAGATCGCGGTGGCGAGCGTGAGATGAAAGGCCAACCGGTATTGCGAAACACTCACGCCTTGCGTCAATCCCGATGACACCATCCACCAGCCAACCGCGCCAAGCGCTGCGCCTGCGCCGAAGATCATCCACAATCGCGCGCGCAGCCCAGACGGAATATCCTCGCGCCACAGGAAAAACAAAAATGGCAGCAGGAACAACGCGCCGGTCAGGCGTGCCAGCAGACGATGCGACCATTCCCACCAATAGATCGTTTTGAAGGCGCTGAGGCTCATGTCGCGGTTGAGTTCGCGATATTGCGGGATCGCCTGATACTTTGTGAACTCGCTCTGCCACTCGCTATTCGACAGCGGCGGCAGCACGCCGGTCACCGGCTTCCATTCGACAATCGAGAGGCCGGATTCTGTCAACCGCGTTGCCCCGCCTACAATCAGCGTCAGCAAGATCATTGCCGCCGACAAGTGCAGCCACAGCCGCACCGGCCGCAAACGGGAAGTAGAGGCTTTAGTCGTTTGACGCATCGGTTTGCTTGCAGGAGATGGCACGAACCATATAGTCCTGGGCACCGCACCGCAATTGAGAGCCTTTATTGCCAGCTATGTCGATCCGCACCCGCAAATTGGTCGGCACCGTCGCCCTTCTCGCTCTGGTCATCATTTGGGGTCTGCTGGCGATGGCCCTCGCGCAATCGGTACTCACCGACATCAATGGCTGGATCGCCGCAATTTACTACGTGGTGGCAGGGCTCGGTTGGGTTCTGCCCGCCATGCCGCTGATCAGCTGGATGGCAAAGCCAGAATCTACGCCGCGCTGACGCGTCGGAACCGGTTCCAGAACGCCGTGCCGGCGCCCGACATCAAAACCTTGAGATAGCGCTGCCGCTGAAATTCGCCATTGACCGAAATGCGCGGCAGAGCGGTCAAATAGTCGCGGTGCGCCTTGAAGAGCACGCCTGGCCGTGTCGTCACCGCGGTCTTGAAGCCGAGTTCGGCTGCGATGCGGAATTCGCGCGGACCGGCTGACGTGACATCACCCACCGGAAATGCGAGATGCTCGGGCCGCTTTCCGAGCGCGGCTTCCAGAACGGCCCGGCTCATTTCCATCTCGGCGCGCACCGTCGCATCGCGCGGCACTTTCCTGAGCATCATGTGGTTGACGGTATGCGCGCCGATCGTACAGAGGGGGTCAGCGGCCAGCTCCACGATATCCTGCCAGCCCATGCAGAGGTCGCGACAGAACGAGACGACGTCGATGCTGTAGCAGGCGCACAGGTCGCGCACCGTGCGCCGCACTTCTTCCTCCGTCTTCATGCTGCGCAGATAGCCATAGACCGCATCATAGAGCTCGCGCTTCTGCCGCACCGTCGCGCATTCGAAATATTGGTCCGCCCCGTTGATCACCATGCCGATCCGGCTGTTCTGCGCGATCACCGCCTCAAGCGCGATCCACCACAGCTCACCTAGTCTGTCGGGAAAGCTGGTCGCGATGAACATTGCAAACGGCAACTTGTATTTCCGCAACAACGGATAGGCCCACCGCAGAAAATCCTTGTAACCGTCGTCGAAGGTCAGACAGACGAAACGGCGTTTGAAATCGCCCTCGATGTACCTGCGATGCATTTCGTCGAGCGAAACGACATCGATACGCGACCGTGCAAGCCGCCGTAGCAGGCGCTCGAGAAATTCCGGCGTGACCTCCAAGAGACGATTTGGCTGGAATGCCTCGGGCCGGGCCGGCCGCACATGATGCAGCGTAAGGATGGCGCCGACACCGCCGACGAGCGGGCGCATCCAGTGATGCATCCCACTGAAATACATCGTTTCCAGGCCGGTGCGGATGATCGTTTTTTTCAATTTCGGCAGGCTCCCCGGCCCAATCCCCGGCCCGTGCGGCAATTCAATTTACTATCCCAACTGTTTGTCCTGCACGCCGACGTCGTCGGTTTTCTCGCGCTTTATGCCGGCACATTCATAGTGGTGGCTGCGCTTTACGTCACGCTTGCGGTGCGCGGCCCGCTGCGCGATACGGCCAAAGCCTAGGCCGCTTTAGCCCTACAGATAAAAGATCGCAATTCCGCACGAAAAGTCCAAATTCGACAGCTCACCGAGCACCATAATAGTTGAGTGCACCTCGGCGCGGTCAGCGGAATGGCACGCGCTGACTTGAGATGCGACTAGATCGACCGCCTTCCGAATCGATTGCGGTAAGCAATCACGCGTTTGACTCGCGCCAGTGCATCCCTATAGTCCGCGCCGTTCTCGGTCGGGGCGTGGCGCAGCCCGGTTAGCGCACCAGTCTGGGGGACTGGGGGTCGTGGGTTCAAATCCCGCCGCCCCGACCAGAAAAATCAACGACTTAGCCTTCCAAAACAATCGGCAGAAATCATCGGGTCAGCATCGGGTCACCAAGTCGCGACGCACCGGCCCACCAGAAACGCGCCACGCGCCATTTCTGGGGCGATGCGGGCCGTGCGCCCGGCCCGGAAAACAAAACAAAAAGCCGCCCCCCATTGCTGAAGGGCGGCGATTTTGTCAGCTGCTGTGTCTTTGCCGCGCAGCTTGCCTACTGCGGCAGTTCAACCGGAAAACTTTTCATGCCGCTGGGCAGTGCTACGGAGAGACCAGTCACGTGTGCTGTGTACAGATGGCTTCCAGCCGCACCGATTTTGGCCCCGGCGGCGATGACATCGACCGCAGTGGCGAGGAGCGATGCGGCAACAGCGGTAATGGGGAGTGTGTGGCGCATGGCAAGCCTCCTTTCCCGTCAGCATCTACGAATAGGGCCGATTGCGCCAAGGCTCTGTGACGGCCGTCACAAAGTTCCTCTTTTTTGTAGACTTCCATCCGGTGGCCCAATTGCTTTGACGGGGCGCCCTTATCGGAACACCGTGCCCTGTCTGCTGCATTGAATTTTTCGTCTTGTGGAGTTGAAACAGGCCCGCAACATGAATGACCCGTGCGGGGCACGGTGTCGGGATTTGGCGAGGGTATTGTAACGGACCAACTATGAGACATGACACACTCCTATTTGTGCTAGTCCCGCTGTTCCTGATGGTCGTTGCAGCACTGATCATTAAAGACGCAAAACCCATAGCTATGGAAAAGACACCTGTGGCTAAGGAAGATAAGGCAGCCCCCGCTGGTCCCCCAACTGGTGACAGCGGCAAGCGGGGCTTAACGCCAGACTGTGAAAAAGAATTGCGGCGTACAGCCGATTTATTGCGATTTTTCGCAAATAGAATTCAGACGGGCGAGGAAATACAATCGGTTGTTGCTGACATGAGAGTGCAAGAGAAAAAAATATCGGCGGTTTGCGACTAGGGTGCGCTAAGACGAAATCACGGAAGTCGTCAAATATCGGATGACAGACGAACAACCAATCCAACCGACGCGGCCGCCCGATGCTGTACCCTGCGAAAAATGCGGCGGCACGGCAATATGAATGGCACGATGACAGCGGCAACTAGTTCCGCAGCTACGGCAACGAGAACTGGGAGTTTGATGAACACGGCCTGATGCGCCTGCGCATTGCAAGTATCAACGATCTTCCCATCAGTGAAAGTGAACGAAAATATCACTGGCCGCTCGGCCGCCGGCCCGACACTCACCCAACGTTGAGTGAACTCGGACTTTAAGGCTCCTCAGCGCTCGGGGCGAGACTGATACCGCTGGGCGTCCCCGCCGTAGAAATAGTGGACATTTCTTCGCAAACCTATTGGATCGCCGTTTGCGCACCCGTGCATTCACCTGAACGGGCGGCGTGCGTGTTGCGGTTGGCGATGCAGCGGTGGCGACCTTGACCAGCGAATACGTTCCGTTTAACTGGATTCGGATTTTCAAGGTGACGCTAGGGCAAAAGGTTGCGGCGCTTTCCGATGATGGAATTGCCGGAACGCTGAGCGTTACCGAACTCACGAACTAGAGCTAGTCTGGAATTATCGCCTGAGTGCCGCCACAGCAAGCTGCGTGGACTTTCCGCAGTCCCTGCACTTGAAAGTGCGTATCTCGGCTGAGCCTGTCTTGACCTGCGCTCGGTCGATAAGGTCAGCTGCTGATCCACAGTTAGGGCAAATGATAGACGCGATGTCCAAAAATGGACGGTAAATTCGTTTCAGCATTTGCCCAGAATTCCCTCAGCTAGCACCGATATAACGCCTATGTCGCCGAAAGGTTTTGGCGCGCCGAGATTAACCAGATCGGGCGGGCAGCGGTGATCGTGTGACCTTCGGCTCAGGCCATGTACTATCTTGAACTCAGCCACTTATTCGCGTGTTGCTGAGTAAGTACCGAAATACCACCATTAACATGGTGCAGTTCTGCCGCCGTAGGGTGAGCACTCCGCAGTAGAGTTTTCGCCATGACGCGGAGCATTAAACTTAGCAACGTTACCGATAACTATCCATACGTGGTCAAGGTCGTTGTTCCGACAGGAGCATGGACGCACCTGGATAACATGCACGAATTTCATTGCGTAATGGCATTGTA
>DATGDN010000148.1:0-8777 GCA_035310865.1 Pseudolabrys sp. | reverse complement strand
CATATTGCTTGATCAATGACGCTTCCGGCTCGGTCAGGATACGACGGAAATCGTCGCGCGTAAGCGCCTTGAGCTCGACTCGGATGGGCAGGCGGCCTTGCAGCTCAGGCAGCAAGTCGGACGGCTTCGAAATGTGAAACGCGCCGGAGGCAATGAACAAGATGTGGTCGGTCTTCACCGGCCCATGCTTGGTGTTGACACTGGTGCCTTCGATCAGCGGCAGAAGATCTCGCTGCACGCCTTCACGCGAGACGTCGGCGCCGCGCAGGCCTTCGCGGCCAGCAATCTTGTCGATCTCGTCGAGGAACACGATGCCGTTCTGCTCGACAGCCCGTATCGCCTCCTGCACAAGCTGTTCATTGTCGAGCAGCTTATCCGACTCCTCGTTGACCAATATGTTGTGCGACTCCTGTACGGTGACGCGCCGCGTCTTGGTGCGGCCGCCGCCGAGCTTGCCGAAAATATCGCCGATATTGATTGCGCCCATCTGCGCGCCCGGCATGCCCGGAATTTCGAACATCGGCATGCCGCCGCCGCCGCCGGCCTGCACCTCGATCTCGATTTCCTTGTCGTCCAATTCACCAGCACGCAGTTTCTTGCGGAAGCTCTCACGCGTGGCCGGGCTCGCACCGGGGCCGACCAGCGCATTGAGCACGCGCTCTTCCGCCGCCTGCTCGGCGCGCGCCTGTACGTCTTTTCGCTTGCGCTCGCGCACGATTGTGATCCCGATCTCGACCAGGTCGCGCACGATCTGCTCGACGTCACGGCCTACATAGCCGACCTCGGTAAATTTGGTGGCTTCGACTTTGAGAAATGGCGCGCCGGCGAGCTTGGCCAGGCGGCGGGAAATCTCGGTCTTGCCGACACCTGTTGGACCTATCATCAGGATATTCTTCGGCAGCACTTCCTCGCGCAGTTTTTCGTCGAGCTGCAATCGGCGCCAGCGATTGCGCAGTGCGATCGCAACCGCACGTTTGGCGTCACCTTGGCCGACGATATAGCGGTCGAGTTCGGACACAATTTCGCGGGGGGAGAAGTCAGTCAACTTCGGGTACTCGCTACGATTTCAAAGTCTCGACAGTGACGTTGCGGTTGGTGAACACGCAGATTTCGGCGGCAATATCCAGCGACTTGCGCACAACGGCCTCGGCGTCGAGCGGGCCATCGAGCAGCGCCCGAGCGGATGCGAGCGCGTAATTGCCGCCGGAGCCGATGCCCATGATGCCGTTTTCCGGCTCAAGGACGTCCCCGGTACCGGTGAGGACCAACGAAACATTTGCATCGGCTACGATCATCATGGCTTCGAGACGGCGTAGATAACGGTCCGTGCGCCAGTCCTTTGCGAGCTCGACAGCGGCACGGGTTAGCTGACCCGGATACTGCTCAAGCTTCCCTTCGAGGCGTTCGAACAAGGTAAATGCGTCCGCGGTGGCACCGGCGAAACCGCCGATGACATCGCCCTTGCCGAGGCGTCGAACCTTCTTGGCATTGGATTTGACGATAGTCTGGCCGATCGAGACCTGTCCGTCGCCACCAATAACCACGCTACCGCCCTTGCGAACGGTCAATATGGTCGTACCGTGCCAGAAGGGAAGCTCGTCCGCCGACATACGCTTAAGACCCCGCGATCTGCGTCATCTAGGCATGGTGCACTGTATTTGCAAACCATTCGCATCGGATGTGGCGAATCCGACAGACCCCTGATAAAAGGCGCGCCAATAAAGGATATTTGCATGCGCAAAGGCGCCGTAAAGCGTAAGACCAAGGAAACCGATGTCGAGGTTGAAATCGATCTCGACGGGACCGGCCGCGCGTCGATGGCGACCGGAATCGGCTTCCTCGACCACATGCTCGACCTGCTCGCGCGTCATTCGCGCATCGACATCGTGGTGAAAGCGAAAGGTGACCTGCACATCGATCATCACCATACCACCGAGGACGTCGGAATCGCTTTGGGACAGGCCGTAAAGCAGGCGCTCGGGGATATGAAAGGTATCACGCGTTACGCCGACGTTCACGTGCCCATGGATGAGGCGTTGACGCGGGTGGCGGTCGATATTTCCGGCCGACCGTTCCTGGTCTTCAAGGCCGAGTTCGTGCGCGACAAGGTCGGCACGTTCGACACCGAACTTGTGCAGGAGTGGTTCCAGGCTTTCGCGATGAACGCCGGAATCACGTTGCATGCGGAGGTGCTGTACGGCACGAACGATCACCATATCGCTGAATCGTGCTTCAAAGGCTTGGCGCGGGCGTTGCGAGCTGCTGTAGCAATTGATCCGCGTGCCAAAGACGAAGTGCCGTCCACGAAGGGCTCGCTTGGCGGGTGATCGAATTGTTGCCGTCATCCCCAACGAAATTCAAAGGATGACGTTGGTAAAGTAAAACAATGCCCACTTACACTGTACAGGCGCCGCCAGCACGCCCGAGCGATGCATCGAGCACGCCCGAGAGCTTTGTTTTTGTACGCGACGGATTCCATTTCTGGGCCTTCGTACTGGCGCCGCTATGGTTGCTGCTGCGTCGGCTCTGGCTGGCGTTGCTCATCTATGTCGTCGGCTATGGCGTGATCGGTCTTGGCCTTTCCTTCGCGCCCGTGTCGTCGAATGTGCATTTGATCGTCGCGCTGCTCATTGCGTTGCTGATGGGATTCGAGGCATCGAGCATCTGGCGTTGGACGTTGACGCGCCGTGGATGGACTACGCTTGGCTTCGTGGTCGGCGAGGATGCCGAAATGGCTGAGCGGCGCTTCTTTGCAGAATGGCAAAAGCGCGGTGCGGACGCGTCTTCAACACCGGGTTCAACTGAGCCAAAATATTCTACTCCGGTGCGGCGAGGGCCGCCTTCACCATCCGATGTCATTGGCCTATTTCCGGAGCCGGGAGGTCAACGATGAGCGTCGCCATTGTCGACTATGGCTCGGGTAATCTGCATTCGGCTGCGAAGGCCTTTGAACGCGCGGGGCGCGAAAGCGGGCAGGGCCAGCCGATCGTCGTGACCGGCGATCCCGACGCCGTTGCGCGCGCCGAGCGTATCGTGCTGCCTGGAGTCGGCGCCTTCGCAGATTGCCGGCGCGGGCTCGATGAAATTCCCGGTATGATCGATGCGCTCGAGCAAAACGTGCGCAAGAAAGGCAAACCATTCTTTGGCATCTGCGTCGGCATGCAACTGATGGCCGAGCGTGGACGCGAATATCAGACTACGCCGGGCCTGGGCTGGATCTCGGGCGACGTCGACCGCATTACGCCGTCAGACCCTGATCTGAAGATTCCGCACATGGGCTGGAATACGCTCAATATGCTGAGACCTCATCCGGTGCTGGAGGACATCCCGCTCGGGCCGGACGGCTTGCACGCATATTTTGTGCATTCGTACGAGTTGAAAACGGCTCGACAGAACGATCTGGTCGCGCAGGCCGACTATGGCGGACCGATCACTGCGATCGTCGCGCGCGACAACATGGTCGGCACGCAATTTCACCCGGAGAAGAGCCAGCGTCTGGGCCTCGCGCTGATTGCTAATTTTTTGAAGTGGAAGCCGTGATTCTCTTTCCAGCTATCGATCTCAAGGAAGGGCTGGCCGTGCGTCTTGAACAGGGCGACATGGCTCGCGCCACCGTTTTCCATCGCGATCCAGCCGCACAAGCGCGAACATTCGAGCAGCAAGGGTTCGAGTATCTGCATATCGTCGATTTGGACGGTGCATTTGCCGGCAAGCCGGTGAACGCTGCGGCGGTAGACCGCATCCTCGAGACGATCAGTATTCCCGTTCAACTGGGCGGCGGCGTGCGTGACACGGCGACCGTTGAAGCGTGGCTGGAAAAGGGAGTAACGCGCGTCATTATCGGCACCGCTGCGGTCCGCGATCCGCCCTTCGTTAAGCAAGCTGCACGCGACTATCCTGGACAGATCGCGGTTGGGCTCGACGCACGCGGCGGTAAGGTCGCGGTTCAGGGATGGGCGGAAACATCGGAATTATCTGCACTCGACATCGCGCGGCGATTCGAGGATGTGGGCGTTTCCGCCATCGTCTACACCGACATTTCGCGCGACGGCATGCTGCAAGGGCTCAATCTTGATGCCACGATCGCACTTGCCGATGCGATTTCGATACCGGTGATTGCATCCGGAGGCATCGCCTCGATCGAGGACATCAAGGCGCTTTTGGCACCGCGCGCAAAAAAACTCGCCGGCGCGATTGCTGGCCGCGCCCTTTATGACGGTCGCCTCGATGCGGCGGTAGCGCTCAATTTGATTCGCGCCGCAAGGACGGCGGCCTGATGTTCAAGGTCCGCATCATTCCCTGTCTCGACGTCAAGGATGGCCGAGTCGTCAAGGGCATCAATTTCGTCAATTTGCGTGACGCAGGTGATCCGGTTGAAGCGGCGATCGCATATGACGCTGCCGGAGCCGATGAACTTTGCTTTCTTGACATCACGGCGAGTCACGAAAACCGCGATACGATTTATGATGTGGTGACGCGCACGGCCGAGGCCTGTTTCATGCCGCTCACCGTCGGCGGCGGCGTGCGCACGGTCGACGATATCCGCAAGCTCCTCACCTGCGGTGCAGATAAGGTGTCGATCAACACTGCGGCGGTGGCACGGCGGGCCTTCGTAAAGGAAGCGGCGAAGAAATTCGGAGATCAATGCATCGTAGTGGCGATTGACGCAAAAAAAGTTTCGAATCCCGGTGAGACAGATCGCTGGGAGATTTTCACCCATGGAGGACGCAACCCCACGGGTCTTGATGCGGTCGACTATGCCAAAGAGGTCGCCGCGTTGGGTGCCGGTGAGATTTTACTCACGTCCATGGACCGCGACGGCACCAAGGCGGGCTACGACATCCCGCTGACGCGGGCGGTGGCTGACGCCGTCAAGGTGCCGGTCATTGCCTCGGGCGGGGTCGGCACTCTGGATCATATGGTCGAGGGCATCCGAGACGGCCACGCCACCGCGGTTTTGGCTGCCTCGATCTTCCATTTCGGCGAACACACGGTGCGCGAGGCCAAGAGTTTCATGGCGAAGGCTGGCTTGCCGATTCGGATGGATACGTGAAATTCCTGCCTCTCCCCGTCGGGTGGCAGAGGTGATAAAGGACCGCCATGGGCAAGTTCACGCTGGCCGATCTTGAAAAGCGGGTCCACGAGCGCGCCAAGGCAAGCGCGGTGGAGTCGTATACCCGTGCCTTGATCGACAAGGGCGTGGCCCACTGTGCCAAAAAGCTCGGCGAAGAGGCCATCGAAACGGGCCTCGCCGCCGTGCAAGAAGACAATAGCCGCCTGACTGCCGAAGCTGCTGATCTTCTTTATCATCTTCTCGTGCTTTTGGAGGCGCGTGGCGTAACGCTGGCGGATGTGGAGGCGGCGCTTGAAAAACGCACGGCGCAGAGCGGGCATGAGGAAAAAGCCGCGCGTTCGCGCTGATCGGGTCTCGTGATGGAACAGCGCACCGAAGAAAACCTTTCGCCCTACCGAACGTTCTCGCGTGCGGAGTGGGCAGCGTTGCGCGAGGACACACCGATGACGCTGACCTCGGACGAGGTCACGCGTCTGCGCTCGCTGCACGACCGGCTCGACATCAAGGAAGTCGAGGATATTTATCTGCCACTGTCGCGATTGCTGTCGCTCTACGTGGCCGCGACCCAGCGGCTGTTCCGCGCCCAGGAACGCTTCCTCGGCACCACCGACGTGAAGATGCCTTACATCATCGGTGTCGCCGGTTCGGTCGCGGTCGGCAAGTCGACCACCGCGCGCGTGCTGCAGGCGCTGCTGGCGCGCTGGCCGAACGTTCCCAAGGTCGATCTCATCACGACCGACGGCTTTCTCTATCCCAATGCGGTGCTTGAGCGCGAAGGGCTGATGGAGAAAAAAGGATTTCCCGAGAGCTACGACCTGCCGGCGTTGCTGCGCTTTCTCTCCGACGTGAAGGCCGGACGGCGACCGGTGCGGGCGCCGATCTATTCGCACTTGATCTACGATGTGATGCCGAACCAATGGGTCGAGGTCGATCGGCCTGATATTCTCATCGTCGAAGGACTGAACGTACTGCAAACCGGCCGATTGCCGAAGGACGGCAAGGCGATCCCGTTCGTCTCTGACTTTTTCGACTTTTCCGTCTACCTTGATGCGGACGAGGACGTACTCAAATCCTGGTACGTTGACCGTTTCCTCACGCTGCGCGGCACGGCGTTTCGCGATCCTAAATCATACTTCCATCGCTACTCCAATTTGTCCGACGAGGAAGCAACTGAAACCGCGTCGTCGATCTGGGAGCGGATCAACCTCGTCAATCTGCACGAGAATATTATACCGACACGCCAGCGAGCCGATCTTATCTTGAAGAAAAGCGAAAGCCACCTGGTCGAGGACGTTTCGCTGCGAAAGCTGTGAAGCGCAAAAAGACCGCTCTACGCCGCGCGGCGGCTAAGATCAAAATGCTCGAGGTAACGCCGCTTGATCGCCGACACGGGCAGAACGATCAGCACGTCGGTGGTCCCGAACTCATAGTCGATCACTGCGCCGTCGCCGATATAGGCGCCGAGCCGCAAATAACCTTTGATCAACGGTGGCAGCGCCCGCAGTGCCTCTTTCGGATCGATGGCTTCTTTCGACATCCGGTTCATATCGACATAGCGCTCGGGCAACGCCCGCGCGCGCCATTGTTCCGGTGCCGGCGCATAGTGATGAAGAAATGACAACGGCAGCGCCAATCGTTTCGGATCGGTGCCGTCGAGGCTCGCGCACCCGAACATCACGTCGCAACGATTCTGCAAGATGTACGCATGGATGCCGTGCCAGAGAAGTTCGACGGTACGCTTGTTGCGATAGGGCGCGAGCACGCAAGAACGACCCAGCTCGAGGAATTGAAGATCGCTGTGGCGGGCGACCAAGGCGCCGATTTCGAATTCGCCAGCGGTATAGAACCCGCCATGGTCTTCAGCGATCGGCTGACGCAGCAGCCGATAGGTGCCGACCGCGGCTGGGCGGTTCAATGCACCGCGGTCGTCCGCTGCATGATCGACCACCAGCAGGTGATCACAAATTGCGTCGTAGGCATCGATGTCACGCCGCGCGAGCAACCGCGCGGGATTGGGGATCGCCGGGCCTTCCCGGTAAAAAACCCGATACCGCAGCTTTTGCGCCTGGCGCACTTCGGCTGCGGTTTGAGCCAGGCGCACTTCCAGCGAGCCAATCCGGCCCAAGCTTTGTGAAGGGCGATGTGCGCGGGCAGCCCATGCGCGTAGACCTCCGTAGGCCTGCAATGACGAAATTAATCCAGGTATCCCGGTCCCTGCGGGTGCTGGCCGGAGGCGCTCGAAAAGGCTGCGCGGCTGAAGGCTGGCGCGAGTCGCCATGGGCATTCGAGGTCCTGTTTTGGTCCCTTTGGGCGAGAAATAGTTGAAATTGGCCGGGAATTCAGAGCAGGCGACTCATCGTGGCAACTGGTGATACCCCCTACACCACGGGCCAGACACGGAATTATGACAATGTGGGGAAACCGGCATCAGGCCGCAAGCGGGTTGGCCCCGGGCTTCGAAGCCGCCTCTAATATCTCACGCAGGCGCTCTCGGTCGAGCGGTTTAAGCAGAATCCCGTCCAGGTCGGCGTCGTGGATCGTTTTGTGGTCGTCCGTTCGCGCGTTGGCGGTAAGCGCAACAATGCGCGTGCGCGTGTCGCCGGCTTCCGCTTCGGCTGCGCGGATCCGGCGTGTGGCTTCCAGACCGTCCATACCCGGCATTTGCAGGTCCATGAGCACGAGGCGAGCTGGATAAGTGATTGCGCGGCGACGATCTCGATCTCGGGGCTTGCCCAGGCCGCTTCCGGTCCGCACGCGCTCGGACAGATGAGACCCTGCCCGCGTCCGTTGGCGCCGATCGCTGCCGGCAACACGCCAGCGACCGGTGCAATCGAACCATCAAGCCCAAGCTCGCCCAGTACCGTGAAACCGCTCAGTGCATCGTGCGGAATGGCGCCAATCGGCGCCATCAGTCCAAGCGCGATCGGCAGATCGTAGTGGCTGCCTTCCTTCGGAAGGCCGGCGGGAGCGAGATTGACGGTAATACGTCGCGCCGGCAGTGCGAGGCCGGACGCAATCAGTGCCGCGCGCACGCGCTCTTTTGCTTCCGAAACGGCTTTGTCGGGCAGGCCGACAATATTCCTTGTATGTCGTTAGTGGCAAACGATGCGAGGGACCTGCTCATGCGAAAAAGGCGATAGCCAGCGACGCCAGTTGGAGGCGGCGCGGAGCTACGCCTTAGAGAAGGGGCTGGAATTGGATGAGGAACTTACCTTCCACGACTTGGGCGTCTCGGCCTTCAAGGGCGCGAACGCCACCACTGGCAAACTGGCCGCGTTTCGACGCGCCCTAGAGGACGGCCTAGTGGAGTCGGGCTCGTACCTTCTTGTGGAGGATTTCGACAGGCTGTCCCGCATGGGGCCGTGGGAAGCACTGCCTATCTTTCAGGTGATTATCAACGCGGGAATTACCGTAGTCACTCTCAAGGACCGTGAAGTTTGGACCCGCGCCGCACTGCGCGACAATCCAATGCTCATCATGAAATCGCTGTTTGCGATGTGGAATGGGTACCAAGAGAGCGCCAAGAAATCAGGGCGTGTGGCGGAAGCATGGGCCGCGAAACGAAAACGGCTCATTTCGGGGGAACCGCTGTCGAAGCCGTTCACGCGGATCGCACCCGCTTGGCTCACGTGGAACGACGAAGCTAAGGCGTTTGCCGCACTGCCGGACCGCGCTGTCAT
This sequence comes from Pseudolabrys sp., assembly GCA_035310865.1. Taxonomy (GTDB): domain Bacteria; phylum Pseudomonadota; class Alphaproteobacteria; order Rhizobiales; family Xanthobacteraceae; genus Pseudolabrys. The sequence goes on along the minus strand of DATGDN010000148.1, from coordinate 23 downwards.
CGTTCAGCGAATTTTCGCGATGG
>DATGDN010000147.1:0-29275 GCA_035310865.1 Pseudolabrys sp. | reverse complement strand
CCGTCGATGTTGAATGGTTCAAGCGTGGCGGCGGCATCGTGGGCGATGATCATCCGCCTGCCTATCGCTTCAACGGCGGGCAAAAGGCGATTTACTGGATCGTGGTTCTCGGCGGTGCTGGCGTGGCGATTACCGGCTACGTCCTGATGTTCCCGTTCTACGGCACCACGATCGATACGATGCAATATGCCCAAATGATTCACGCCGTGGTCGCGGTGCTGTTTGTGGCGGCCATGCTCGGTCACATCTATATCGGCACCATCGGCATGGAAGGCGCCTTCGAGGCCATGGGTGAGGGCACCGTGGATATCAATTGGGCCAAGGAGCATCATAGCCTCTGGCTGGAAGACGAGATGCGGCGCAGCCCGAAGGGTGCGCGAGCCCAGCCCGCCGAATAACGACGCTGAAACCTCTATGCAGGACGCCCGGCTTCAAAGGCGGGCGTTTTGCTGTAAGAGCGCAAACTAGACCATGGCTCGATCGATACCGGGTCACGACAATCACGATAAAAGCGGTGACCAAGCCGGATCCGAAGCATAACTGGGCGTGGGAACCTTCAATTCGTTCCGTCCGGTGATGTCGATGGTATAGAGCGACGGCCCCTGCCCCACGTCCCGGAAGAACATCAGCACGCGTCCATTCGGCGCGAACGTCGGGCCTTCGTTGTGGAAGCCCTGCGTGAGCACGCGCTCGCCAGAGCCGTCGGGCTTGAGAATTCCGATCGAGAAATTGCCGCGTGCCTGGCCGGTGAAGGCGATGTAGTCGCCGCGCGGCGACCAGACCGGCGTCGAATGGTGACCCTCGCCGAAACTGATGCGCTGTGCGGCCCCGCCGCTGGCCGACATGACGTAGATCTGCTGCGTGCCGCCGCGATCGCTTTCGAAGCTGATTCGCGAACCGTCGGGTGAATAGCACGGAGCGGTGTCGATGGCGGGCGTGTCCGTGAGACGCGTGGTTTGTTTCGAGCGCAGGTCCATCACAAACAGATTGGCGTTGCCGCCCTGCTGCAGGCTCATGATGACGCGCTGGCCATCCGGTGAAAACCTGGGCGCGAAAGTCATACCCGGAAAATTGCCGACGATCTCGCGCTGGCCGGTCTCGATGTTGAGCAGATAGACGCGCGGATCACCCTGCCCGTAGGACATGTAGGTGATCTCCTGCGTCGATGGATTGAAGCGAGGCGTGAGGACCAGATCATCGCCGCGGGTCAGGTAGCGCACGCCGGCGCCGTCCTGGTCCATGATGGAGAGCCGCTTCACGCGCCGATCCTTCGGCCCAGTCTCGTCAACGAATACGATACGGCTGTCGAAATAGCCTTTCTCGCCGGTGAGCCGTTCATAGATCGCGTCTGAGATAATGTGCGCGATGCGCCGCCAGTTGTCGGGCGTCGTAAAGTACTGCTTGCCGTCGAGCTGCTGTCCCGCAAAGACGTCCCACAGCCGGAACTCGGCCTTCAGCCGTCCGTCGCCCTGGCGCGTGATGCGGCCAGTGACCAGCGCCTGCGCATTGATTGTGCGCCAGTCCGGGAAACGCGGCACGCTATCGCTGTTGGTGATCTTTTCGATGAACGCTGCCGGATTGATCGGCGCAAACAGGCCGCTGCGCTGGAGATTGTTGGTGATGACCGCGGTGACATTGCGCCCGGTGTCGCCTTCCGCAGGCCCGCCGGTCAAGAAGTCGGGCAGCGCGATCGGCATCGGCTGCACGTTGCCCTGGTTGATGTCGATGTTGAGTACGGCCTTGGCGGGGCGCGGGCCGAGCGCGGCGAGCGCACCGGCGCCGACTAGCAGCCGGCGACGGCTCAGTGGGAAAAGGGAGTTTTCAGTCACGAGATTGCGTTACCTTGCCGGTAGGTCGTGAAACATCTGCCTGGTATCGAAAGTAAAGTCGATTTCCTTCCAGAGATCGTAATGATCGGGCCGCAACATCGTGTAAGGCTGCCCAACGAACACCGCGCGGACCGCGCTGTCGCGCATGGCATTGAATTGTGCCCCGCTTCCGCTGGTGATGACCTGCGGTCCCGTCGCCAGCGTGCCGTCCTTCCTGAACCTGATCCGGATCGTCACCTGGCTCTGCTCGGCATCCTGCATGCCGACCGGGGGATTCCACAGTGCCATAAGCCTGGCGCGTAGCGCGTCGATCTCGGACTGTGACAGCTTTGCAGCCATGCCGGTGGCGGTGCCAAGCGAGGGCGTCGCGTTCGTCTCAATGCCGGTGGCGGCGTTGCGTTGCGGATCGCGCTTGTCGAGCAGGGCCGCGATCTTGTCGGCGTCGAACTTTGGCTGCTGCTTCTGCGGCGGCTTCTTCGGCGGCAGCGGCTTTGGCTCGACTTTCGCCTGCTGCTTCGGCTCATCCTGCTGCTTGAGTTTTTCGGCGATCGGGTCGGGCTTCGGCGGCTGCGGCTCGGGTGGCGGTGCCATCTCCTTGGCAGCTTCCAGTTCTTTCTTCTCGGTAACTTTGGGCTTCGCTTCCTCGATCGGCTTTGGCGGCTCCTCGGCCTTTTTCTCCACCAGCGGCTTCGGAGTCTCGATCTTGGGCGCGTCCTTGACGCCCTTGGTCATCTCCGAAAAATCCTTCTCGCTGACAAGATCGACAGGCAGCGATTCCGCCGGCGTGACATCGAATGTTTTGCCGGAAAACGACAGCGTCGCCCACAGCAGCACCGCCGCATGCAGGCCGGCCGAGATCGCGGTCGCCTTTCTCATCACTGCGCTTTCGCGCCCTGCTCGAATTCGGTGACCAAGGCTACACGATGAAAGCCGGCCGAAGACAGCCGACCCATCACTTTCATCATGGTGCCATAGTCCACTTTCTTGTCCCCGCGGACATAGATCCGGGCTTCGGTGCCGCCGCGCGCCTCCGCCACCGCCTGCATCTTGGGGATCAGATCGTCTACGGCAATCTCGGTATTTTGCAGGAAAATCTGGCCCTTGTCGTTGACCGACAAGGTGAGCGGTTCCTTGTCCTGATCGAGGCTCTTGGCCTGGCTCTGCGGCAGATCGATTGGAACCCCGACCGTGAGCAGCGGCGCCGACACCATGAAGATGATGAGGAGGACGAGCATCACGTCCACCATCGGCGTAACGTTGATCTCGCTCATCACCCGCTGGCGATGATGCTTGCGCTTTCCGATCACCGGCGTGCCGGCATTGGCAGCCATAAGATGATCCCCTACCCGCGCTCGTCGATCTGCCGCGACAGAATGGCGGCAAACTCGTCGGCAAAGCCCTCCAGCCGCTGCGCCTGCTTGTTAACCTCGGCCGCGAACTTGTTATAGAAAATGGTCGCTGGTATGGCGGCGACAAGGCCAAGTGCGGTCGCGAAAAGCGCCTCGGCGATGCCGGGCGCGACCACCGCCAGAGACGTGTTTTTGGACGCGGCGATCGACTGGAAGCTCGTCATGATGCCCCAGACGGTGCCGAACAGGCCGACAAAGGGCCCTGCAGACCCCACAGTCGCGAGGACCAGCAACCGTCTTTCAAGGCGCTCGACCTCCCGGGCAATAGTCACCTCCATCACCTTTTCGATCCGCATCTGCAGACCGCCGAACGAGCGCGTATTGCCCTCGAAGCTGCGTTTCCACTCGCGCATGGCGGCTACGAACAACGCCGCCATTGAATGAGCAGGGCGGGTCGAAACCGTGCGGTAGAGTTCATCGAGAGACTGGCCCGACCAGAAGGCCTGCTCGAAACGGTCCATGGAGCGCCGCGTGCGGGTGTACAGCACGGTCTTGTCGATCGCGATCGCCCACACCCAGACCGAGCTGACTATGAGGCCGACCATCACGGTCTTGACGACCCAATGGGCGTTCCAGAACAGCGTGAACAACGAAAGATCGGAGGAGGTCAGCGGGAGCACCGACTGCGCCACGTCGGCAGGATTCATGGGCAGGTCCTTTCCGCTTAATCCGGTCCGTCAATCGAACCGGCGCGGCGCAATTTCCGCAATCAACGAGCGCGCGCGACGATCCCGCCCACGCGCCAAGCCGAAAACCGAATGTTTCGCGAAGTTCGTACGTCCCGTCCACCGGTAACATACGAAATCCCCGCGAAACTTGGCCAAACTTGGGCGCGGAAGCGGGCTTTTCCGCCTTTAACAACGCCGATTGTGGTTAAGGAGTCGTTACTTTGCCGAAACGCCGCAAACGCAAAGGCCGCCCCGTCGGAGGCGGCCTTTATCTTAGGGGGACATCACTCAGCTCTGGGGCTGCTGAGAGTCCGGTGCCGGCCGGTTGCCGCGTTCGGCCATGAACTGGTCGAACTCGGTCTTGTCCTTTGCAAATCGGAGGCGATCGAGGAAGTCGCGGAACTCGCGTTGCTCCTCTTCCAGCCGGCGCAAGGTATCGGCCCGGTACTCGTCAAAGGCGCGGTTGCCGCTTGAAGGCGCATAGTTCCAGGGACCGCCACTCATCCGTGAGCGCATCCAGTCCATCTTGCGCTGCATGCGTTCCATCTTGTGCTGCCAGCGGTCATGGCCGCCGTGATATCCGCATCCCATTCTTCCGCTCCATATTGTGAAAGCGAGCAGGGCAAGACCGAGCGGCCACCAGGCCATGAAGCCAAGGACCATCAGCACGATCCAGGCGGGCTTGCCGAATTCATCGAGCTTCGCGGTTATAGGCATTGTCGGCCTCGCGTGAATGTAAATAACATTTACATAGTTAGGCCGATAGTGGGCCTCTGTCAAGCAGCGCGAATATTAAATTGGTGCTTGGTGTGGAAGCGCAAGGGAGTGCGCGCAATCAGCGGCGCCGTGCGGCCGAAGCGTTGAGGCCGAGCCCTCGCAGGTAGATCAGCACCGCGGCTTCAAGCAACTCCTCCGGCGACATCGGCAACGTGCGGCGTGTGGCGTCCCCGCGGCTGAATAACGAGGCGATGCCGTGCGTCATCGACCACACGTGCAATGCCACCATCAGCGCGGGCGGCCGGCCTTGCGCCGGCATCAGCGCGACCAGTTTCTCTGAGGCCGCGCGCAGAACCGCGAACGCATTCTCGCTCGCTTCACGCAACTCGCGGTCGCTGTCGAGCGCAACGCCGGCTTCGAACATCGCCGAGTAATAAGACGGCTCGCGCTTGGCGAAGGCGAGATAGGTTTTGCCCAGCCGATCGAAAGCAGTCATCACGTCGGGCTTGCCTTCATCCCAAGCCTTCGCCAGGGCCGCACCAAATTCCTCGAAGCCGCGCCGCGCGACATCGGCGAGCAGCGCATCGCGGTCGCGAAAGTGGCGATAGGGGGCAGCCGGACTCACGCCTGCCCAGCGCGCGGCATCGGCAAATGTGAAGCCCGCCGGACCTTTCTCTGCAATCAGTTCGAGCGCGGCGCGCACCAGGGCTTCTTTCAGATTGCCGTGGTGATAGCCGCCTCGGTATCGTTTGCCCCATGCCATGTAATGAGCATTTACATGAGTCAGCGGCGCGCGTCGATGGCGGCCGGCGTTAGCGCCTCGGGCCGCAGATCACTTCGATCGCCGTTGCGACCAGCGCGGCAAGCTCTCTGCGCGGCAGCCCGGCGCGGGCACGGACTGCCAACGTGTGCAGCGTGGCGGTGGCAAGCTGCGCCAGCATCGCCGGATCTGCGCTGCGCGGAATTTCGCCGCGATCGCGCGCCTTGCTGAATTGCTCCGCAAGAAAGGCATCGCTGTTGCGCACGCCTTCGGCCAGGAATGCGCGCACCTTGGAGTCGACGGTGGCCTGCGTTGCGGCGGTGCCGATCGTGTAACAGCCACGCGCGCCGGCAAGATAGAGGTCGAGCGCGGCCCTGTAGAAGCGGTCGAGAAAGACGCGTAACGGCGGATCATCGGCGAGCAGGGTCAACGTCACCGCACGAGCGCTATCCCGATAGCGGACGAGCGTCTTGAGATAGAGATCGCGCTTGTCGCCGAAGGCGGCGTAGAGGCTCGGCCGGTTCATGCCCGTGGCCGCCACCAGATCGTCGAGCGACGTGCCGTCGTAGCCATTCCGCCAGAACACGTCGGCGGCGCGCGCCAGAGCGGTATCGGGATTATAGGCGCGCGGCCGCCCGCGGCGGCGGCGTTCTTGGGTTTTGGATGTTTTTTGTACCATCTCGCAAAAAATCCTTGACGCCAGTTATTTCATACGAAATAGTACAAAAATCAAATCAGGGAGCACGACATGGACCTCTATTTTGCGCCGCTCGCCTGTTCGATGGCGACCCGCATTGCACTATACGAGGCCGGCGCCGACGTGCACTACATCCAGCGCGACCGCAACAAGCGGCTGCCGGACGGATCGGACTTTTGCCAAATCAACCCGCTCGGTATGGTGCCGACGCTGCGCACCGACGACGGCGAGGTGCTGACCGAGAACGCCGCCATCCTGCAATACGTCGCCGAATGCTTCCCGCAGGCCGGACTCGCGCCGGCGGGCGGGATGCAGCGCGCACGTCTGCATCAGTGGTTGTGCTTCATCGGCACCGAGCTGCACAAGGCGGTGTTCCTGCCGCTGTTGCAAGCCAAGCAACCCGCGGACGCGAAGGCCTACGCCGCCGGACTCGCGGAAGCGCGGCTTGCCATTGTCGACAAACACCTCATCGGCCGCGAATTCCTGCTCGATCGTTTCAGCGTCGCCGACGCTTATCTGTTCACCGTGCTCAATTGGAGCGGCGCGACCAAGATCGATCTCGCCCCGTGGCCGGCGATCACGAGCTACATGCAGCGGCTGCAGACGCGGCCAAGCATCGCCAGGGCACTCAAGGAAGAGCTTGCGCTCTACAAAGCCGAGGTTGCACGCCAGCAAGCCGCCTGAGGCCGCTAGCCTCGGGCGCGCGGCCGCGCGGCGAGCGGCAGCGTGTCGAACAGCGTCGGGCCGGAAGGCTCAGCGCCCTCAATGGTGAGCAGGCGCAGTTTAGTGACCACGCCACCCGAAGCGGAGAATCCGCCGGTCTTGCCACCCGCCGCCAACACACGGTGACACGGCATAATGAGCGGCGTCGGGTTCTCGCCCATGGCCTGACCGACGGCACGGGCCAATGTCTTGTCGCCGAGGCGCTCGGCGATGTCGCCATAAGTCATGGTGGCGCCGGGCGGGATCTTGCGAACGATCGCATAGACCCGCTTGTTGAATTCCGGCAATGCGTCGTCGTCGATTGCAATGCCGGTCAGGTCGCGCCTTTCACCGGCAAGCAACGCAATAATGCCGTCCACCGCACGCTGCACCTCGGGTGGAGCCGGCACTTCGCGCGCCAAAGGGTGACGCCGTCGCACACGCGCCCGCGTCGCGGCTGTATCTTTCTCCGGCAACTGCACGCCGCAGACGCCGCGCGCGGTCCAGATGATGCCGCAGGTTCCGATTGCCGTTTCGAAAAGGGCGAAGCTCTGTTCCATATGGCGAATATAACACTCGCCCTCAGCCAGCGCCGCCCGATTCCTGGTCGGCTTTCATGGCGACGCGCAATGGCTTCGGGATCGGCCTCGCGCGCCCGCCGGACACAAATGCAACCTGCACATGCGCTTCGACCAGCACGTCATCACCGCGCTTGACCTTCTGATTGAGCGTCACTGATGCGCCCTTCACCTCTTCCGGAGCGGTGACAATGTCGAGCACGTCGTCCATGTGTGCGGGCCGCCTGAAATCGATGCTCATGTGGCGAACTACGAAAGCAAAACCGGGCGCCTCCTTCTCGGCCTGCTCGAACAGCGCGCGGTGGTCGGCGCCGATCAGCCGCAGATAGTTCGTGCGGCCGCGCTCCATGAAGCGCAGGTAGCTTGCGTGGTAGACGATGCCCGAGAAATCCGTGTCCTCGTAGTATACGCGCACGGCCTGATGGTGCCGGCCGGCGCGGATTTCTCCGTCCAACGCATTGCTCATCGCCACGGCACTTCTTTCTGCATCGCCTCCTCCCAATGCCGGCCATCGAAGGGCCGCACCGAGAGAGTGGCCAGATCGATGCCGTCGAGGCAACGCACGTTCACGTCGATCTTGTCGGGGTCGGAGCGTGGCACATAGAACGCGTGGATGCCGCAGTGCCTGCAGAAGGTATGTTTGTCGACGCCGGTGTTGAATGTGTAAGTGGCCAGATCGCCCTTGCCGCTGACAAGCTCGAAAGCCTCGGGTGCAACGATCAGATGCAGGAAGCCTTTTTTCGTGCATATCGAACAGTTGCAATAGGTGACGCGGTCGAGGTCGGCTGTCACGCGAAACCGCACGCGGCCACAGTGGCAGCCGCCTTCGTAGGTCGCCGCCATCTAGTCGTCCCCTCCGAACAAGCCGAACTGGCCGTCGCGGGCGGGCTCCGGCAGGCCGAGGTGCTGGAACGCGAGTCCGGTTAGCAACCGTCCGCGAGGGGTGCGTTGCAGGAAACCTTTCTGGATCAGGAACGGCTCGATGATGTCCTCGATGGCATCGCGCGGCTCGGAGAGCGCCGCCGCCAGCGTATCGACACCCACCGGCCCGCCACTATAGTTTTCCGCAATGGTCTTGAGGTAACGTCGGTCCATCGCGTCGAGGCCGACACCATCGACCTCGAGTGCCGACAGCGCACGGTCGGCGGTCTTCCGGTCGATGGTCTTGGCACCCTCGACATGAGCGAAATCGCGCACACGCCGTAGCAGGCGGCCGGCGATACGCGGCGTGCCGCGGGCGCGGCGGGCAACCTCGTTGGCCCCGTCGGGCGCAATGCCGATGCCGAGCACACGTGCACCACGATTGACGATCTCTTCGAGTTCCTTCTCGGAATAGAAATTGAGCCGCACCGGAATGCCGAATCTGTCGCGCAGCGGGTTGGTCAACAGCCCGGCGCGCGTCGTTGCGCCGATCAAGGTGAACGGCGACAGGTCGATCTTCACCGAGCGCGCAGCCGGACCCTCGCCGATGATCAGGTCGAGCTGGAAATCCTCCATCGCGGGATAGAGGATTTCCTCGACCGCCGGGTTGAGCCGGTGGATCTCGTCGATGAACAGAACGTCGCGCGGCTCGAGGTTTGTCAGCAGTGCCGCGAGGTCGCCCGCCTTGGCGATCACTGGGCCGGACGTGGCGCGGAAATTGACGCCCAGCTCGCGCGCGAGGATTTGCGCTAATGTGGTTTTGCCCAAGCCGGGCGGGCCGACGAACAGCACGTGGTCGAGCGCTTCCTTGCGCGCGCGCGCCGCTTCGATGAACACGCTTAGGTTCGCGCGCGCTTGCTCCTGACCGATGAATTCGGACAGACGCTGCGGCCGCAGCGAGGCATCCGCGTCGTCGTCGCGCGTGCCGGGTGTGACAAGGCGTGGCGCACTGCTCATTTCGCCAATTCCTTCAAGCCTTGCTTGATTAATGTAGCGGTGTCCGCTCCCTCACCGGCATTTCGCGCGGCGGCGGCAATGGCGGCGGCGGCCTGCGGATGACCATAGCCAAGGTTGATCAGCGCGGAAACGGCGTCGGCCATCGGCCGCGGTGCACGTTTCTCATCGAGCGCGCCCGCAAGGTGCACCACCGCCGGATCGATATTCGCGAAAGCCGGAACCCTGTCCTTGAGTTCGGTGACGATGCGCTCGGCCACCTTTTGCCCGACGCCGGGCGCCCGCGCCACCATCGCCCTGTCGCGCATCGCGACTGCCGATGCGAGCTCGGACGCCTTCAAGGTGCCAAGCACGGACATTGCGACCTTGGCGCCGACGCCCTGCACGGTCTGCAGCAAGCGAAACCATTCGCGTTCGATGTCACTTGTAAAGCCGAACAGCTTGATCTGGTCTTCGCGCACATAGGTCTCGATCGACAACGTGGCGGGTTCACCGGGCGACGGCAGCGCCTGCAGCGTGCGCGCCGAACAATGCACCTGATATCCGACACCGCCGACGTCCAGGATGATGTAGTACTCACCATAGCTGTCGACGATGCCCTTGAGCTTGCCGATCATGACGCAGCCACCCTCAGCACCGTACTCGTGCGATGATGCGCGTGGCAGACCGCGATGGCCAGCGCGTCGGCAGCATCTTCGGATTGCGGATCGGCCTTCGGCAACAGAACGCCGATCATCATGCGGATCTGCGCCTTCTCGCCGTGGCCGGCTCCGACGATCGTCTTCTTCACTAGGTTCGGTGCGTACTCGGCAACCGCCAGTCCGGCTTTGGCGGGCACCAGCATTGCTATGCCGCGGGCCTGGCCGAGCTTGAGCGTTGCCGCCGCATTGGTGTTGACGAAGGTCGCCTCCACCGCCGCCTCGTGCGGCTGGTATTGCTCAATCACCGCGAGCAATCCGTCGTGGATGGCGAGCAGGCGGACTCCAAGCTCGGCGCGATCGCTGGTCTCAACCGAGCCGCAGCCGACGTGGATCAACCGGTTGCAGTCGGCCTCGATCAGGCCCCAGCCGGTGCGGCGGAGCCCCGGATCGATACCGAGAATGCGAATCGGATGCCGGGCCATGCTCCCCGTTGATAGCCCCGCCCCCGGCCCCCGCCTAGCGGGTTTTGCGCCACCGTCGGCCCGGTTATCCCGTTCCCGACGGTTACAATGGACAGCGCGGCATGAGCGGTTATCTTTCGCGCCATGCCGGGTACCTCCTCGCGTCGCCGCAATCGCCGGGCCGTCATTGTCGGCGGCTCCATGTCAGGTTTGTTTACCGCCGCGTTCCTGCGCCAGATCGGCTGGGATGTAGACGTCTATGAGCGCTCCACCGTCGAACTGGTCGGGCGCGGCGCCGGCATCACCGGGCACCCCGAACTGCTGGAAGCGCTGGAGGCGAGCGGCGCCGGCACGGACATGCTCGGCATCGAAGTGCCCAAGCGCATTGCGATCGACCGGGAGGGCCGCGTCACGGACGAGCGGCCACTACGGCAGGTCCTCACCTCATGGGATCGCCTGCAACGACTCCTGCGCGCGACCATCGACGGGGTGCACTACCATCTCGGCTGGAATTTCGAGCATGTCGAACAGGACGAGGGCGGCGTGCGCGTGCAGTTTTCCGGCGGGCGCGTCGAGCATGCCGATATTCTGGTTGGCGGCGACGGAATCCGTTCCAGCGTGCGTGCCCAGATGGCGCCAGAGGTGCAACCGGTATACGCCGGGTACTACATCTGGCGCGGCGCGCCGAACGAAGCCGATCTCGCGCCGGAGACGCTGAACAGCATCTATCCTCTGTTCACCTTCTACCTGCCCAAGCAACAGCAGGTGATCACGTACCCGATTGCCGGTTTCAACGACGATCTCACGCCGGGCCAACGCCGCTTCAATTTCATCTGGTATCGCGTTGCCGATGCCGCGAAGCTGCGTGAGATGTGCGTGGACGAAAAAGGCGTGCAGCACGAATACTCGGTGCCACCGCCGCTTGTGCGCAGGGATCTGATCGCGCGAATGCATGTGGATGCGCGCGAAATCCTGCCGCCGCCACTGCTCGACGCGGTCATGAAGATCAAACAGCCTTTCATCACGCCGATTTACGATTTCACGGCGTCCTCGATTACGTATGGCCGGGTCGCCATGGTGGGCGATGCGGCGGCAAACGCTCGGCCGCATATGGGATTCGGGATGGCCAAGGCCGGCACCGACGCAATGGCTTTGGCGAAGCATCTGAACCGACACGATGATGTCGACAAGGCACTGGAAGCCTACAACGCCGAGCGCCAGCCAATCGGCAACAATATCGTCATGCATGGCCGCAAGCTCGGCACCCATCTGGGAGTCAATCTGAACACCGAGGAGGACCGCCGCATGCATGCACTGCTGCAAAGCGACGGCGCCATGCTCGACTGGATCGCCGTGCCACATTTTCTCGACGCATACAGATGACCGACCTTCCGAAACCGGATTACGCGCGCAACATGCGCATTGTTGGCCATACCGATCAGGGCGGCCGGCCCGACGGCGTGCAGGTGATGGTGCATCGAGGCTTCGCGTATGTCGGTCACATGTTCTCCAAAGGCTTCTCCGTCATCGACGTCCGCGATGCGAAGAATCCGCGCGGGGTGAACTATGTCGCGGCGCCCGCAAACACCTGGAACATCCACCTGCAGGTCCACGAGAACCTGCTGCTCGTCATCCACGCCAAGGACATGTTCGCCGCCGCCGAATTTTCCGACGAGCGCGCCTATTACAGCGGCGCACTCGGCAAGACCGTCGGCACCGCCGAAGCCAGGCGGAAACGCGACTGGAGCGCCGGTCTCGCGGTCTACGACATCTCAAAGCCGGAAGCGCCGCGGCGCATCGGATTCATGCCCGTGGAAGGCGGCGGCATCCACCGCGCCTGGTACACCGGCGGGCGCTGGGCCTACGCATCGGTTTTGCTCGACGGATTCACCGACTACATGTTCATGACCATCGACATGAGCGATCCGGCGCAGCCGCGCGAAGCCGGACGCTGGTGGATCCCCGGCATGAATTTGGCTGCCGGCGAGACCCCATCGTGGCCCGCGGCGCGGCGCTATGGTCTTCACCACCCGATCGTCAATGGCGACACGGCTTACGCCGCATGGCGCGATGCCGGCATGGTGGTGCTCGATATTGCCGATCGCTCCAAGCCCAAACTGATCGTGCACAGGAACTGGTCGCCGCCGTTCGGCGGCGGCACGCACAATTGCTTGCCGCTGCCCGACCGCGAACTGCTGGTCGTGCTCGACGAAGCCGTGCTCGATCACCAGGAAGACGGGCTCAAGCTGATCTGGGTTTTCGACAATCGCACGCCTGATAACCCGGTCAGCATTTCAACCTTTCCGACGCCGGCCGAGGCCGACTACAAAGCCAAGGGCGGACACTTCGGACCACACAATATCCACGAGAACCGGTCGGGCAGCTTCGTCAGCTCGCAGCTGATTTTCGCGACCTACCAGAACGCTGGCATCCGTGCTTTCGATATCTCCAATCAGTTTGCGCCGAAGGAGTTGGGCGCCCTCGTTCCGCCGCAGCCAAAAGCGCTTGCGGACACGCGGCCGAACCGCACGCGTGTAATTCAATCGGCCGATGTTTTTGTCGACGCCGGCGGGTTGATCTACGCTACCGACTACAATGCCGGACTTTATATTCTCGAATTCAACGGCGCGTAACGCTCAGGCGCTCATTTTTTGCACCAGCGCGTCGGAGACTTCGAAGTTGGCGTAGACATTTTGCACGTCGTCGCTGTCATCGAGCGAATCGATCAACTTGAGAATCTTTTCGCCGGATTCGTCGTCAAGTGTCACGGTATTTTGCGGTTTCCAGAGCATCGAGGACTTGCGCGGCTCGCCGAACTTTGCCTCAAGTGCCTTGGCGACGTCGTTCAAAGAATCTGGCGTCGTGATGATCTGATGGCCGTCTTCGTTGGACGTCACATCCTCGGCGCCCGCTTCGATCGCCGCTTCCAGCATCGCATCAGCGCTCGCGACTTTGGCATCGTATTCGACCACGCCGACGTGAGCGAACATGAAGGATACTGCGCCGGTCTCGGCGAGGTTCCCGCCGTTCTTTGAGAAAATCGCGCGTACCTCGCCCGCGGTGCGATTCCGGTTATCGGTCAGCGCCTCCACGATCACGGCCACGCCGCCGGGGCCGTACCCCTCGTAGCGGATTTCGTCATAGCTCTCGGTGTCGGCACCCTGCGACTTCTTGATTGCGCGCTCGATATTGTCCTTCGGCATGTTTTCGGCACGGGCCGCGAGGATCGCCGCACGCAGGCGCGGATTGAACGCGGGATCCGGCATGCCAAGCTTGGCGGCGACCGTGATTTCACGCGCAAGCTTGCCGAACAGCTTGGAGCGCGCCTTATCCGCGCGCCCCTTCTTGTGCATGATGTTCTTGAATTGGGAATGACCGGCCATAAGCAGACGTCGATGATTGTTGATGCCGGCGGCTATATAGTCCGGCTGCGCGGGAAAATAAACTGCGCCGTTACAACCTTGGACCAAATTCCTCTCTACGCCGCAACCGCGACGTTTCGCAGGAAGGCCCCGATGCGTGCGCCGATCGTCGCCACGTTGTCGTGAACGCGCGTCCTGTAGCGGACGACGGCATCACGATCCACGAGGAAGAATTTCTGCTGCGGATAGGTGCGGCCAAAGATGTCGATCAACATGCTGCGGAACTGGCCTGTGGCAAGATCAGGCTGCTGCGCCGGCATGTCGGCGTAGGCCGCGAGGTCGGCCGAGGTGAGCGCACACAATAAAGCGGCTGGCACGGTCGAATAGACCTGCTTGTGCTGCTGGATGGTACTAATTGCGCGGTCGAGGGCAAACTCGGGGCCGAGATTACCGCTGATGACCAAAGGCTCGTCGTTTGTGGCACGTGCGAGCGGGAATTGGTCGATCAGCCAGTCGCCGGCGTGAACGACGTTGTTGCGGCCGCGCCCATAAATCAACACGTCGTCCTCGTAACGCGCAAACCATGTGTCGAGGCAATCGAGAATGCGGCTGAATACCGGTCGGGCGATCAGTTCACGGCCCTCTGTACCGAATATGCCGATAGCCGCCTTGGCACGGGCAATGACATCGAGCACGCCTTCACCGAGGAGCGGCGGGAACAGTCCGCTTCCGGCGCCGAGAATGACCAGATCGTAATCGTGTCTTGCGTGCTTGAGCGTGCCGGCGGTCAGATGATGAACTGCACACTCGCCCGGCAACACTGCATTGATCATCTGGCGGCCGAGCCGCGCGCCGAGATCGTTTGAACGATCGCCCGAAATCACGGCGACGTTGCAGGATGTAACCGGGGCCAGCCGCTCCGCGGGCGTCACCCGCATCAGCATCTGCGTCGCATCGATCGGTGCGGTGCTTTCGATCCGGAAGCCGTAACGATCGAACAGAAGCGCCAGGTCGCAGAGGCTCAGATGATTGACGAAGCCAAGCGCGGCGCGGTCGCAGTCTTTTGCAAGATCCGTCGGGCAATAACTCAGGATGATGTCGCGCTTGCAGAAGCGTAGATGGGTGAACAGGCTTTCTACATCCGCGACGCGCTCCAGGACGCCGAGCATCTACGATGACGTCGGATTGCGATGCCGCTTCGGTGGGGAACTCGCCGGAATTCAAATCACCCGAGCGCGCGCCGCGTTTCTTGCCGGCGCGGTCAGCCGAGACATAAGTGCAACCATTCGGCAGCAAAGCGCGCATCGCGGCAGTCGCACCGAGATCGAACACGCGTGCGCCGGAGGGAATGAACTGGGTTGCGAGCTCCGCGCGGATCGGATGCCGCCTCAGGCGCCCTCACCTGGTGCTCAGAATCTGCCGGCAACTCCAACGCGAGGTTGCTATTGACGTAGAGAGCCATGTGCACCCGTGCCGAGGTCGCGATGCCGGACCCAGCACATGCCGGCGAATCAATGCTGCCTACCGAATCATCGCCGCGATTCGGGGTCAACCGCGCAGATTGAAAATTTAGGCCCAGAAGCTTGGGCGGGCTTCCTGCAGGATACCACCAAGGCGGACTGGGCCGACTTTGCGCGCAAGTCCACTCGCATCGTCAGTCTCGATCGCGAGACCGCATAGCGTCGCCGGGCCATTCGATGCCTCGAATTTCGCGCCAGGCAACTTGCGCAGAAACCGATTGAGCGGCTCGTCCTTGTTCATCCCGATAATGGAATCGTAGTCGGCGGTCATGCCGACGTCGGAGACGAATGCGGTGCCCGCCGGAAGAATGCGGTCGTCGGCGGTGGGGGCATGCGTGTGGGTTCCCACGACCAGGCTTACGCGCCCGTCGGCAAAATAACCCATCGCCTGCTTTTCGCTGGTGGCCTCGCAGTGGAAATCGATGACGATCGCGTCGGCCCCTGATTTGAGCGCGCAGGCAGAAAGCTCGCGCTCGATCGCCGCGAAGGGATCATCGAGGGGGTCCATGAAGATCCGGCCCATGGCGTTGATCACCAGCGCGCGTTTGCCGCCTTTTGTGTCGATCAGCGCGGCACCACGTCCCGGCGTGCCTTTCGGATAGTTGAGCGGGCGAATGAGGCGCGGCGCGCGCTCGATGAAGACCAATGCCTCGCGCTGGTCCCACGCGTGATTGCCCAGCGTGACGGCGTCGGCGCCGGCATCGATCAGTTCGTTATAAATCACTTCGGTGATGCCGAACCCGCCGGCAGCATTCTCGCCGTTGACGACGACGAGATCGAGTTTCCACCCGGAAATGAGTCCAGGCAGCCGTTCGGTCACGATGGCGCGCCCGGAACGGCCGACGACGTCGCCGATAAAGAGGATACGCATACGCTATTTCGTCTCGCGGAAATCGATGATCTCGCGCTCCGTTAACACAAAATCGAGGCGCGCGTCGCGTTGGGTGGCAGGGACGGAGGCAACCTCCTGGACGGCAAAAGCAATACCCATGGCAACAATTTTCTTCTTTGCCCGCAGCGCATTGATCGTCATGTCGTAGTAGCCTGCGCCATAACCGATACGGTGTCCGGCGCGATCGAACGCCGCGAGCGGCACGATGAGAATGTCCGGTGCAACCTCAGGTGCATCGGATTTCGGCTCGCGGATGCCCCACTGTCCGCGCGCAAGCTCATCGCCGAAAGCGTAGGCCCGCATAGTCAGCGGCTTGCCACGGCCCGCAATTGCAGGAAGCGCCAGACGCGCGCCGAGTGCAGCGACCTTGCGCATCAGCGGCAGCGGGTTGATCTCCGTCTTCATCGGCGAGAAGCCGGAAACGATCATGCCCGGTGAAATTGTTACAGGAAGCGGACGGCCCGCAATCGTCTCCGCCGCTGCAGCACGTTCGGCAGCCGGCAGGGAATCTCGCCGCGAGAACGCCTGCTGGCGAAGTTGTGCTTTTGGTGAATCCGTTTCGGCGATATTTGTCATTGCAATTAAGTGCGGAGCCGCGATGACCGTTGGAGCATCGATCCCGGGTTCCCTACGAAAGTAGGTGGGCGCCATATGACCGAACCCACGAGCCCGGCCAGGGACAGCTCCCTTAAGGATCGATAAGGCCCCGGGGATTGTGTCTCCTGACGCGCCCCGCAGCCCCGCCGCCAGAATGTAGTGGTTATACCGGGACGGCGCCACTCGTCGCGATAAGCTCAGCCTATGGCTACACTGCCGCCATTGGCGACGGTTTGGTTAAGCTTCTTCGTAATGCCTTCGATCCGTTCTGCAGCGGAATTGAAAGCTCCCACCACGGCGTCGGATGCGGCTCGGGCACGGTCAGCTGCGTCATGGCGAGCGTCCTGCAAGGCGGCGATCTCTTCGTCCAGCCGCCGCACTTTCTGCGTGGCCTCGACGAGCTCGTCCGCCAGCATCAGCGCAGCCATGACTGTCAGGCGCGTGTCGCCGATCTCACCGAACTTGCGCCGCAGATCGATGATGCGCTGGTCGATATCCTTCGCGAGCGACTGAAGCTGATCTTCCTGCCCATCCTCGCAAGCGAGTCGGAATTGGCGGCCTGCGATGGTTGCGTTGATCTGTGTCATGACGTCACTCGTGCAAATCCAGCACCGATTGGATTGACGCAATTGCGGCATCCAGTCTCTCGGCGACCTCGCGATTGGTGGTCTCCAGCCGCCGCGATTTCGCCGCCTCTCCGTCGAGCGCGGCAGCCAGCCGGGTGCGATCGACGCCAAGTGCCTGAACCTGAGCGGCGAGGCCTTCTTCGTTACGATCGGCCTGCTTCCGCCGTTCAACCGCGGCATCGAGCGCGTCGAGCGCAAGCGCTAAACGCTTGACTGCGGCATCGATTGCGCTTTGCTCACTCATGGCCTGACCCGCACAAAAACTCTTGTTGCGGCAGATATTTAGACAAAAAATCTTACGTGCTGCGCGACCGTGACGTCAACGCTCGGCGGACGATTTGCCCAGTTGTTTTCGAGACCTGTGAATGGCCGCCCGGTAGCCGGCCGGTCACATTGACTCAGGGGACTTACATGCTATCCACCCCGCCAAAAGGCCCCATTCCATGAGCGCAAAAGCCTCGCCGACGGCAGCCGCGGCGCCCCTAGAGCGTCGCGAGCAACCGGTCGCTGGTTCCGCCATTGCCCATTCGAGCATGGCGAATGCGATCCGTGCGCTGGCGATGGACGCAGTCGAGCAGGCCAAGTCCGGGCATCCGGGCATGCCAATGGGCATGGCCGACGTGGCAACCGTGCTTTTCACGCGCTTTTTGAAATTCGACCCGGTCGATCCGGCCTGGCCCGATCGCGATCGATTTGTGCTCTCGGCCGGGCACGGCTCCCTGCTGATCTATGCCTTGCTCTATCTCACCGGCTACGAGGCGATGACGATCGATCAGATCAAGCGCTTTCGCCAGCTTGGCTCGAACACCGCGGGTCATCCGGAATACGGCCACACACCCGGCGTGGAGACGACTACCGGCCCGCTCGGGCAAGGACTCGCGAATTCGGTCGGCATGGCGATCGCCGAACGGCATCTCGCCGATGTGTTCGGCGACGACTTGGTCAATCACAGGACCTATGTGATCGCGTCCGACGGCGACCTGATGGAAGGCATCAGCCAAGAAGCGATCGCGCTTGCCGGACACCTCAAGCTGAACAAGTTGATCGTGCTATTCGACGACAACGGCATCTCGATCGACGGCGCGCTGTCGCTCGCTGACAGCGTCGATCAGCTCAAGCGCTTCGAGGCGGCCGGGTGGAGCGCGTCACGCATCGACGGTCACGACCCTGCGGCAATCAATTCCGCGCTTGAGAAGGCCCAGTCGTCCGACAGGCCGGTCCTCATCGCCTGCAAGACCAAGATCGCCTTCGGCGCTCCGACCAAACAGGGTTCGGAAAAATCGCATGGGTCTCCGCTCGGCGCTGATGAAATTGCCGGTGCACGTAAAACGCTCGGTTGGACATCCGCACCGTTCGAGGTGCCATCCGATATTCTTAAGGCGTGGCGCACGGCGGGCACGCGCGCACAAGGTATGCACGCGGATTGGAAAAAACGGCTGGGCGCGCTTGATGGCAAGCAGCGTGCGGAGTTCGAGCGCCGCATGAACGGCAAAATTTCGCAACAAGCCCTCGACGCGGCGGTTCGCGCGGTGAAGGAAAAGCTCGCGGCGCAGCCGAAGGAAATCGCAACGCGCACGGCCTGCGAATTTGCGCTCGAAGCTCTGATCCCGGCTCTGCCGGAGATGATCGGCGGCTCGGCCGATCTCACCGGCTCCAACAACACGCGTATCAAGGGCATGAAAGCGATTTCGGCAGCCGATTTCTCCGGGCGCTTCATTCACTACGGCGTCCGCGAACACGGCATGGCCGCGGCCATGAACGGGATGGCACTGCACGGCGGTATCGTCCCCTACTCCGGAACGTTCCTCGTATTTTCCGACTACTGCCGGCCGGCGATCCGGCTCGCGGCGCTGATGGGCAAGCGTGTCATCCACGTCATGACGCACGATTCGATCGGCCTTGGTGAAGACGGCCCGACGCATCAACCGGTCGAGCATCTTGCCGCACTGCGCGCCATCCCGAACCTGATGGTATTCCGGCCATGTGACGCCGTGGAGACGGCGGAATGCTGGCAACTCGCGCTCGAAGCCGACGACAGACCGAGCGTGCTCGCGCTCACGCGGCAAAACCTGCCGCAGCTGCGCAACCGGTTCGATGCCGACAATATCTGCGCACGCGGCGCGTATGAAATTGCAGGCCCGGAAAGCAGATCTGAGGTGTCTATCTTCGCGACCGGCTCCGAAGTCGCGATCGCGGTTGATGGC
Organism: Pseudolabrys sp.; assembly: GCA_035310865.1. Taxonomy (GTDB): domain Bacteria; phylum Pseudomonadota; class Alphaproteobacteria; order Rhizobiales; family Xanthobacteraceae; genus Pseudolabrys. The sequence goes on along the minus strand of DATGDN010000147.1, from coordinate 9,737 downwards.
GCAAAATTGCTGGCGGACCGCGGGATTGCCGCGCGGGTGGTTTCGGTACCCTGTCTGGAGCTTTTCCAGGAGCAAGAGGAGCAGTACCGGCGGGCCATCATCGGCGATGCGCGCGTCAAGATCGGCGTGGAAGCGGCAGTGCGTCAGGGGTGGGACGCCATCATCGGTTCCGATGGCATTTTCATTGGCATGAATTCATTCGGCGCCAGCGCGCCATACAAGGAACTGTACAAAAAGTTTGGAATTACCGCAGAAGCGATCGCACGTGCGGCATTATCCAAACTTGGGAAGATGTAACGAAGCACTATATATCGCGAAAGTTCGGATAAGCCGGGAGCGATTCATGACAGTACGCGTCGCCATCAACGGGTTTGGCCGCATCGGCCGCAATATCCTGCGTGCCATCGCTGAAGCCGACCGCAAGGATATCGAAGTCGTTGCCATCAACGACCTTGGTCCGGTTGAAACCAACGCTCACCTGCTGCGGTATGACAGCGTGCACGGCCGTTTCCCCGGCAAAGTGACGGTCAAAGGCGACACGATCAGCGTCGGAAACGGCGCCATCAAGGTCACTGCCGAGCGTGACCCGACGAAACTGCCCTGGAAGGATCTCGGCATCGATATTGCGCTTGAGTGCACCGGCATTTTCACCGCGAAGGACAAGGCCTCCATGCATCTGACGGCCGGGGCAAAACGCGTGCTGGTTTCGGCACCTGCCGATGGCGCCGATCTCACCGTGGTCTTCGGCGTCAACCACGACAAGTTGACCAAGGATCACAAGATTGTCTCTAACGGCTCATGCACGACCAATTGCCTGGCACCGGTGGCCAAGGTGCTCAACGACGCGGTCGGTATCGAGACCGGATTCATGACGACGATCCACGCCTATACGGGCGACCAGCCGACGCTCGATACCTTGCACAAGGATCTCTATCGCGCGCGCGCGGCTGCGATGTCGATGATCCCCACGACGACCGGCGCCGCCAAGGCCATTGGTCTCGTGCTTCCTGAGCTCAAGGGCAAGCTCGATGGCGTTTCCATCCGCGTACCGACACCGAATGTATCGGTCATCGATCTCAAGATCGTCGCCAAGAAGCAGACGACCAAGGAAGAGGTCAACGACGCCATAAAGCGGGCATCGGAGCAGCAACTCAAAGGCATCCTGACCTACACGAACGATCCCAACGTTTCGATCGACTTCAATCACGACCCGCACTCGTCCACGTTCCACATGGACCAGACCAAGGTCATGAACGGCACGCTGGTGCGCGTGATGTCCTGGTACGACAACGAGTGGGGCTTCTCCAACCGAATGGCGGATACAGCCGTCGCGATGGGCAAGTTGCTCTGACGGTCGCTCCGGGGCGGCTATGACTGAATTTCGAACGCTCGACCGCGTTGACGTGAAGGGTAAGCGCATTCTGCTGCGCGTCGACCTGAACGTGCCGGTCGAGAATGGCGTCGTGACCGACGCCACGCGTATCGAACGCGCGGCGCCGGCGATAACCGAGCTCGCCGACAAAGGTGGCAAGGTCGTTCTGCTTTCCCATTTCGGCCGGCCGAAGGGACGCGATCCCAAGCAATCCCTCAAACCAGTCGCTGCCGAGGTCGCACGCATCATCAAGCGGCCGGTCAAGTTCGCCGATGACTGCATTGGCCAGCCAGCAGCGCGCGCGGTCGGCGCCATGAAGCCCGGCGACATCATCTGCCTCGAGAACACGCGCTTTCATGCGGGCGAGGAAAAGAACGATCCCGCTTTCGTTGCGGAACTGGCGAAGCTTGGCGACATCTGGGTGAACGACGCGTTCTCGGCCGCGCACCGCGCACATGCTTCAACAGAAGGCCTTGGCCATAAGCTTCCAGCCTACGCCGGCCGAACGATGCAAGCGGAGCTTGAGGCGCTTTCGAAGGCGCTGGACCATCCGCAGCGGCCGCTGGCGGCAATCGTCGGCGGAGCCAAAATTTCGACCAAGCTCGACCTGCTCGGCAACCTGCTCGACAAGGTGGATACCTTGATCATCGGCGGTGCCATGGCAAATACCTTCCTGTTCGCGCAAGGAAAGAAGGTCGGCAAATCACTCGTGGAAGCCGACCTCAGCGGCACCGCGCGCGACATCATGGACAAGGCAAAGGCGGCCAAACGCGAAATTGTGCTGCCTGCCGACGCTGTTGTGGCGCAGAAATTTGAAGCGCACGCGGCATCCCGCGTCGTCGACGTCGACAAGATCGACGGCGTCGACATGATCCTGGACATCGGCCCGCGCAGCATTGAGCAGGTCGTTTCGGTGCTGGCCCGATCGAAGACGCTGGTGTGGAACGGTCCGTTCGGCGCGTTCGAAATGGAACCGTTTGACAATGGCACCGTCGAAGTCGCGGAGGCGGCTGCGGAACTGAGCGAAGCCGGCAAACTTGTCTCTGTGGCGGGCGGTGGAGACACGGTGGCGGCGCTCAATGTCGCCGGTGTCGCCGACCGTCTCACATATGTCTCGACCGCAGGCGGCGCCTTTCTTGAATGGCTCGAAGGCAAGGCCTTGCCCGGAGTCGAGGTGTTGCGGGTAAAATGACGTCGAACAGCGCTGTCGGGGGGATTTGACGGATGCGATGGAGGGAATGATGAATCTCAATGAATTGAACAAAGTGGCGCAGGCCATGGTGGCGCCCGGCAAGGGCATCCTGGCCGCGGACGAGTCCACGGGCACCATCAAGAAGCGCTTCGATGCCATTGGCGTTGAATCAACAGAAGACAGCCGCCGCGATTATCGCGAGATGCTCTTCCGGTCGACCGAGGGCATGAAGCACATTTCCGGCGTGATCCTTTACGACGAGACGATCTGGCAGAAAGCGAAGGACGGAACGCCGCTGGTCGCGTTGATCAAGAAAGCTGGCGCATTCCCCGGCATCAAAGTCGACGAAGGGACGAAGCCCTTGCCGATGTGCCCGGGCGAAGTTGTCACGATCGGTCTCGACAAGCTCGCTGACCGGCTGCCGAAATATTACGAGCAAGGCGCGCGCTTCGCAAAGTGGCGGGCCGTGATCGATATCGGCGCGGGGATTCCGACCTGGACCTGCATCCACGCGAATGCTCATGCGCTTGCGAGATACGCCGTGCTTTGCCAGACGGCGCAGATCGTGCCGATCGTCGAACCGGAAGTATTGATGGACGGCGATCATAATATCGATCGCTGCGTCGACGTCACCACATGGGTTCTCAAAGAGACATTCCAGCAACTTTTCTACAATCGTGTTGCCCTTGAGGGCATGGTCCTCAAGCCGAACATGGCGATCGCGGGAAAGAAGAGTGCGAAACGCGCTTCGGTCGAGGAAGTCGCGGAAAAAACGGTCAAGATGCTGAAGGAGTGCGTGCCGAGCGCGGTCCCGGGTATCGCCTTCCTCTCGGGCGGCCAGAGCGACGAGGAGGCCACGGCCCACCTCGACGCAATGAACAAGATTGGCAATTTGCCCTGGAAGTTGACCTTCTCTTACGGCCGCGCCTTGCAGCACGCACCGCAAACGACATGGAAGGGAAAATCCGAAAACGTCGCCGCCGCGCAGCGGGCATTTTCTCACCGCGCCAAAATGAATGGCCTCGCCGCCCTTGGCCAGTGGAAATCCGATTTGGAAAAAAAGGCGGCCTGACGTGCGAAAGGCCGCGTCACAGCGCGGCCTTTCACTTTGTTGACCCCGTTGCATGCGGGATCAGTCGCAATTGGTTTTGGTGATGGTCTTGGAACCGGTGATGTCTTCCTTGTGAACGGTCTTGGAGTCGCAATCACCAGAACCGGTCGTTTCCTTGGTAATGGTTTTCTTCTCTACGATAGGAGCGTCGCGCTTTTCGATCGTGACCGACGCATCCGGACGGTCATGTTCGATAACCACCGCCGGATCGCGCCGCTCTTCAATCACGGTCTGCCCATTGGCCGCAAAAACTGAAATCGCACTCGCGGCCAGCGCGAGTGCGAGGACGTTGAGCTTCATGGTCGCCTCCTGCTAAGAAGCCTCGCCTGACAACGCCTCCCCTGCTTCGACGTTCCGAAAATTTTCACGCATGCAAGGATATGAAACGTGATTGATCTCTATACCTGGACGACTCCCAACGGCCGCAAGGTTTCAATTGCTCTTGAAGAATTTGGATTACCCTACACGGTGCATCCGATCGATATTTCCAAGGAAGAGCAGTTCGCGCCCGAGTTCCTGAAGATCGCGCCGAACAACCGCATTCCGGCCATCGTCGATCGCGACACGAATATCGCGCTGATGGAATCCGGCGCGATCCTGATCTATCTCGCCGACAAGACCGGCAAGCTAATGCCGAAGTCAGGTGAAGGCCGCTACCGCGTGATCGAATGGCTGATGTGGCAGATGGGCGGGCCGGGGCCGATGCTTGGCCAGGTACATCACTTCGTGAAGTACAACAAAGGCAAGGCGCCCTACGCCGAAGAGCGTTACCTGAAGGAGGGCCATCGGCTCTACAAGGTGCTCAATACGCGGCTGGAGGGCCGCGAATTCGTCGCCGACCAGTATTCGATTGCAGATATCGCGATCTGGCCGTGGATCTCGCGGTTCGAATGGCAGACGATCGACATGAAGCTGTATCCGAACGTCAAGCGTTGGTACGAAACCATTGCGGCGCGCCCGGCCGTGCAAAAGGGCTACAGAGTCCCGAAAGACATGGGTCCGGTGCCGCTGCCGACGTGACAATCGGCCCCGCTTGGACGAGGGAATCCGGGCGAATACTCTCCTGTATGATTCGCCGGCGGCAGCGCCGGCGCGGTGACGTTGCGTTTGCAGTAGTTCGCAACCTCATCGAGGCCATGTCCAAACCGCAGCCCAGGCCGAACTCAGGAAATTCCAGCGTCGCGGACACGCTGCGACAGGCCGTTGCGCATCATCAGCGCGGGCAGCTGAACGAAGCCGATGCGCTCTACCGGCGCGTCCTCGATGTCGATGCAGGCCATTTCGACGCGCTGCACCTTTACGGCGTCCTCAAGCATCAACGCGGCGAGCATGCCGAAGCGCTCAAACTGATCGCGCGCGCACTCGAAACCAACGCACGATCGGCAGCCGCACATTCCAACTACGGCATGGTTCTGGCGATACTCGATCGGCACGAAGACGCACTCGCGAGCTACGATCGCGCCATCACGCTCAAGCCCGACTACGCTGAAGCGTTCAACAATCGCGGCAACGCCTTGCGTGCGCTCAAGCGCCCACGCGATGCACTCGCCAGTTTCGAGCGGGCCGTAGCCGCGCGCCCGACTACGCGGAAGCATTCAACAATCGCGGAAATTCCCTGATCGATCTGGGCCGCCCCGAGGACGCATTGGCCAGCTACGACCGGGCCTTGGCGCATCGGCCGGAATTTGTCGACGCCCTGGTCAACCGGGCAAACGCGCTACGCATGCTCGGACGCAGTCGTGAGTCCCTGGTCAGCCTGGAGCGGGCGCTCGCGCTCAACCCGGGCCTTGCCTTGGGCCACCTCAGTCATGGCAACGCGCTGCTGGAGCTTAACCAGCCGGCAGGCGCCGTACAAAGCTTTGATCGCGCAATCGCGCTGACGCCATCCGCCGTCGAAACACTCGCCAATCGGGGCCGCGCTTTGCGAGAGCTGGAGCGCTACAGCGAATCCCTTTCAAGCTATGACCGTGCGCTTTCGATAAAACCTGACGCCGCGCTGCTGGTTGGCACACAAACTACGCGATGAAGACCTATGTGGCAGCGCTTGCGGACTACGACCGCGCCCTCGCCGTCCAGCCGGATTTTGCCGAGGCACACGGCAGTCGCGGCAATGCCTTGCGCGAGATGGGCCGGCATCGCGAGGCGCTCGACGCGTTCGATCGCGCGCTCGCGCTCAAGCCTTCGTACACGGAGGGCTTTAACAATCGTGGCAATGCGCTGATCGAGCTCAATCGTCCGGAAAAAGCGCTGGCCGACTTCGACCGCGCTTTGGCAATAACGCCGAACAACACTTATGCCTGGGTCAACCGTGGCAACGCACTGCGGTACCTCGACCGTGCGGAAGAGGCAATTGCAAGCTTCGACCGGGCCATTGAATTGGATCCCGATCTTGCCGAGGCGCACTGGAACAAGAGCTTTGCTCTGTCTCTCGATTGGCGATTTTGCGCGCGGCTGGCCCGGCTATGAATGGCGCTGGCGGCGCGAAGGCGAACAGCAGCCGCGCGAGTTCACCCAGCCGCAGTGGCGCGGCGAGACGCTGACCGGCAAAACGATCCTGCTGCATGCAGAGCAGGGTTTCGGGGACAGCATTCAGTTCGTCCGCTACCTGCCGATGGTGGCCATGAAGGGCGGCAAGATCATCCTTGAATTGCCCGACGGCCTGAGACCGCTCATTGAAAAAATGAAGGATGTTGACGGCACGTTCCGCCGCGGCGATCCGCTCCCGCAGTTCGATGTCCACTGCCCGCTTCTCAGCTTGCCGCTCGCCTTCGGCACGACGATCGATACCATTCCGGCACCAGTGCCATATCTGCATGCGCCCGCTGACCGCGCCCAAGCCTGGCGCGCACGACTGGCGGGCGTTCGCAGGCCGCGGATCGGGCTGGTATGGTCCGGTAAGCCAACTCATAAGAATGATCACAATCGCAGTATCGCTCTGTCTCGTCTTGAACCGCTGCTGTCCGCCGGCGGCGTAGAATTCGTCAGTTTGCAGCGCGAATATCGGGAATCGCGGCGCTTGAACGGCTGCCGGTCATCCGCCTGGATCAGTTGGTCACCGACTTTGCCGAGACTGCAGCGGCGATCGGCGATCTCGACCTCGTCATCGCAGTCGATACCGCAGTCGCTCACCTAGCCGGCGCGATGGCAAAGCCACTTTGGCTGGTGCCTCACATTCAGGATTGGCGGTGGTTACGTGGGCGCAATGACAGTCCCTGGTATCCAACGGCGAGGCTGTTTCGACAGCCGAAAATCGGCGATTGGGATGGGGCGATTGACGCCATGGCACAAGAACTCGCCCGCTTCTCGAAGGCCTGCGCCGCCGCGGCCAAGTGACGATGCAGGTGTCAATTTTCCGCCCGATTGGGCTAGCATCCGGATGTCATGGCTTCGCGACCTAGAGATCCGGCCCCACGGCCGGCGCCCCGGCTCTATCTGATGACGCCGCCGATTGCGAATGCGTCTACATTTTCGGCCCAATTGGCATCGGCACTGGACGCCGGAGACATTGCGGCCGTGCTGCTGCGTCTTGCTGCGTCCGATGAGCGTACGCTGATCAACCGCGTGAAGGCACTGGCACCCTCGGTACAGGATAAAGGTGCGGCATTATTGCTCGATGGCGCGGTCCGGCTCGTTGCACGCTCGGGCGCTGATGGCGCGCACCTCAGTGGAATCGCGGATTTCACCGCAGCCCTCGAAACTCTCAAACCCGAGCGCATCGCCGGTGTCGGCGGACTGGTCAGCCGGCATGATGCAATGCTCGCCGCCGAGCAAGGCGCCGACTATGTGATGTTCGGGGAGCCGGACCCGACCGGCAAATGCCCGGCCTTCGCGGCCGTCGAGGAGCGTGTCGCCTGGTGGGCGGAAGTGTTTGAGATTGCGTGTGTCGCATACGCGGCATCAATCGATAGCGTCACGCCCCTTGTCAGTGCCGGTGCCGACTTCATTGCGATTGGCGACGTAATATGGGGCGATCCGCGCTTGGTTGCGGAAACAGTATCCGAAGCGTCCCGCCTTCTCCGGCTTGCGGACCCGGTCACATGAGCCTGCTCGTTCGTTTTTTTGTCGGATTCAGTGCCATCGTCGCAGTCGCCATAGCGACGACAGCGACAGCACAGACGACGAAAAAAGCATCGCCGCCGGTGCCGCCGCCGGCGTCGAACGCTTCGGCCGACACGGATCAATCCAACGTCGATGTCGCCTATGGCGCCTTCCAACGCGGCCATTATCTCACCGCGTTCAATGAGGCGACCAAACGCGCCCAGCAAGACGATCCCGCCGCCATGACGTTGCTCGGCGAACTCTACGCACAAGGACTGGGCGTCGGACGCGACGACTCTAAGGCAGCTCAGTGGTACAAGCTCGCCGCCGCCAAAGGCGACCGCGACGCACTGTTTGCGCTTGCGATGTTTAGCTACCAAGGCCGCGCCGGCCCGCGCAACCTTGAGGAAGCTGCGCGTCTGCTGGACGCCGCCGCCAAACTCGGGCATCCCGGCGCCGCCTACGACCTCGGCCTTCTTTATTTGCAAGGTCAACAATTTCCGCAGGATTTCAAACGCGCCGGTGAATTGTTCGCCGCGGCAGCGGAAGCCGGCAACCCCGAGGCGCAGTACGCACTCGCTACTTTGTACAAAGAAGGCCGCGGTGTGCCGAAGGACGCCAGCAAGGCGACGCGCCTTATGCAGCAGGCCTCTGTCGGCGGCAATCTCGACGCAATGATAGAATTCGCGATCGCTCAATTCAACGGCGACGGCACTCCCAAGGACGAGGCCGCGGCGGCTCGACTGTTTCTGAAAGCCGCGCATCTAGGCAGCCCGATCGCTCAAAATAGATTGGCGCGAATCCTTATGGCCGGCCGCGGCATGCCTGCGGACCCGACCGAAGCCATCAAATGGCATCTTGTCTCGAAGGAAGGCGGCAACAGCGACCCCGACCTCGACGTCTATGCCGCAAAACAAACTCAGGCCGTACGCGACGCGGCAGACAAGTCTGCCAAGAAATGGCTGTCAACCGTGGCTGCCCGGCGGCCTTGACGACGCCTGTCTTCAAGGGCAGACCGCAGGCGCCATGCAGCATTCAGCCCTGCTCAATGTCATGATCGCCGCCGCGCGCAAGGCTGCGCGTGCCATCAAACGTGACTTCGGCGAATTGGAAAAATTGCAGGTCTCGCTGAAGGGTCCGGCCAATTTCGTGACGGCCGCAGACCGCCGCGCTGAAGAAACGATCTTTAACGAACTCATGAAGGCACGGCCGGGCTACGGTTTCCTCGGCGAAGAAAGCGGCCGGCGCGACGGCAGCGACAAGAGCCATAGGTGGATCGTCGATCCGCTCGATGGGACCACCAATCTCCTGCACGGCATTCCTCATTTCGCAATCTCGATTGCGCTCGAGCGCGATGGCGCCATCGTGGCCGGCTTGATCTACAATCCCGCAAACGACGAAATGTTCATCGCCGAGAAAGGCAAGGGCGCATTTCTCAACGAGCAGCGTATCCGCGTTGCGGCGCGGAAGCGTCTGCCGGATGCCGTCATCGCGTGCGGGCTACCTCACCACGGTCATGGGGACATCGCCTTGTCACGCAGGGAGATCGGCGCCGTGCAGGAACACGTGGCGGGCCTGAGACGCTTTGGTGCCTCTGCGCTCGATCTCGCCTGGGTCGCGGCTGGACGGGTCGACGGCTATTGGGAGCGAAGCCTGAACCCCTGGGATACGGCGGCCGGATTGATCATGGTGCGCGAGGCCGGCGGGTTCGTCACAGACTGCGATGGCCGAGAAGAAATATTCAGCAAGGGTCACGTTCTCGCCGCCAACGAGCCGATCCATAAAGGGCTGCTCGCCCTGCTGAAGGCAGCCGGCCCAGCGTAAGCACCGCAATTTCAACTCAATCGGCAGCTTTATCGTGATACGCCAGGGCTCCGGCGCAACTCCTTTTTTCCTGTCGCGGGTCTGTGCCATAGTGCGCCGCAAGGGCTGTATTCGCATAACATTGAAACCCATGGCCAAAGAGCTCGATCCACTCAAGCTGTCGTCCCCGCGGATTTTCCTGTTCAGGATGCTGGTCTTCG
>DATGDN010000146.1:0-2954 GCA_035310865.1 Pseudolabrys sp. | reverse complement strand
GTCGAAGCGCTCGTACAGGAAGCTCTCCTTGTGGCGCGACAGGCACCACTTGGCCATGATCGAGCCGCCGCGCGAGACGATGCCGGTGACGCGGTTGGCCGTGAGCGGCACGTAAGCCAGCCGCACGCCGGCGTGGATGGTGAAATAGTCGACGCCCTGTTCGCACTGCTCGATCAGCGTGTCCTTGTAGCACTCCCAGTCGAGCTTGACCGGATCGCCGTCGACCTTCTCCAGCGCCTGGTAGATCGGCACGGTGCCGATGGGCACTGGCGAATTGCGCAGGATCCATTCGCGCGTGTTGTGGATGTTGCGGCCGGTCGATAGGTCCATCACCGTGTCGGCGCCCCAGCGGATCGCCCACACCATCTTCTCGACTTCCTCCTCGACCGAGGAGGTGACGGCGGAGTTGCCAATATTGGCGTTGATCTTCACCAGGAAATTGCGGCCGATGATCATCGGCTCGAGTTCGGCGTGGTTGATGTTGGACGGGATGATGGCGCGGCCGCGCGCGATCTCGTCGCGCACGAATTCCGGTGTGATGAAAGCGGGCAGGGCGCCGCCGAACTGCTCGCCGTCGGCGAGCGCGGCTTCGGCGCGCTCGAGCTGTTTCTTGCGGCCGAGATTTTCGCGCTCGGCGACGTAGATCATTTCCTTGGTGATGACGCCGGCCTTGGCGAACTCATATTGCGTGACCGGCTTGCCATCCAAGGCTCGCCAGGGCTTCGGCGTATTGGGGAAATTGCGCGCCAGGTGCTTACCGGTGACATTGCCGTTGTCGACCGGCTGGATCGGCCGGCCCTCATATTCCTCGACCCCGCCGCGTTCCTTCACCCACGCGATGCGGTTGCGCGGCAGCCCCTGCTCCACGTCGATGTTGACGTCGGGGTCGGTGTAGGGACCCGTCGTGTCATAGACCGGCAGCGGCGGCTCGCCCGACGACGCATCGAGCGAAATCTCGCGGATCGGCACGCGCAGATCCGGCGCGGCCTCGGGCCGCGAATACACCTTGCGCGAGGCGGGGAGAGGGCCCGTCGTGACTTTCGGGGTGACAAGATCTGCGGCGGTGACGGGTTTGTTCATGACATTACTCCCGAGCGAAATCCGAAGTAGCAGAGGACCGCGCCGATCACGAGCCATATCGCGGCCGCCGCGGTTGTGTATTCCTTGCGGGCGATCGCCTTCTTGCCGATCTTTATGGAGCGATCCATCGCGAAGATACGGACGGCGCCGCTGATCACGGCAATCCAGCCGAGAAGTGTGACGATAATGCGCCAGTCCAGCGCCCAGACATTGTGAGTGAGCACGACCGCAAGCCCGGCCGGCATCAGGATCATTCCGGAGAAGAAAATGAGCGACGGGCTGCGCAGGAATTCCTGCGCCATCTTGCGGAAGGCAAGCTCGTTGACGAGCAGGCTCACGCCTATCAGCGCCATCACCGGTCCGATCAATTTCGTCAGAAAAACTGAATTCTGCATAGTTGCCCTCTCAGGCTACGTAGCTTTTGAAAGTGATGAACCCGCCGATCCCAAGCAGGACAATGCCCGCACCGATAAAAAATCCGCGCTCGCGATGATTGCGCTGGCGACAAAGCTGGAGAACTGCGGTGCGACGATGCGGAAAGCGCCAACGCAAGTCAGCAACCAGCCGACGGCCGTGACGGCGCTGCGCCAGTCAGGCGCCCACACGTTGTGGACATTGAGAATATAGAGGCCGGTGACCAAGGCCAGAATTCCGGAAAAATAGATAAAGGGAAGGCCGCCGACGAACTGCGCCGCCTCGCGATACGTCGCCTGGTTCACCAGCATGCCGATGCCGACGGCCGCCATCACCGGCCCGACCAGCCTTGCGATTGTCTGCGATGGATACATCGATTGTCCTGTCCCTTCGCCGGCATGACCCGGATCAGGTTCAAAGGGTTTTTCTCAGCCCAAATCAGGGGCACCCCTCGGAACACCATTTAATGTATGCGCGCGGACAGGGGTGTCAATGCGGGGCAGGTCTCGCTCACCCTGCATCCGGTTGTGGCGTGATCGCATCCTCTCAACGGTCATTGCCGGGCTTGGCCCGGCAATCCATGTTGGCGCCCGCCAATGGCGGACTACTGGGTCTATCTGCTAGCCAATAAACCGCGGAGCACGCTTTACGTAGGCGTGATCAACGATCTCGTTCGTTGGATTTTCGAGCCGCATTTCCAGCCAGAGCGGGGGCAACCCCGTCTTGCAGCCGCCGAGCGGAATCGACCGGCACATCTTGACCCACTGCTCGCGCGCGGCGCGCTCGATCGCCGGATCGTTGCGCATGCGCGATTGCAATGCGGCAAGCTGGTTGCTGACGACGGGATCGAGCACCGACTTGATCTCGTTGCCGAGGTTCACCCTGACGCGTGCAATATTGGTCCTCGTACGCCGAAATCGAGGCGGCCAGTGAGGTTCGGCTCGATCCGCCAGGCAGACGTGAGCTGCGGCCGCGACGTCACGAGCACATTGCTGTGGAAATCGGTGCGCTGATCGAGCGTTTTCATAGCCAGGTTGTCGATCTGCTTGCCGACGGCGCCGCCGCCAATGAGTCCGCCGATCGCTCCGCCGATGCCACCCACCACCTTGCCGGCGGTGCTGCCGATCTGGCCGGTGATGCGGATGTCGCCGTTGAGCGGCGTCGTGATCGTCAGCGTTCCGGGCTGACCGGTCGCATACATCGTGCCGCGCGAGACCGTCAGCCCGATCTCGGCCTGGCCAAGCAGCTGCGTGACCGGATTGTCGTTCTTGCCGGCGAATTCACGCGGCGTGGCGGTGTCGAGCGTGTGGCCGATCGCGGCCAGAGAAACCGCAACCGGCGCGATCACGTGTGAGGCGCGTGTGGCGAGCGCTTCGGGCAGCCCGCTTTCGGACGGGGGAACAAAACGGTTGAGTGCCCACAGCGTCGCCACGAAAAAAAGTCCGGCGATGCATACGGCG
>DATGDN010000145.1:0-7317 GCA_035310865.1 Pseudolabrys sp. | reverse complement strand
GCTCGCGGCCAAGCCCGTGATGGAAGGCAAGGCGGTGCTGTTCAAGCGCTTCGCCGACATCGACTCGATTGACCTGGAGGTTTCCACCGAAGACCCCGACCAGTTCATCAACTGCGTCCGCTATCTCGGCGCCGGCTGGGGTGGCATCAATCTCGAGGACATCAAGGCGCCGGAGTGCTTCATCATCGAGCAGAAGCTACGCGAGTTGCTCGACATACCGGTCTTCCATGACGACCAGCACGGCACCGCCATAATCGCGGCAGCTGGGCTGCTTAACGCGCTCGACCTGACCGGACGCGAGATCGCGACGACCAAGCTGATTTGCAACGGTGCCGGCGCCGCCGGCATTGCTTGTCTCGAACTGCTCAAGGCGATCGGCTTCAGGCCGGAAAACCTGATCCTCTGTGACACCAAGGGCGTGATCTACCAAGGCCGCAAGGAGGGTATGAACCAGTGGAAGTCGGCTTACGCCATCAAGACTTCCAAGCGTACGCTTGCCGATGCGTTCGAGGGCGCCGATGTAGCTTTCGGGCTCTCGGTCAAGGGGGCGTTCACCAAGGAGATGATCAAGTCGATGGCGGCCAAGCCGATCATCTTCGCCTTGGCCAATCCTGACCCCGAAATCACCGCCGAGGAAGTGGCCGAGGTGCGCGACGACGCCATCATGGCCACCGGGCGCTCCGACTATCCCAATCAGGTGAACAATATTCTCGGCTTCCCGTTCATCTTCCGCGGCGCGCTCGACGTGCGCGCCTCCGCCATCAACATGGAGATGAAGATCGCCGCCGCCCATGCGCTCGCCGAACTCGCGCGCGAGGACGTACCCGACGAAGTCGCCGCCCTCTACGGGGCACGGCCGAAGTTCGGCCCTGACTACATCATCCCGGTGCCATTCGATCCGCGGCTTATTTCCACCGTGCCGCCGGCGGTCGCGAAAGCCGCCATGGATACCGGCGTCGCGCGCAAGCCGATCGTCGACATGGAAGGCTACCGCCAGCAACTCAACGCCCGGCGCGATCCGATCGCAGGGACATTGGTGCAGGTGTTCGCCCGGCTGCGTCGCCAGCCCAAGCGCGTCGTGTTCGCCGAGGGCGAGGAGGAGCAGGTCATTCGCGCCGCGGCGAGTTTCGTACACCAGGGGCTCGGCACCGCGCTTCTGGTCGGACGGGAGGACCGTGTGCGCCAATCAGCGCACGAGAATGGTATCGAACTTTCCGAAGGCATCGAGATCGTCAATGCGCGGCTATCGACGCGCAATGCCGCCTACATCAACTTCTTGTACGAGCGGCTACAGCGGCGCGGCTACTTGGTGCGCGACGGCCAGCGGCTGGTGAATCAGGACCGCAACCATTTCGCAGCCTGCATGGTCGCGCTCGGCGATGCGGATGCGATGGTCACCGGCGTCACGCGCAACTTCTCGGTCGCGCTCGAGGATATCCGGCACGTCATCGATCCCAAGCCTGGCCATCGCGTGATCGGCGTGTCGGTGGTGGTGGCGCGCGGGCGCACCGTGCTCGTTGCCGACACCGCCGTGACAGAGATGCCGGAAGCGCACGAGATCGCTGACATCGCCATCGAGGCCGCCGGCGTTGCGCGCCGGCTCGGCTATGAGCCGCGCCTGGCGCTGCTTGCCTTCTCCACCTTCGGGCATCCGTCCGGAGAGCGTTCGGGGCGGGTGATCGAGGCGGTGAAGATCCTCGACAGCAAGCGTGTCGATTTCGAATATGATGGCGAAATGGCCGCCGACGTCGCGCTCAACCCGGAGCTGGCGGCAGCCTACCCGTTCTGCCGCCTGTCGGGCCCGGCCAACGTGCTGGTGATGCCGGCTTTTCACTCGGCCTCGATCTCGACCAAAATGCTGCAGGAGCTCGGTGGCGCCACCGTGATCGGGCCGCTGCTGGTCGGACTCGACCGACCGGTGCAGATCGTCCAGCTCGGTGCCAAGGACAATCAGCTGGTCAACATGGCGGCGCTTGCCGCTTATAACGTGAGTGGCTAGCTAGAGGTCTGACAGACAGACGGAGAAGACGTTGACCAAAACCCTTTCCGGCGTGATTGCCGCGGTCGCCACACCAGTCGATGAGAGCGGCGCGCCCGACTTCAAGCGCGCGGTCAATCTGGCGCGCTACCTGCTCGAGAACGGTTGCGACGGCCTCAACGTCCTAGGCACCACCGGCGAAGCGACCTCGTTCTCCGTCGCCGAGCGCAAGGCCGTCATGGATGCCTACAAGGCAAACGGGTTACCCCTGCATCGCCTGATGGTGGGCACCGGAGCCGCGGCCGTATCAGACGCAGTCGCGCTCACATGCCACGCTGCCGAGCTTGGCTTTGCCGGTGCGCTGGTGCTGCCGCCGTTCTACTACAAGGGCGTGCCTGATGACGGACTGGTCGCCTATATCGATGCGCTGGTAAAGGCGACCGGGCAGAAGCCAATTCCGATCTACCTTTATCATTTTCCGGCGATGTCAGGACTGGCCTGGCATATCACATTGATCAAGCGTCTTTTGGAATCGTTTCCGATCCGCATCGTGGGCTTGAAGGATTCCTCCGGCGACATAGCATTCGCCCGTTCCGCGGCGGCTATATCGAAGGACTTTGCGGTCTTCCCGTCCACGGAAGCATGCCTGATCGATGCGCGCTCGGGTTTTTTTGCGGGCTGCATCTCGGCGACCGCCAATCTCAACGCCGATCTGTGCGCGCGCGCGTGGAGTCAAGGCGACGCCGCTGCGCTCGACGCGGCGGTGGCAATCCGCAAGCTGTTTGACGGAAAGCCGCTGGTGTCTGGCGTGAAGGCGCTGCTCGCTCATATCCGTGGCGATCCGGGGCTTGCACGCGTAAGGCCGCCGCTGGCACCATTCTCTGCAGCCGATCGTGCTTCGGTGATCGCAGGCCACGACGCGGTTCGAGCCAAATGGGTGGCCTGACGGGCGCGTTTGCGGGCGTTGACGCCTGCACAGGGGCTATCTATAAGCCTCAGCCTTGACGGCGAAATCGTTCGCCGCCGCAACTTCTTGTAAAACCTAGTCGCTTTGGCGGACCGTCCGCTCGAGGCGCCAGCCGCGAATGAGAGATTGATGGCCAATACCAAGTCCGCCCGCAAAGCCACGCGCGTGATCGCACGCCGGACCGAAGTGAATAAAGCACGCCGTTCGTTGCTGCGAAATTCGATGCGTAAGGTAGAGGAAGCGATCCAGAGCGGCGACCGCAATGCGGCCCTGGCGGCATTCAAGCAGGCCGAGCCGGTCATCATGCGGGCGGCCCAACGGGGCGTCATGCACAAAAACAACGCCAGCCGCAAAGTGTCGCGGCTCGCGCGCCGTATCACCAAGCTCGGCAAGTAGGCGGCGACATCGCTCCGCGCGTACTTCATTTCAATTTCAAGTAAAAAACATCGAAATGGACCGCGTTCGGCTGGAACCGGTCCGTCGGCGCGCGACTGTATTCAAAAGGTCATCGTGCCGTCAGAGAAATTTGTTCGTCAAGCATTTGCTGTTTCAGATCGCAGCTGCAGACGCAGCAGTGCCGGCGGTAGCTGACTTTTCTTACCGGGAGTTACGTCAAAATTCGCTCAGATTTTTTTTCGGGACGATAAAGACTTAACGGGAAAGCGAGGCAGGGACCCCAAAAATGCATATGTGACAGGCATTTTTGAGGTCCGTGGTGTTTTAAAAATTTGCACGGGTGTTCGAGACCAAAAAAGAATTTCAGCGACGAGATTCCATACGACTCATCAACACGTTGGGTAAACTATTTCCGAATTCGAAAGCCTGCCGAGGACATTGGCCGCTTCATCTGTCGCTGCAGTCCATGTGAATTTCATTGCCCGCGCATTTCGCTTGTGTATCTTGAAAAACGCGCGGGAGGTCTTCGCGCGCGTTCAGAAACAAGGTTCCACGTCACGCTCATCGGCGGATGAGAACGGTTTTGGTTTGCCGCTCGCGTCAAATTCAACCGCTCTAACGTCGAGGCCATCCGGTAGCGACAGCGCTATCAAGTTTAATGAGGGCTAACGTAGCGCGATCAGGATTTTTGATGGTCGGACAGCCAAGAGCCGGCAAAAAACTAAACCGCGGGGCAAAAACCGCAGCTTATTCGAGGGGTGACGTCATGACAGGCGCAGGAAGAGTGATCAGGGTTGATGACATTGGATGCGTTTTGTCCAGTGCAGGTTCGCGCCTTGCCGCCGCCAGTGCCGCCGCGCGGCCTCTCTCATATTCATACAGAATTTATATCAGCCGCTGTGCGGCCCCTGTTTTCACGGTCGGAATGCGAGGCGCCACCCCGCCACCTGCGGACTGAGGGCGCGACACCTCGATTTCCATCGATGTCGTTCCGCCGACCTTAAAAGCACGGCGGAAATCCTTTCCAGCAGCGACATCATTGAACGAGTGCTGTTGCGTCCTGTTTCCGGCGCGTTGGCGGTCCCACCGCCAGGTCGGGCAACCGAGTCCGTCCCACCTTTAATCGGATCGAGAAGAAGACAATGTCTAGGTCTAGCGGAGATCAAGAGACTTGGTCGCGGGTCAAGGAACACCTGCGGACGGAAGTTGGTGACGACGTCTACTCGAGCTGGTTCGCTCGCATGGACCTGGAAGCGATCGAAGACGGGGCGGTACGCCTGTCCGTGCCGACCCGATTCCTCAAGAGCTGGATCCAATCGCATTACGCAGAGCGCGTCCTGGCCTGCTGGCAGGCACAGGAAGGAAAAGTCACCCGCGTCGAATTGACGGTGCGCTCCGCGGTTTTGAAATCCGCGGTGCTTCCCAAGGCAAAGATCGATCAAGCGATCGGCGATAATGGCAACCGCTACGCGAGTGGCAGTGGCAATGGCCGGCCGCTTGCAGTCGGCGACCCAAGCGTGCACGAGGCGCTCGGAGGTTCACCGCTTGACCCGCGTCTGAGCTTCGACACCTTCGTTGTGGGGCGATCCAACACGCTCGCGCATGCGGCGGCGAAACAGGTCGCCGGCGCCAAGCGCGGCGACGCGGTGATGTTCAATCCGCTCTACATTCATTCCGGGGTCGGGCTCGGCAAGACGCACATTTTGCAGGCCGTTACCTGGGCGGGAAACGCCGCAGGCGAACGCAAGGTGCTCTACCTCACGGCCGAAAAATTCATGTACGGCTTCGTATCGGCGCTGCGCACGCAAACCGCGCTCGCCTTCAAGGAAGCGCTCCGCGGCATAGGCGTGCTGGTGATCGACGACCTGCAGTTCCTGCAGGGCAAATCGACCCAGGCCGAGTTCTGCCACACGCTCAATGCGCTGATCGATGCGGGCCGGCAGGTGGTGATCGCCTCCGACCGACCGCCGTCGGATCTGGAAAGTCTCGACGACCGGGTGCGGTCCCGGCTCGCCGGTGGCCTGGTCGTGGAAATGGGCCCGCTTGGTGAGGAATTGCGCTTTGAGATCCTCAAAGCGCGGGTGATGGCGGCGCGCACGCACCATCCGGCCTTCGACGTGCCGCTGCCGGTGCTGGGCTACATTGCCAAAACCGTTACGCACAATGGCCGAGACCTGGAAGGCGCCCTCAACCGCCTCCTCGCCCACAACAAGCTTACCGGGCACGCCGTCACGCTGGAGATGGCAGAGCGCGAGGTTCGCGACCTCATCCGCCCGCAGGAGCCCAAGCGGGTCAAGATCGAGGACATCCAGCGGGTGGTCGCGCGCCAGTACAATGTCAGCCGGTCTGACCTGCTGTCCTCACGGCGCACCGCCAATGTGGTCCGCCCGCGGCAGGTGGCGATGTATCTCGCAAAGACTTTGACGTTGCGTTCGCTGCCGGAGATCGGACGGCGTTTTGGCGGCCGTGACCACACCACTGTTTTGCATGCCGTACGCAAGATCGAGGGCCTTGTCGGCAACGACATGGCGCTGGCCGAGGAAATCGAGATCCTCAAGCGGCAACTGCAGGAATAGTGGTCGCCTGCCATCCCACGTCATGCGTGCCGGGCATTGGCATCTCTAGTGGGTCGCAGCCCCTCAGTGCTGTGGAAGCCCTGGGGGAAATGATCCGGGCGCAAAAACGCGCCCTTGCACAAAACGCGCTCTTTAGTCACCTTTGCTCCCCGGCCTCGCATACCGCGTTCCGCCGGCCGGCCGTCGCGCCTGGTTCTGGGTCGTTTTCAAGGGCGCCGAAGCGGGTCTCCCAATGAAGGTTACAGTCGAACGTGCAGAGCTTCTCAAGTCGCTGGGTCACGTGCACCGCGTGGTCGAGCGGCGTAATACCATTCCCATTTTGGCGAACGTGCTGGTCAAGGCTGAGCCTGGCAAGCTCAGCCTCAAGGCAACCGATCTCGACCTCGAGGTAACCGACTCGATCGCCGCGGAAGTCTCCCCGGGTGGCTCGACCACCGTCCCCGCCCATATGTTCTATGAAATCGTGCGCAAGTTGCCGGAAGGCACGCAGATCGTGCTGGAGGGGTCGGGAGACCGCGCCGTCCTTTCGCTGCGTGCCGGGCGTTCGCGCTTTACACTGCAAACCCTGCCGGAAAGCGATTTTCCAGATCTCGCCGCCGGCGAAATGAGCCATTCATTCAAGGTCGCGGCTGCAGATCTCAAGCGGCTGATCGACAAGACGCAGTTCGCGATCTCGACCGAGGAAACGCGGTACTACCTCAACGGAATCTACTTGCACGTGGCAGGGACCGCCAAAAGCAGCACTCTTCGCGCCGTGGCAACCGACGGACACCGCCTCGCGCAGGTCGAACTGCCGTTGCCGCAGGGTGCGGCCGGCATGCCCGGCATTATCGTGCCGCGAAAGACCGTGGGCGAAGTCCAGCGGCTTATCGAAACCGGCGAAGGCGAAGTTGCAATAGAGCTTTCGGCCGGAAAAATCCGTTTCACGATTGGCAATGTGGTGCTCACCTCGAAACTGATCGACGGCACATTCCCCGACTATGCTCGAGTGATTCCCGTCAACAACGACAAGAGCCTCGTCGTCGACAAAAAGGACTTCGAGGCCGCGGTTGATCGCGTTTCAACCGTATCGAGCGAGCGTGGCCGTGCCGTCAAGCTATCGATCACGAGCGGACGCCTGGTCCTGTCGGTGACCAATCCCGACTCCGGCAGCGCGACCGAAGAGATCGAAGTCGAGTATGCGGCTGACCCGCTCGATATCGGCTTCAACTCGCGCTATTTGCTCGACATCGCCGCGCAGATCGAAGGCGAAGTTGCCCTGCTTAAGTTCGCCGATCCTGGTTCACCGACTCTGATCCAGGACCAGGACGCAAAAGGCGCACTCTATGTGCTGATGCCGATGAGGGTGTAAAGGTCTGATAACAATAGCTTCCATTGTCATGGCCGGGCTTGTCCCGGCC
>DATGDN010000144.1:0-4125 GCA_035310865.1 Pseudolabrys sp. | reverse complement strand
TGTTGCCGGTCTCGAATTTCGGTGCCAATTCCTCCAGTGCGCTCTTGACGCCAATGGTGCTGTAGACCTTGATCTCGGCGCCGGAGGCGACTTGCGCGAACAGCAAACGCCAGGGCGGTGAGTGCGCCAACGGTTCTGGCCATGTCGTTTCCCCCAATGTTATAGGCAAGCATTACATGCCCAATCTGGGTTACATTCAATCGTTCAGTGCGGAGACGAGCAGGCGAATGGCCGACACGAATTTCGACGTTCTGATCATCGGCTCCGGCCCGGGCGGTTACGTCACCGCCATCCGATCGGCGCAACTCGGTTTCAAGACAGCGATCGTCGAACGTGATTACCTTGGTGGTATCTGCCTCAATTGGGGCTGTATCCCGACCAAAGCTCTGCTGCGTTCGGCGGAGGTCTTCCAATATTTTCAGCATGCCAAGGACTACGGGCTGAAAGCCGACAATGTCGGTTACGACCCAAAGGCCGTGGTCGCGCGCTCACGCGCCGTCGCGAAACGCCTCAGCGACGGCGTCGGCTTCCTGATGAAGAAAAACAAGATCGCAATCATCTGGGGGGAGGCCTCAATCGATGCGCCCGGCAAAGTCAGCGTAAAGGCCTCGAAGGGCGAAGCGCCAAAGGGCGCGCTCGGCGCCGGCAGCTATCAGGCCAAGCACATCATCATTGCCACAGGCGCGCGGCCGCGCGTGCTGCCCGGCATCGAACCGGACAAAAAACTGGTCTGGACTTACTTCGAAGCCATGGCCCCAGATCGTATTCCGAAATCCCTGCTTGTCATCGGCTCCGGCGCAATCGGAATCGAATTTGCATCGTTTTACCGCACACTCGGTTCCGAGGTGACCGTCGTCGAGGTGCTGCCGCAAATTTTGCCGGCCGAAGACCAGGAGATCCAGGCGTTCGCTCGCAAGCGTTTTGAGAAACAAGGAATAAAAATTCACACAAGTGCAAAGCTCACAAAACTGGAAAAGAAAAGCGACAGCGCGACCGCCACCATCGAAGAAGGCGGAAAATCACAGACGATGACCGTCGAGCGCGTGATCTCGGCCGTCGGCGTTGTCGGCAATATCGAAAATCTGGGTCTTGAAAAGATCGGCGTGAAAACCGACCGCGGCATCATCGTAGTCGACAAACTTAACAGGACTAGCGTCCCCGGCATTCATGCGATTGGCGACGTTGCCGGTCCGCCGATGCTTGCGCACAAAGCCGAGCACGAGGGAGTTATCTGCATTGAGGCGATCAAAGGCCTCAATCCCCATCCAATGAACAAGTCGATGATTCCGGGCTGTACCTACTGTTCGCCGCAGATCGCATCGGTCGGACTGACCGAGCAGGCCGCAAAAGAGAAAAAGCTTGATATCCGCGTCGGCCGGTTTCCTTTCATAGGCAACGGCAAGGCCATCGCGCTTGGTGAAGACCAGGGTCTCGTGAAGGTTATTTTCGACAAAAAGACCGGTCAGCTTCTTGGAGCCCATATGGTCGGCGCCGAAGTCACCGAGCTGATTCAGGGTTACGTGGTCGCAATGAATCTGGAAACGACCGAGGAAGAACTGATACATACCGTATTCCCGCATCCGACCTTGTCGGAAATGATGAAGGAAGCGGTGCTTGATGCCTACGGGCGCGTGCTGAACGTCTGAAATCTCCGAACAGGAGCATTTGATGGCCAAGTTCATGAGTATTCTCGAAACCGTCGGACGAACGCCCGTGGTGCGTATCAACAGGCTGGCACCGAAAGGCATCAACCTTTTCGTCAAGATCGAGGCGTTCAATCCACTGGGCTCTGTCAAGGACCGCCTGGCGCTCGGTGTCATCGAGGCGGCCGAAAAATCGGGTGAGCTCAAGCCCGGACAGACTGTCATTGAGGCAACGTCAGGCAATACGGGGATCGGCCTTGCGATGGTCTGCGCAGCGAAAGGCTACCCGCTGGTTGTCACGATGGCCGAAACCTTCAGCGTCGAGCGTCGCAAGCTCATGCGTTTCCTGGGAGCCAAAGTCGTGCTCACCCCCGCAGCTGAGCGGGGGATGGGCATGGTGAACAAAGCAGTCGAGCTTGCCAAAACTCACGGTTGGTATCTCACGCGCCAGTTCGAGAACGAGGCCAATCCCGACATGCACTCGCGCACGACCGCGCGCGAAATCGTCGACGACTTCAAAGGCGAAAGACTCGATTACTGGATCACCGGCTTCGGAACGGGCGGCACGCTCAAGGGCGTCGCTCGCGTTTTGGTGAAGGAGCGCCCTGACACGAAAATCGTGGTCTGCGAGCCTGCCGACGCGCCAATGCTCTCCAGCGGGTCGAAGCAGGAGCGCAACCCCGACGGTTCACCAGCCAAAGCCAATCCGGTGTTCAAGCCGCATCCGATGCAGGGTTGGAGCCCCGACTTCATTCCGAAGATCACCGCCGACGCCGTCGAGATGGGGGCCATTAGCCGCATCATTACGATCGCAGGGCCGGATGCGATGAAGTGGAGTCGTGAGCTCGCGCAAAAAGAAGGCATCTTTGTCGGAATTACCGCAGGCGCGACATTCGCTGGCGCACTCGAGGTGTGCAAGAGCGCGCAGCCGGGCTCGACGATCCTGTGCATGTTGCCGGACACCGGCGAACGTTATTTGTCGACGCCCCTGTTCGCCGATGTTGCCGTCGATATGAACGAAGACGAGCTGAAAATTTCCAATTCGACACCGAACCATCGGCTGCCGCCAAAGGCGGCCTGATACAGGCGATTCTATTTGCTGTACCTGCGCCAGAGCGCGCCGGCGATGTTGGAATAATCATCGGTCCAGGTTCGCACCGCCGGGTCTGGCGCGGTCAACACCCAGAACTTGCTCCATACTAGTTCGCCGATGTCTTCAGCGCGCTCCGCTACAATCGCAACATCAGAAGCGAAGATGTAGTTATCGTCGTCCGTTTCCTCGGTATCGTTGCTCCATATCCAGGTCTTGAGACCATTGGCGGCAGCTATCCCCTCAACCACGCTCTTGAGTTCCAAATGCCTGTTTGAAATGTGCATCAGCACGACGCCGTTCGGCGCGAGCTTGGATTTGTAGAGGGCCATCGCTTCGGCAGTGGCGAGGTGCACGGGAATTGCGTCGGAAGAGTAGGCGTCGACAATGATGAGATCGTAGACGCGGTCCGGCTCCTGCGCGAATGTCAGCCGCGCGTCGCCGAGAACGACCGGGAGATTGGGCGCGCACGACGACAGGTAGGTAAAGCGTTCGGGATCACGGGCTATTTCAATAACGGTCGGATCGATTTCGAAAAAGCGCCATGTCTCGCCGGGAGCGATCCGACAGGCAAGCGACCCGGCGCCAAGACCGATCACAGCTGTACGTAAATGCGCCGCCCTTCGTGCGCGGACCGCCTGAATGACCTGATTGATGGCTGACTTATCGTGATAATAGGTGATCAGCTGAGGACGGCCATTGATCGGCTCACCATCCTCGTCCGCGATCATCTGCGCACCGTGGATCGTGGATCCGTGCTTGAGTACCCGAAATCGTCCGTCATCGCTTTCGTAGATCTTGTGCACCCCGAAGAAGCTACGCAGCATCTCAATGTGGGATTCCCCGGTCGGATAAATATGGATCGCGATGAGCGCGATTGCGACAGCGAATGCGGATTTTGGCGGGTCTCGAAAAAGAACAACCGAAATTACCGCAAGCGCGATGACGACGGCCGTAAGGAAAGTGTCGTCGGAATCTATGGGCGTGCCACTAAAGCCCGGCACCAACAGCACGATTGCAACGACGACAGCGCCAGCCCAGAACCAGCTGTCGAGCCGCGGCCATTGCGACGGCGAGAACATCCAAAGCCAGCGATTGAATGGCTTCCATATATCCTGCGTGAGTGGGCGGCAGAGTTCCGCGAGTACGGCAAGGATCGGATATTCGGCGACCCAGGAAAACGCATAGGGGGCGATCAATCCGGAGAACAGCCCGCCGACCATGCCGCCGAATGACAATGCGACATAAAACGTCGTGAGATGACGCGGCGACGGGCGCGTGCGTGCGAGTTCGCCGTGGCATGCAAGGGCGATAATGAAGAACGCCAGCAGATGGCCGCCGAGATTGAGGAATAGCGGCACCCAGCCGCTATAGAGAAGCAATATCACGATG
>DATGDN010000143.1:0-2613 GCA_035310865.1 Pseudolabrys sp. | reverse complement strand
GACTATGTCGCGACAATGGCGGCAGAAAGGACCGCCTAGATGCCCACGTTTTCACGACAGTGCGCGCAATGCCTCGCGCAGTTCGCCCGCGCTGCCAACCAGCCGCTCGATCTCGGCATGTGTATCTTTCCAGATCGGGTAGGCCCTGGTCAGCAGCGCCCGGCCGGCCGGCGTCAGAGCAAGACGCCGGCTGCGGCGGTCCTCCTTGTCGACCGAGACTTTCAGGAGGCGCCGCCGTTCGAGCGGCTTGAGATTCGCCGTAAGCGTGGTGCGGTCCATGGCAAGCAGGGAAGCGACACTGCCGAGTGTTGGCGGCTCCGGCCGATTGAGCGACATCAGCAACGAGAATTGACCGTTGGTGAGATCGAGCGGCCGCAGGACTTCATCGAAGCGGCGCGCCAGCGCGCGTGCCGCACGATGAACGTGCAGACACAGGCAGTTATCACGCACCAGGTGGGTTGCGGCGAGCGGCAGCTCATTATTTTTACTGCCGGGGTTTGACATGGAGTTATTATGTTGATATCAACGTATTTGTCAATGCCCCAAGGGGTTCCACGGCGGATATCCCCGGATTTCAAAAAGGCCGATAAACCGGCCCTAAATGAGGAGGACCAGATCATGCAAGTTCAGCCCTACCTGTTCTTCGACGGCCGCGCCGATGAGGCGATCGAGTTTTACAAAAAGTCGCTCGGGGCCAAGGTCGACATGCTGATGCGCTGGAAGGACAGCCCCGACAAGTCGATGTGCTCCCCGGGCAACGAGAACAAGGTGATGCACGCTTCGCTTACGATCGGTGAAGCGCGAGTCATGGCCTCCGACGGGCGCAATACCGGCAATCCCGATTTCAAGGGCTTTGCGCTTTCGCTCGATGCCAAGGACGAGGCCGACGCCGACCAGATGTTCAATGCGCTGTCAGCCGGCGGCCAAGTCACCATGCCGATGGGCAAGACATTCTTCGCGCAGCGCTTCGGCATGGTTGCCGACAAGTTCGGCGTGAACTGGATGATCATCCTCGAGCAGAAATAAGCTCGGCCTGCCTGCCAACAGAAGTGGAGGATGCAATGCCCGGCGATTTCGTGCTGTCACGCGTGCTCAATGCACCGCGCGAGCTGGTGTGGAAGTGCTTCACCGATCCGGAGCACATGAAGCACTGGTGGGGCCCGAAGGGCTTCAAGGTGCTAGCGTCGAAAATGGACCTGCGTCCGGGCGGCATCTACCACTACGGCCTGCAAACCCCCAATGGGCAAGCCATGTGGGGCAAATTCGTCTATCGCGAGATCGTGCCGCAAGAGAAGCTGGTCTTCATCAACTCGTTTTCGGACGAGAACGGCGGAACCACCCGACATCCCGGACACGAAAGCTGGCCGCTGGAAATGATCTCGACATTCCTGTTCGAGGAGGTTCCCGGCGGCAAGACGAAGTTCACCGTTCGATGGGCGCCGCACAACACAAGTGCGTCGGAGGTCCAGACCTTCGATTCAAACCGCAACAGCATGACGCAAGGCTGGAACGGCACCATGGAGCAGCTCGAAACCTATCTGGCAAAAATCGCATAACGCCGGACAAAAGGAATGAACCGATGGTTTATGTCGACGGCTTTGTTCTCCCCGTAAAGACCAGACAATTGGCGCGTTATCGCAGCATGGCGAAACAGGCCGGCAAGATCTGGCGCAAATACGGTGCGCTGGAATTCCGCGAAAGCGTCGCCGACGACGTCCCGGTCGGCAAGCGCACCTCGTTCCCGCGCAGCGTCAAGCTCAAGCGTGGTGAGACGGTGGTGTTCTCCTACATTCTCTACCGATCACGCGCCGACCGCGATCGCGTCATGGCCAAGGTCATGAAAGACAAGCGCATCGAGGCGATGATGAAATCCAAAAATATTCCGTTCGACGACAAGCGCATGATCGTCGGCGGCTTCAAGACCATGGTGAGTGCCTAGTCACGTTCGCGTCTGAAAGGAAAACAAGATGAAAATCGCCGGAAGCATCACACCCTGCCTGTGGTTCGACACACAAGCCGAGGAGGCGGCAAACTTTTATTGCTCGATCTTCGAGAATTCAAAGGTCGGCAAGATCAGCCGCTACACGAAAGCCGGACAGGACGTTCACCGGAAGCCGCCGGGATCCGTGATGTTCGTTGAATTTGAAATCAACGGACAGACCTTCACGGCATTGAACGGTGGCCCGAATTTCAAGTTCAACGAAGCGATCTCCTTTCAGGTGCGATGCGGGACGCAGGCCGAAGTGGATTACTACTGGGGCAAGCTCACGCAAGGAGGTGAGGAGGGACCCTGCGGCTGGCTGAAGGACAAATTCGGCGTGTCGTGGCAGATCGTGCCGGCCGCAATACCGAAAATGATGACGGATCCCGACCCTGCAAAATCCGAGCGCGTGATGAACGCGTTCCTGAAAATGAAAAAGCTAGATATTGCGACGATCGAGCGCGCCTATGCGGGGCAGCCGCAATGACGAGTTTCGCGAGGTCATTCCGCCGGAACGTCTTGTGTTCACGAACATCGCCACGGACAAAGACGGCAAGCATCTGCTCGAAGGAGAGACCACCATCATCCTCGCCGAGAGCGGCGGTAAAACGACACTGACGCTGCAATCTCAC
>DATGDN010000142.1:0-7508 GCA_035310865.1 Pseudolabrys sp. | reverse complement strand
GCAGAAAAATCCACGCGATGGCGGGCATCACTAGTGAGCAACCATATACAGCGGTGGGAATAGGCGCCAAAAAGTTGTCGCCCATCCAGGCGGTCGCAGCCGGAATGAGAGATAGCCAGAAGAGCAAGTAAGCGTTCGCCCAAAGAATGACGCCATCAACGCGTGCGACGGTGTGCAGAAGATGGTGATGATTGTTCCAGTAAATCGCGAGGTAAACGAAGCTCAATACGTAGCTGATGAAATTTGGCGCCACCCCAATAAGCACCGACCAATCAGCGCCGTGTGGCAGTTTAAGCTCCAGCACCATGATTGTAATGATGATGGCAATGACACCGTCGCTGAACGCCGCCAAACGTTCTTTTCCCACTGCCCCGATCCTTTCGCACGGTTGAAACGCAAAAGCAGACGCCGAAACAAGCGTGATGGTTACGGCCGTGGAGTAAGCTAAGGCCCGCATTATTCCCACGGAAATTCAATCGGCAGGAACGGCCCGCCCCACGTCCGGCATTCGCGCTGACAATAGCGATCGCATCTGTCTGTGAGCTTAAGGCAATGCCCTTGGGAATCCTGCTGCAGACAGCCGCCCATTCCCCACGCGCAATAGGAGCCGCACTCTCGCCAGCATTGCCCCGACGCCCAGACGGAGGCGGCACGCTCGCTGCGCGGAAACGGCAGCTCCGATTTGTGTGCATTGTAGCGCCATGACATCACCTTACTTTCGGCGGCGAGAGCGGCACCGGCGGCCATCACGATGCCGATCGAAAGCAGCCCGGCGAGAATGCGTAGTCGCGTCATGGCGAGTCGCCCGTGGATCGCCACGATACCGCCATCGGATGCATATCGCCAACGCACGCACAGCATGCTTGTGGAACTTCCGCCTGTGGCGATCCCTTGCTAAAGTGACAAAATAAACCGTGTAATTCCCGAGGGGTACGTGGAGGACGCCGACATTGAGTAGCGTCGCAGAGCAACGGGCCAATCACGACCCAAGTCCAGCTCAAAAATTCGGAACTACCGGCATCAAGCCGATGGAGCGCCCCAGCCTGGTGACGCGCTTCTTCATGCGCGTCGTCGCCGGCGCCGAAAGGCTCAATCTCGCGCTGAGCAAGGTGGGCAATCCGCCAATTTACGACAACGCAGTTTTTCCATGGACTCAACTGGTCGAGCGCGAATGGCGCTCAATCCGCGCCGAGCTCGACCGTGTTCTGATCCGCAAGGATGAATTGCCCGGCTTCCATGAGCTCGCAACCGACGTTTCGACCATCAGCCAGGATCGCGGCTGGAAGACGTTTCTGCTTGCCGGCTACGGCTTCCGCTCCGAGAACAACATCAGGCTCTGTCCGGAAACCTGGCGCTTGTGCCAGAACATCCCGGGATTGATTACGGTCATGTATTCAATTCTCGAGCCGGGCAAGCATCTGCCGCCCCACCGCGGCCCCTACAACGGAGTGCTCCGGCTGCATCTTGGGCTGATCGTCCCGGAGCCGCGCGACCAGCTCGGCATCAGGGTCGAAAACGAGATCTACCGCTGGCGCGAAGGCGAAGCGGTGATTTTCGACGACGCTTATGAGCACGAAGCCTGGAACCGCACCCCGCATACGCGGGTGGTCCTGTTCGTCGATTTCCGCAAACCGCTGCGCTTCCCGGCCAATTTCATCAACTGGCTGTTGCTGCATCTCGCCGTGTTTACGCCCTTCATTCGCGAGGGCATGGACAACCAGAAGGCCTGGGAGAAGAAATTTTACGCGCAAGCCGAAGCCATGCGGAATCGGTAGCGCCGGCGATATCCGGGTTGCTATTCGGCCAAATCGCCATTAGCTCCTTGCGGGAATGGTAAATCCTGAGCCGAAAACCGATACGGCCGCGCCGAAGGTCAGCTTTGTTTCTCTCGGTTGCCCGAAAGCGCTCGTTGACAGCGAGCGCATCGTCACGCGTCTGCGCGCCGAGGGCTACGAACTTTCGCGTCAGCATCAGAGCTCGGACCTCGTCATCGTCAACACCTGCGGATTTCTCGACAGCGCCAAGGCGGAATCCCTGGCGGCAATCGGCAACGCGCTGAAGGAAAACGGCAAGGTCATCGTCACCGGCTGTATGGGTGCCGAGCCGGAGACAATTTCGTCGGCTTATCCCGATGTGCTGGCGATCACCGGCCCTCAGCAATACGAAACGGTCGTCGAGGCCGTACACAAGGTGCTACCGCCGAAGCACGACCCTTTTCTCGATCTGGTTCCGCCGGAAGGCATCAAGCTGACGCCGCGGCACTATGCCTATCTGAAGATTTCCGAAGGCTGCAACAATCGCTGCACGTTCTGCATCATCCCGCGCCTGCGTGGCGATCTCGTATCACGCCCGGCCGCCGACGTGCTGCGTGAGGCGGAAAAGTTGGTCGCCGCAGGCGTGAAGGAATTGCTCGTCATATCGCAGGATACGTCCGCCTACGGTCTCGACATCAGATACGCCGCGAGTAAATGGCGCGACAAAGAGGTGCGCGCGAAATTCATCGACCTCGCGACGGAGCTGGGTGAGCTCGGCATCTGGATAAGGCTGCATTATGTTTATCCCTACCCGCACGTCGACGACGTCATTCCATTGATGGCCGAACAGAAGGTTCTGCCTTATCTCGATATTCCGTTTCAGCATGCGTCGCCGGAAGTCCTCAAGCGCATGCGCCGCCCCGCGGCCAAGGAAAAAACGCTCGACCGTATCGCGCGCTGGCGCGAAATATGTCCCGACCTGACATTGCGATCGACCTTCATCGTCGGATTTCCGGGCGAGACCGATGCAGACTTCGAACTCCTGCTTGAATGGCTGGAGCAGGCATCGCTCGACCGTGTCGGCTGCTTCAAGTACGAGCCGGTCAGGGGCGCGGCCGCAAATGATATGGCTGCGCCGGTGGCGGACGAGGTGAAGGACCAGCGCTGGCATCGTTTCATGCAGGCGCAGCAAAAGATTTCCGCGCGCCGCCTCAAGCGTAAGGTCGGCACACGCCAGAAGGTGATCATCGATGAGGTCGGGCCATCGGTCGCAAAAGGACGTTCAACGGCCGATGCCCCGGAGATCGACGGCGTGGTCTACGTCGCAAGCCACCGCCCGCTACGGATCGGCGAAATTGCAACGGTGAAAATCGAGCGTGCGGACGCGTATGACCTGCACGGGACCGCCGTCGGGTTCTAGGTCACAAGCGATAAAATCGGGCCGCGTTATCGTGCAGGACCGCGCGGTGCTCGGCTTCGGTATATTCGGAAAGCACCGTGCGGTACACGCCAAAGAAATCCGCGTAGCTTGCGTGCAATTTTTCCAACGGGAAATTGCTTCCATAGATCGTGCGTTCGGCGCCGAAAATCTGGATAGCGTCGCGGATCACCTGGCGAGCCTGCGGCAAGGTTACGCCGTTGCTGTACATTCCAAGGCCGGAAATCTTCACATGCAGGTTCGGATACGCCGCTATCATCGTGAGTGCGGCGCGCCACTGGTCGATCGCAGCCTGGGTGCGGGCGGTCAGCATGCCTGCGTGCACCAGGATCATCTTGACGCCCGGAAATGCCTTGATCAGCTCGACCGCAAATGCGGCCTGCCCGGCGTAGACTTGCAGCTCAAAATGCAGGTTGTGCTTTTCCAGCAGCGCGAAGCCACGCCGGAATTCAGGTGAATTGCATAAATCCGGGCGCGGCGCCCCTTGCCGGACCGGATCGGTGTCCCAATAGAGCATCTGGCGCACACCACGGAGGTTCGGAAACTGTTTCTGGGCCTTGAGCGCAGCCTCGACGTCGGGATCTGCAAGATCGGCATTGCACACGATGCCCTGCGGAAATCCATGTTTGTCCGCAACCGATTGCAGCCAGTGCGTTTCATCGAGCGAGCGGCCCGGGGCCCACATCGCCGTCACATGAACGGATTTCGTTACACCCTGCGGTTTGACGTCGTTCATGAATTCTTCGACCGGATAGTCCCGGCGAATCCCGAAATAGTCGCCAAACATGCGCGGGATCGGCGGGTCGGCGAGCCAGCCCACGTCCTTGCGAAGCCAGATGTGATGATGCGTATCGATGGCCGGGCCGCTGTACGTCATTTTTTCCTCGTCAGTGTTTGAATTCGCGCACGACTTTGACCACCGCATTTGTCAGTGTCTGAAGTTCACCTGCCGAAATCGTGAACGCAGGTGTGAGGTAGACAACATTTCCAAACGGACGCACGAACACGCCTTGCTCGATGAATCGCGCACGCATCGCTTCGAGATTGTCGATGCGATCCAGTTCCACGACGCCGATAGCACCCTTCACGCGCACATCTTTGACCGCATTCAGCTCACGGCAGGGCCCCAGGCCCTGTTCGAGCGCAGCAGCGATATCGGCGACCTGGCGTAAACGGGGTTCTCGCTCAAACAGATCGACAGAGGCATTCGCTGCCGCACAGCCGAGTGCATTCGCCATATAGGTTGGGCCGTGCATTAATGCCCTCGCCGGATCGTCCGACCAGAACGCATCAAATACCTTTGTGGTCGCTACGGTCGCTGCAAGCGGCAGCGTACCGCCGGTCAATGCCTTCGACAGCGCGATGATATCCGGCGCGAAGCTCGCTTGCTCGGAGGCGAACATCGTTCCGGTCCGGCCGAAGCCGGTGAAGACCTCGTCAAAAATCAAGAGGACATCGTGCTTGTCTGCAAGCGCACGCAAACGACGAAGCACCTCCGTGTTGTGGAACTTCATCCCGCCGGCACCTTGCACGAGCGGCTCGATGATGATACCGGCAATTTCGTCGCTACGGTCCTTAAGCAATTTTTCGAGTGCCAAAACTGTTGCGGCATCTTCCGGCAGGTCGGCGATCTGATGCGCGGGCAAGACCCCGGCGAAGGTTACGTGCATGCCGGCATCCAGATCGCTCACGGACATCGCACCGAGGGTATCGCCGTGATAGGCGCCCCTGAACGCAACGAATTGTTTTTTTCGGAGGGCGCCGCGGTTGATGCAATACTGCGTCGCCATCTTCAACGCGATTTCGACAGCGACTGATCCGGAGTCGGAAAAAAACACACGCTTCAAGTCGCCCGGCAGCAGCCGCGCAAGACGTTGTGCAAGGCGAAGTGCCTGCTCGTGCACGAGCCCGCCGAACATCACGTGCGGCATCGAGGCAAGCTGCGCCTCCACCGCCTGCCTGATGTGCGGATGGCTGTAGCCGTGGCATGCCGTCCACCAGCTGGCGATGCCGTCGATCAACTCGCGCCCGTCGGCCAGCACGATGCGGGCGCCTTGCGCCCGCACAACCGGCAATGGGGACGACACGGTTTTCATCTGGGCATAGGGCAGCCAAACATGCTCCAGGCCCGCGTCATACCAGCCGGGCATCGCATTGTTTTTGCTGGCTCGGCTCGGCATTTGACGCGTCCCTACCCCATTCGTGCTAAGCATCGGCGCCATGACATTGCAAGGTTACTGATGCACTCGCTCGACGCCTTCGCGCAAGACAAGCTCGATGACCTCAAGCATCGGCACCTCTACCGTGCGCTGAATGAGACGCTGCGCGAGGACGGCATCTGGGTCGAACGAAACGGACGCCGGCTGCTGTCGTTTTCCTGCAACGACTACCTCAACCTGACTCAGCATCCGGCAATCAAGCAAGCGGCCATCGCCGCCATCGAGGAATATGGCGCAGGCTCTGGCGCCTCGCGGTTGGTGACCGGGAATCACCCTCTCTACGCCAAGCTCGAAGCGCGTCTGGCCGAATTCAAGCGCACCGAGGGCGCCTGCGTATTCGGCTCTGGCTACCTCGCCAATACGGGCATCATTCCGGTCCTGGTCGGGCATGACGGGGTCGTTTTGCTGGACGAGCTGTCGCACGCCTGCATTTACGCCGGCGCGCAATTGTCGCGGGGGCAGGTAAAGACCTTCCGCCATAACGACGTCGCGCACGCGCGCGCCCTCCTGGATGCACATCGTTCGCAGCACGATCGTGCCCTCATCGTTACCGACGGTGTGTTTTCCATGGACGGCGACATCGCTGCGCTCGACGAGCTGCTCGCGCTCGCCGAGCAATACGATGCATGGCTGATGTCGGATGATGCGCACGGCATCGGCGTGATCGGCGGAGGACGCGGCTCGAGCTTCTCAGGCAATTCGCATACCCCCGTGCCATTGCAGATGGGTACACTTTCGAAGGCGATCGGTGCTTATGGCGGCTATCTGTGTGCGTCCGCGCCGGTGATCGAACTCATGCGCAACCGCGCGCGCACGCTGATCTATTCAACGGGGCTACCCCCGGCCTGCGTTGCAGCCGCAATCGCGGCGCTCGATTTGATTGAGCGTGATCCCGCCTACGCCGCGCTGCCTGTCGCGAAGGCAAAAGCCTTTACAAGCCGGGCCGGACTTTCTGAGGCGCAGAGCCCGATCATACCGATCGTGATCGGTGACGAAGAAGCTGCCTTGGCCGCTTCCCGGTTTCTCGAGGATCAGGGCTTTCTCGTCGTCGCCATTCGTCCGCCGACCGTGCCGGTAGGGACTGCCCGCCTTCGCCTGGCGTTCACGGCACAGCACCCGGACGATGAGGTTTCGCGCCTGGCTGACATTGTTCGCGAAAAGATATTGGCATAGCCGTGGCCGCCTACTTCGTCACTTCGACCGGAACGGATATCGGCAAAACATTCGTAACGGCTGCGCTCATCCGCTATCTGCGGGAGTCCAATCAGCCGGTCGCAGCACTCAAACCTGTCGTGAGCGGTTACGATTCATCTGTAGCCGATACCAGTGATCCAGCGGTTTTGCTGACAGCTCTCGGGCGGCCGGTTACAGCCGATGAAGTTGATCGCATAGCGCCGTGGCGTTTCCGGGCCCCGCTGTCGCCCGATCTTGCTGCCGCGCGCGAAGGACGCCGGATCGACTTCGACGAACTGGTGGAATTCACCCGCGCGGCAATCAACGCCGCAACCGGTCCTCTATTTATTGAGGGCGTTGGCGGGATCATGGTGCCGCTCGATGGCCGCCGTACGGTGCTGGATTGGATGTCAGAGCTCAATATTCCGCTTCTGCTCGTGGTCGGCGGCTATCTGGGCACCATCAGTCATACCCTGACCGCCCTCGATGTGCTTGCGCAGCGAAAGCTGGCCGTCGCCGCAATCGTCGTGTGCGAGAATCGGCGCGATACGGTTGAGCTCGACGATACCGTTGCCAGCATCTCACGGTTCGCGGGATCGATTGGCGTCGTGGGATTGCCGCGTCTGCCGGCTGGCATCAATCACCATCCCGCCATCGCCCGGATTGCTGCGTTGCTTTGAGAACTCGACCGCGCCCGTCAGCTGTTGAGCATCAAAAACGTTTCCAGCATTCCTTCCAGATTGACCACGGCGTGGAGGGCCATCGTCAGAATAGTCGAACCGGTGGCCCACCGTGTCCATCCGAACAACACGCCGAATGCAAATACTTGAGCGATGAGGAACCAGTCGTATTGCACATGAATCACAGCGAACAGCGCCGCCGTCACAAGGATGACCGGCCATGCGGAGCGGGGTGATCGCAGCC
>DATGDN010000141.1:0-2503 GCA_035310865.1 Pseudolabrys sp. | reverse complement strand
ATTTCAGCGGCGGCGGTCGGCGTCGGCGCGCGCCGGTCGGCGGCGAAATCGATCAGCGTCACGTCGGTCTCATGGCCGACGGCGGAGATGAGCGGGATCATGCTCGCTGCCGCCGCGCGCACCACGATTTCTTCGTTGAAGGACCAAAGATCTTCAAGGGAACCGCCGCCACGCGCGACGATGATAAGCTCGGGCTGCGGCAATAACCCGCGCTCGGGCAACGCATTGAAGCCGTTGATCGCGTTCGCAACTTCCGCCGCCGATGTCTCGCCTTGCACGCGCACGGGCCACACCAGCACGTGCCGGGGAAAGCGATCTTCAAGACGATGAAGAATATCGCGGATCACTGCCCCGGTTGGCGACGTGACCACGCCAATGACTTCCGGGAGGAACGGCAAGAGCTGCTTGCGCGCCTCGTCGAACAAGCCTTCGGCAGCGAGTTTCTTTTTCCGCTCTTCAAGCAGCTTCATCAGCGCGCCGATGCCGGCGGGCTCCAGCGTCTGGATATCAATTTGATATTTCGACGAGCGCGCGAAAGTCGTAATTTTCCCTGTTACTATTACCTCAAGACCCTCTTCCGGCTTGATTCGCATGCGGCCCCAGACGCTTCGCCAAATAACCGCGTTCAGAACCGCGTCTTCATCCTTCAATGAAAAATATACGTGCCCATTCGAGTGCTGACCCTTAAAGCCAGAGATCTCGCCGCGCACGCGGACATAGCCATAGGCGTCCTCTACGGTACGCTTGAGCGCCGCGGAGAGCTCGGAGACGGTCCATTCCACAATGTTGTTGAGGGCGGGTTCTGCCATAAGGGTCGAATCTCTTGCGAGGGCGAGGCGCCATGCTACACCAAATGACGACCATCCCCTAAAGGCCGCCTGCGCGCCCCATGAACATCCTCATTCTCGGTTCCGGCGGACGCGAGCACGCGCTGGCCTGGAAGATCGCCGCGAGCCCGCTCACCGACAAGCTCTACTGCGCGCCGGGCAATGCCGGCATCGCGCAGGAAGCGGAGTGCGTGCCGCTCGATATCGGCGACCACCCATCCATAATCGCGTTTGCCAAGGAGAAGAAAATCGAATTTGTCGTCGTTGGTCCGGAGGTGCCGCTGTGCGCCGGCATCGTCGACGATCTGGAAGCCGCCGGCATCAAGGCGTTCGGGCCCACCAAATGGGCGGCACGGTTGGAAGGCTCGAAGGGTTTCACCAAGGACCTTTGCAGGGCAAACAACATCCCCACCGCGGCCTACCAGCGTTTCAAGAGCGCGGGACCGGCAAAGGACTATGTCCGCAAGAAAGGCGCCCCGATCGTCGTGAAGGCCGATGGGCTAGCGGCGGGCAAGGGCGTGGTGGTTGCGGAAAGCGTTCAAGAGGCCGAAGCCGCCATCGACATGATGTTCGGCGGCGGCCTTGGCACGCCCGCTTGGGAAATCGTGATCGAGGAATGCCTCATCGGCGAAGAGGCGTCCTTCTTTGCGCTCTGCGACGGCGACACCGCGATCCAGCTTGCATCGGCGCAGGATCACAAGCGTGTCGGCGACGGCGACACGGGCCCGAATACCGGCGGGATGGGCGCCTACTCGCCCGCGCCGATCATGACCGAGGATATGAACCGGCGCGTGATTGACGAGATCATTCATCCGACGGTCCGCGCGTTGGCCCGTTCAGGCGCGCCATACAAAGGCGCGCTCTTTGCCGGACTGATGATCACGAAAGATGGTCCGAAGCTGATCGAATACAATGTCCGCTTCGGCGATCCGGAATGCCAGGTGCTGATGCTGCGTATGATGTCGGATCTGGTGCCGGCGCTGCTGGCGGCGCGCGATGGGCAACTCAAGAATTTCGATCTGCGCTGGTACCCGGACGCGGCGCTCACCGTGGTGATGGCAGCCAAGGGCTACCCCGGAAACTATGAAAAAGGCTCGGTCATCGAAGGCCTCGACGCAGCTGCGCAGGTCGAGGGCGTCGAGATCTTCCATGCCGGTACAAAGGCCGACGGCGCCAAAATCCTTGCCAATGGCGGGCGTGTTCTCAACATCTGCGCGCGGGGCAAAACCGTGCGCGAGGCGCAAAGTCGCGCCTATGCGGCGGTTGACCGCATCAAGTGGCCGGACGGCTTCTGCCGTCGCGACATCGGCTGGCGTGCGATCGAACGGGAGAAGTAAGCTGGTATAGTTGCCGGCTGTCTGTGCAGAGCACCCAATGCCCGATCTTGCCGATCTCTTTCCCGGTTTCGCCTCGCATTGGATCGATACATCGGTCGGAAAAATCTTCGCGCGCACCGGCGGCAGCGGGCCGCCGCTTCTGCTCCTGCACGGCTACACGCAGACCAATGTGATGTGGCACCGCGTGGCGCCGCTGCTGGCGAACCGTTTCTCGTTGGTCGTTCCCGACCTGCCCGGGTACGGCTGGTCAGCCGTTCCGCAAGCCGACGAAAAACACGCGCCCTACGACAAGCGTTCGATGGCGAAGGTGATGATCGAGGTGATGGAAAGGCTCGGTCA
>DATGDN010000140.1:0-6645 GCA_035310865.1 Pseudolabrys sp. | reverse complement strand
CCTCTCGGCCTCATGCTGAGGAGCCGCGCGCAGCGCGGCGTCTCGAAGCATGGGGCCGCCCCATCCTTCGAGATGCGCACCTAGCGGTGCGCTCCTCAGGATGAGGGCGGGTCAGAGCAACCGGTAGACTCCATGACACCCAACGCGCCGCGATACGTGTCGCCACAGGAACGCGCGGAGAACCGCGCGCGCTGGCTACGGTTCGCCTATTGGCTGGCGGTCGCAATTCCGGCGGCTGTTGCGCTGATGATGTTTGGTTATAGCGACCAGGCGCCGCGCTGGCTGCGCGAGGCGACCGTCGGTCTGGACGCGACATTCGGGTTTCCGGTGCTGTGGCTGATCAAGGCGATTGCCGCGCCGTAGAATGAAAATCCGTGCGCAGAGCAGCGTTGCAAAGCCGGCGTGGCCCAGAGCGCCAGTCCGGCATATGTCATGCGCACAACCAAACCGCGAAGGAATTTCGAAATGAATGCCCGCGATGCTCGAACAGCTGCCACGCCGGCGAAAGGCGTGCTGCCGACGGGCGCCGGGCAGGCATTATGGCGCGGTTTTCGTGGCCACTGCCCCGCTTGCGGAGAAGGCCGCATGTTCCGTGCCTTCTTGAAGGTCGCCGACAAATGCCCGAATTGCGGCGAAGAACTGCACCACCACCGCGCCGACGACTTCCCGGCTTATCTGGTGATCGTCATCGTCGGGCATATTCTGGTGCCGATCTTGCTCGCAGTTGAGACGGAAATCGCACCGGCGGTGTGGATCAGCATGACGGTCTGGCCGCTTGCTGCGCTGACGATGGCGCTGGGCCTGCTGCAACCTGTCAAAGGCGCTGTTGTTGCCATCCAGTGGTTTGGGGGAATGCACGGCTTCGAGGAAGCGAAGAAGGCGCGCATACTTGCAGCCGCTGCCAAGGGTTAACGAGCTCGGTCCAATCACCGAGGTGAAGGCGCGGTGATTGGACCCTAACAATCAACCGGCGCGATTTCCCCACTGAGAAATTGCCGATCAGCCATCGCTACTGAGTGGTCGGTCATTCCGGCTGAGGAATGGAACTTAAATCGTCGCCATTGCTTATCTTCCCTGATTTGTCAGGGAGGCAACAATGGCTGACGGAAATAGCGGCGGCGTCGGCGTGCTCGGCGTTTTGATTGGCGCGTTGATCGTCATTGTGGTGGGCGGCGGCATCTTGTTCGCCACGGGCAATCTTGGACAGAAGTCATCGACCGTGAAGGTCGAATTGCCGAAGATCAGCACCACCAAATAAGGCCGGATTCACGCAGGCGATTTTTCCCGCAAGTGCGGAAACCGTTCGCTCAACAGCGAGCCGTGATAATAGGTCGGCGTGAAGGCCGCCTGCGCGCGGATGTTGTCGAACCAGGTCACGACGCGCGGTAAGTCCTGCCAGCCCGGCAAGCCGAGATCGTGCATGCGCACCAGCGCCGGCATGACGGCGACGTCGGCCAATGTGATCTTTCCGCCCAGCAACCAGGGACCGCCGCTGCGCTCGATTTCTGCATCCATGCGCTCATACGTCCGGCGCAGGCGTGCAAGTGCCGCGTCCATTTCAGTTTTCGGAAAGCCGGTCTGACCCATGGTAAGCATGAACTCGCGGCGGAGCGGCTTCGACTCCGCCATCGCGACAAAGTCCTCGCGGCTCATTTTCTGAAATCTCGGCAGGAAAGCGAGATTGAACGTCGGCACGCGCACGGCGGCGGCCGGCATTTCATCGATGAAATGCATGAGCGCGCGCATGCGTGCGCGCTCAACCGGATCCTCCGGCGTGAAGCCGTCGCCAGGCTCGACCTCGTCGAGGTATTCGATGATGACCGTCGAATCGATGACGATTGCACCATCGTGATCGAGCGTGGGCACGACCCCATTGGGATTGAGCTTGAGGTAGTCCGGCTTGAGTTGATCGCCCTCAAGCAGGTTCAGCTTCACTTCGTCGAACGGCAGCTTCTTGGCATTGAAGACAAAACGGACACGCTGGCTGCAGGTCGATTGTGGCGCGTTATAAAGCTTGAAAGCCATGAGGAACTCCTGACGCCACTCATTCAAGCAGAGGATGCCGCTTTGCACATCCTGCATGAAATTTACGGGCATTTTACTTGTGGTTATTCGGCCGGATCGTTTCAGTGGACATGTGCGCAGCCGCCGTTTTCCTCCCTTAAGGCTTAGACGGCGGCGTGAATCCTCCACCTTATGCACACAGGGCCCCGCAAGGGGCCCTTTTTTTGACACGTCAACTTTCCAACCCTGTCGGCACGTTTTTGTTTTCCGGCGCGAGTTTCATGCCGGCGGCAAGTGCCATGGTTTCCATCAACGCCGCGAAATCCTTGTTCAGATAGGCTTGAGGATCAGGCTGCAAGGTCGCGTGCCCGAAATGACCTTGCAATACCTCGCGGGTGGCTGCCGTCACCGGCATCGGCACGTCCATCTCGCGGCCAAGCTCAAGTCCAAGATCGAGGTCCTTGCGCAGCAATTCGGGCGTGAAGGTCGTCGTCCAGTCGAGATTGACCAGCGCCGGCGACTTGTAGCGGGTGAACATCGAGCCCATCACACCGTTGTTGAGAAAAGCCAGGAAAGCATGCCTCGGCACACCCATTTTGTTCACCAGCAGCGTGATCTCGATCAGGTTCTCGATCACGACGCCGAGCATCACGTTGTGCGCGATCTTGCAGATGCGCGCGAGATCGCCCTCGCCGACATAGGAAACGCCCTGCGGCGCAATCACTTCCATCAACGGGATGATGGACTTGCATGCGCTCTCGTCGCCGGAAACGACGGACGACAGCCGGCCGGCCTTGATGACTTTCGCGTTGCCGGAGACCGGAGCGCACACGTAATTGGCACCACGCTCTTTCAGGCGCCCGCGAATGGCTGCGGATTCCTCGACTGAAATGGTCGAGCAATCGACACAGACTTTCGGCGCCTTGCCGCCGGAGAGAACGCCATCTTTGCCGAAGTAGACCTGCTCCAAGTCCTTGCCTTCGGAGACGATCGAAAACACCGCGTCGCAGGAAGCCAAGTCGGAGAGTTTGTCGACAATTTTACCGCCCTTGGCAGCAAGCGGCTCCGCCTTGGCACGGGTCCGATTCCAGATCGTCACATCGTGGCCGGCCTTGAGCAGGCGTTCCGCCATGGGCAGGCCCATGCGGCCGGTTCCGATCCAGCCGATCTTCGGTGCATTCTTCGACATCACGAAACTCTCCAGTTGAGATCTTGCCGCCGTACAAGCGCGAGCGACCGGCCTTTAGCCGTTCTCTCACCATTGCGCCAGTGGTGGCACACTGTAACAATCGAATGCCTCGTATGCTTGTCGCGGCCATTCAAAGCGCACTATTCTGCGATCAAAAGCCTGCCAAAGGGCCCACCGTCAAAAGGGTTCACGGCCTGGATCAAGGGAGGATATGGGCACCCGATGCAGGATGCCGTCACGACGATTGCCGTGGGCGGGGCCCCCGATCGACCGCAGGCGCGCGAGCGATTGCGCGTGGTCGTCCGCAATGTCTTTCCTTTCATCGTCGTTGGAGCGATTTGGGAGATCGTCGCCCTCGCCGGCGTATTTCCGCGGCGGTTGTTTCCAACACTCGAGGAAGTGGCAGCCTCTTTCATCCGGCTCACGGCCGCCGGTATTCTTCCGCATCACGCCCTAGAGACGGTGATCCGGCTGCTGAGCGGCTTTGCCCTGGCCGCACTCATTGGCGTGACCATTGGAGTGCTGATGGGACGCTCGCGAAGGGCCGAAGATATTTGCCTGCCGCTGGTAAGCATCTGCGCGCCAATTCCGGGCCTCGCTTATGCGCCGCTTTTCTTGCTCTGGTTCGGACTCGGCAATATCTCGGCCGTGCTGCTCGTCGGCTTTGTTTCCGCATTCCCGATTCTCTTCAACAGCTGGACCGGCGTGAAAGCCGTGAAGGAGATATGGGTGCGTTCGGCGCAATCCATGGGCGCCGACGATCGCCGGCTGTTCAGCCATGTGATCCTTCCTGGGGCATTGCCCTACATCCTGACCGGCCTGCGCCTCGGCCTCGCCCAGGCGTGGCGCATCCTCGTCGCGGTCGAAATGCTTGCAGCCGTGCCCTGGGGACTCGGCTGGCTGATCTTCGGCGCCCGCGAATTTCTCAATACCGACACGATGCTCGCCGGAATCGCGGTGATTGGGGTGATCGGCCTCGGGCTCGAGAAGCTCGTGTTCCAGAAAATCGAGAACTACACCGTCGTGCGATGGGGAATGATCACGTCATGACCGAGCAGGGCCAGCGAACGCGCTCGGTTCTTCGCGCCGCGGTCACGCTTGCCGCCGCCGCGGCCGTGTATGAGCTGCTGGCACGCAGCGGCTATTTTGCAGCCGCGCTTTTACCCACAATCCCCGCGATCGTGCGCGCTCTGATCGCCATGCTCGCCGATGGCACCATGATCCGGCATGCCGCCTTCACGATGTATCGCGTGATGTTCGGATTTGGCCTTGCCATCGCTGTCGGAATACCGCTCGGCATCCTGATGGCGCGCTTTCAGCGCGTGGAAGGTTTTTTCCTGCCGTTGGTGAGCGCACTGATGCCGATTCCGTCTTTCGCATTGGTGCCGCTGTTCATGTTGTGGTTCGGTATCGGCAATCTGACGACGATTTTGATCGTGTTCTATGCCGCGACCTTCCCCATGGTATTCAACACCTGGTCGGGGGTCCGCTCCGTCAATCCCTTGTGGCTGCGCGCTGCCGGCGCCATGGGCGCGGATGAGCAGAAATTGTTCTGGAAGGTGATCATTCCCGGCGCCTCACCATTCATCATAACCGGCATGCGGCAGGCATTCCTGCGCGCGTGGATCGCCGTCGTCGGCGCCGAGATGATTGCAGCTTCCGACTGGGGCCTTGGTTGGGTGATCTTCGACGCCAAGGAGTTCCTCAACGCCGACATCATGCTGGCCTCGCTGGTCGTCATTGGCGGCATAGGCTTTGCATTCGAGCGGCTTGTGTTCGGCTCGATCGAGCGCGCGACTGTGCAGCGTTGGGGCATGGTGCGTATGGCCAAGGGTTAGAAACGGTAAGCAAGAATGGTCCATATTGAAATTCGCGACGTCACACTGGTCTATGATACGCCCGGCGGCAAAGTCCCGGGCGTCAAGGACGTCAACTTCAATATCGACGCTTCGGAGTTCCTGTGCATCGTCGGTCCTTCGGGATGCGGCAAGTCCACGCTGCTCAGCATCATTGCGGGATTTCTTTCGCCCGCCGCCGGCGAGATCCGCATCGGTGGTAAGCCGGTGACGGGCAGCGGTATGGATCGCGGTGTTGTCTTCCAGGATTTCGCCCAGCTGTTCCCGTGGCGCACGGCGCTCGGCAATGTC
Organism: Pseudolabrys sp.; assembly: GCA_035310865.1. Lineage (GTDB taxonomy): Bacteria > Pseudomonadota > Alphaproteobacteria > Rhizobiales > Xanthobacteraceae > Pseudolabrys. The sequence goes on along the minus strand of DATGDN010000140.1, from coordinate 1,305 downwards.
ACCTTCGGCCTGGAAATGAAGGGCGTGCCGAAGGACGAGCGGGACAAGATCGCGCGTGAGCAATTAAGGCTCGTGAAACTGGAGAAGTTTACGGGCTCCTACCCTCACCACCTTTCGGGCGGGATGCAGCAGCGGGTCGCCATTGCCCGTGCACTGGCTTACAATCCTTCGGTCTTATTGATGGACGAGCCGTTCGCGGCCCTCGACGCGCTGACCCGCGACGATATGCAACGGCTGCTCGCCGATGTATGGCGTGAAACCCGCAAGACGGTGATCTATGTGACGCACAATGTCGCGGAGGCGGTGTATCTGGCCGACCGCGTGGTGGTAATGTCACCCCACCCCGGTACGGTGAAGACCGAAATCAAGATCAACCTGCCGCGTCCACGCGACCCGCTGAGCGTGGAATTCGTCGAATGTCAGAAGGAGCTGCTGAGGCATCTCGGCCACGATGTCGGCGCCAGCGAAACCAAAGCTGCGAATTGCAAGGCCAAATCATAGGGAAGAGGAACGATGACCACTGCGAACAAAGGAATGACCCGCCGCCAAGCACTGGCAACGACCGGCGCCGGTGTCCTGGTAGCCGGGTTGGGCGTGCGTCCAGCCCTTGCCCTCGAGACAGTACGGCAAGGCTACCAGACTAATATGTGGGGCATGCCGACCTATTATCTTTTGCGCTCCGGCCTGCTCGAAAAACACGGTGTGAAATTCGAGGAGTTCGCAGTCCCCTCCGGCAACCTCACCATGCAGCAGATGGTGGCGCGCCAGGTGGACATGGGCACCTATGCCGGTCCTTCTTTCGCCATTGGACATGACAAGGGCGGCCTCGTCGCGATCGCCATGATCGAATATGTCGGCAAGACTGCGCGCGTGATGGCGCGCAAGGATCTCGGCATCACCAAGATCGAGCAACTGCGTGGAAAGAAAGTGGCGAACCAGACCGGATCGTCCACTGGCAACATCTTCGTCGACCAGATCGCCACCAAGGGCGGACTAAAGAAGGGCGACTACGAAGAGATCCGCATGAACGTGAACGACATGGTCGCGGCGATGGCCGCGAAAACAGTCGATGCCATGGTCAATGTCGAGCCTTACAACGCGATAGCGGAAGCCGATGGACTCGCCGTCACGATCTCGGAGTTCTACGAGTTCGACAAGCTGCCGGTGTTCATGGCGGCGACGCCGGAATTCGTCGAGAAGAACCCGGACACTGTGGTTGCGTACCTGAAGGCCTGGATTGAAGTGGCAAAGGACTTCAAAAGCAATCCGGCCAAGGTGGCAGACACGATCTATTCGTTCTACACG
>DATGDN010000139.1:0-6060 GCA_035310865.1 Pseudolabrys sp. | reverse complement strand
GCGTCGTTTCGTCATTACTTAAGAGTAACGCCAATGCCGCGTGATGCGGCTCCACAAAGGGACGATCGCAACGCTTAAGTTCGCGAACCGACCATAACCGACAAATCCAACCCGCGGTCCTTGCAACCGTGAGCGGAGGGAAGAATGCCGGCAGTACAAGAGACCGTCGAACAGGTCCGCCGTATCGACGTTGACCAATATAAATACGGGTTCGTCACCGATATCGAATCCGAAAAGGCCCCGAAGGGCCTGTCGGAAGATACCGTCCGTTTTATTTCGGCAAAGAAGAGCGAGCCGGAGTGGATGCTGGCCTGGCGGCTGGAAGCCTTTAAGCGCTGGCAGACCATGCGCGAGCCGACCTGGGCACGCGTCGACTATCCCAAGATCGACTATCAAAACGCCTATTACTATTCGGCGCCGAAGAAGAAGGCGCTGGCCTCGCTCGACGAAGTCGATCCGGAAATTCTCAAGACATATGAGAAGCTCGGCATTCCGTTGCGCGAACAGGAGATCCTCGCCGGCGTCATGCGCCCCGAGGGCGAGCGGCGCGTCGCGGTCGATGCGGTGTTCGATTCTGTCTCGGTCGCGACGACCTTCAAGGAAGAGTTGAAGAAAGTCGGCGTGATCTTCATGCCGATGTCGGAGGCAATCCGCGAGCATCCCGAACTAGTGAAGAAATATCTCGGCTCGGTCGTGCCGACCTCGGACAATTTCTTCGCGACGCTGAACTCGGCGGTGTTCTCCGATGGCTCGTTCGTCTATGTGCCCCCAGGCGTGCGCTGCCCGATGGAGCTGTCGACCTATTTCCGCATCAATGAGGCAAACACTGGTCAGTTTGAGCGCACGCTGATCATCGCCGACAAGGGCGCCTACGTCAGCTATCTCGAAGGCTGCACCGCACCGATGCGCGACGAAAATCAGCTGCACGCGGCAGTCGTCGAATTGGTCGCGCACGACGACGCCGAGATCAAGTATTCGACGGTGCAGAACTGGTATCCGGGCGACGCCGAAGGTAAGGGCGGCATTTTCAATTTCGTCACCAAGCGTGGCGACTGCCGCGGCGCACGTTCGAAGATTTCCTGGACCCAGGTCGAGACCGGCTCGGCTATCACCTGGAAATATCCAAGCTGCATCCTGCGCGGCGACAATTCGCGTGGCGAGTTTTATTCGATCGCGATCTCCAACGGCCACCAGCAGGTCGACAGCGGCACGAAAATGCTGCACCTCGGCAAGAACACGACCAGCCGGATCATTTCCAAGGGCATCGCAGCCGGAAAATCCAACAACACCTATCGCGGCTTGGTCACAGCGCATCGCAAGGCAACGAACGCGCGCAACTTCACGAATTGTGACTCGCTGCTGATCGGCCACGACTGCGGCGCGCACACCGTGCCCTATATCGAGGCAAAGAATTCATCGGCCGTGTTCGAGCACGAGGCGACGACCTCGAAGATTTCCGACGACATGCTGTTCTACTGCCGTCAGCGCGGCATTTCGGCGGAGGAAGCGACCGCGCTGGTCGTCAACGGATTCGTCAAGGACGTGCTGCAGCAGTTGCCGATGGAATTCGCAGTCGAGGCGCAGAAGCTGATCTCAATTAGTTTGGAAGGAAGCGTGGGGTAATCGAATGGCGTTTCTTGAAGTCAAAAATCTGCATGTCGAGGTCGAGGACAAAAAGATCCTCAACGGCCTGACGCTGTCAGTTGAGAAGGGGCAGGTTGCAGCGATCATGGGCCCGAACGGCTCCGGCAAGTCCACGCTCGCCTATGTCCTTGCCGGCAAGGATAATTACAAGGTCACCGAAGGAGACGTGTTGCTTGACGGCGAAAGCATCCTTGAGATGACGCCGGACCAGCGCGCCGCGAAGGGCGTCTTCCTTGCCTTTCAGTATCCAGTGGAAGTGCCGGGCGTCGCGACCATGACGTTCCTGCGCACCGCGCTCAACGCGCAGCGCAAGACTCGCGGTGAGGCAGAGCTGTCGACACCGGAATTCATGAAGTTGGTGCGCGATACGGCCGGTCATCTTGGCATCAGCCAGGAAATGCTGAGGCGCGCGGTCAATGTCGGGTTTTCCGGCGGCGAAAAGAAACGCAACGAGATTTTGCAGATGGCAATTCTACAGCCGCAGCTTGCGGTGCTCGATGAAACCGATTCCGGTCTCGATATCGACGCACTCAAGATCGTGGCTGAGGGCGTCAACCGCCTTCGTTCTCCCGACCGCGCGATGATAGTCATCACCCACTATCAGCGGCTGCTTAACTTTATCGTGCCCGACGTTGTGCATGTGCTTGCAAGGGGCCGCGTCGTCAAATCGGGCGGCAAGGAACTGGCGCTCGAACTCGAAGCCAAAGGCTATGCGCAATTCCAAGGCGAGGCAGCCTGATGAACGCGGGAGTGCGCGCCATCAAGACCCCGGCCGAACAGGCGCTGAGTGCGGCTTACGCGGCCGCGCGTGCGAAGCTGCCAGGCAAAGGTGCGATCGTCGAGCTGCGCGAAGCCGCTTTCGAGCGTTTCGACGCGGCGGGCTTGCCGCATCGGCGGGTCGAGGAATGGAAATATACCGATCTGCGCGCCCTCATGCGCGATCTTTACCCGCTGGCGGGGCTGCCCGACGCGGCAGCGCAAGCGCGAGCGCAGAACGCCGGTAAGCTGCTGGCAGGCGTCGATTGCCGGCGTTTGGTCTTTGTTGACGGCACTTTCGTACCCGGCCTGTCCGATCTGGCACCGGAGCCCGGCTTGGCCATAGGTTCGATGGCCAACGCGCTCGGCAAAAACGACCCGCTGGTGACCACCTATGTCGGCCAGACGTTCGCGACCGACGACGTTGCGGTGACGCTCAACGCCGCCTTGATGGGTGACGGCGCGGTGATCCGCGTATCCGCCGGCGCTGCACTGAAGCGGCCGATCAATCTCGTCTTCGCGACCGGTAGCGACAAGCCAAGCTCGGCTTTCGTTCGTTCGCTTGTTGTGATCGAGAAGGGCGCCAAGGCCATCATCATCGAGAGCCACGAGAGCGGCGATGCCCAGGTCAATGCCGCGCTTGAGTTGGTGGTCGGCGACGAGGCACACGTCGACTACATCAAGGTCACGCAGGCGCGCGCATTGCACGTTGCGAGCTTGCTCACCTCGGTCGGCGCGCGCGCCCATTTCAACAGTTTCGCCTTCACCAGCAATGCGCAGGTTGTGCGCAACCAGAGCTTCATTCGATTTGTGGGAGAAGGTACCAAAGCCAGCATCGGCGGTGTCAGCTTGCTGCGCGGCAAGGATCATGTCGACAGCACGCTGCTGATCGAGCACGCCGCCGGCCATTGCGAGAGTCGCGAGCAGTTTAAGGCAGTCCTCGACGATGAGAGTCACAGTGTGTTCCAGGGCAAGATTGTGGTCAAGCAACATGCGCAGAAGACCGACGCCAAGATGATGACGCGCGCGCTGCTCCTCTCCGACGATGCTGAAGCCGACAACAAGCCGGAGCTAGAAATTTTCGCGGACGACGTGCAGTGCGGCCATGGCGCGACCGCTGGCGCGCTCGATCCGGGCCTTAAATTCTATCTGATGTCCCGCGGCATCCATGAGAAGGAGGCCGAGGCCCTCTTGATCCAGGCGTTCATCGGTGAAGCGATCGAGGAAATCGCCCATGAAGGCATCCGCGAGGCGCTGATGATCGCGGCGCTGAAATGGCTGGGCGCGCGGAGTTGACCATGCACGCGGCGGTTAGCAACGGCTCCTACGACGTCGCCAAGATCCGGGCAGATTTCCCCGCGCTTTCAATGCGTGTCTATGGCAAGCCGCTAGTGTACCTCGACAATGCCGCCTCCGCACAAAAGCCGAGGACCGTGCTCGATCGTCTTGAGAAGGCGTATACCGAGCAGTACGCCAACGTGCATCGCGGCTTGCATTACCTCGCCAACGAGGCGACGGAAGCCTATGAGGGCGCGCGCGAGACCGTGCGTGCATTCCTGAACGCCGGGCGGAAAGAAGAGATCATCTTCACACGCAACGCCACCGAGGCAATCAACCTGGTGGCCTATACATTCGGCCGTGAGCGGATCAAAGCGGGCGACGAGATCGTGCTCTCGATCATGGAGCACCATTCGAACATCGTCCCATGGCATTTCCTGCGCGAACGCCAGGGCGCAGTCATTAAGTGGGCTCCGGTCGACGAGGATGGCAATTTCCTGCTGGACGAGTTCGAGAAGCTCCTGACACCGCGCACCCAGATGGTAGCGGTCACTCATATGTCGAACGCGCTTGGCACCGTTGTGCCAGTGAAAGATGTCGTGCGTATCGCGCACGCGCGCGGCATCCCGGTATTGGTCGACGGGGCCCAGGCTGCGGTGCACATGGATATCGACGTCCGCGATATCGGCTGCGATTTTTACGTCTTTACGGGGCACAAAGTTTACGGGCCAACCGGCATCGGTGCGCTTTACGGCAAATACGAGCACCTCATGGCGATGCCGCCGTTCAACGGCGGCGGAGAGATGATTCATGAGGTCTTCGAGGACCGCGTTACGTACGGCGAGCCGCCGCATAAATTCGAGGCCGGGACACCTGCAATCGTACAGGCGATCGGGTTCGGTGCGTCGATTGATTATGTCAATTCAGTCGGCAAGGCGCGCATCCGTTCGCACGAAAGTGCATTGGTCAAGTACGCGCACGAACAGCTTGGAAAGATCAATTCCCTGCGCATTATAGGCAATGCGCAAGACAAGGGCCCGATTGTCTCATTTGAAATGAAGGGTGCGCATCCACACGACGTAGCGACGATTATCGACAGAGCGGGTGTTGCCGTTCGCGCCGGCACCCACTGCGTCATGCCGCTTCTGGCACGCTATGGGTTGACGGCGACGTGCCGCGCCTCATTCGCCATGTACAACACGAAGGACGAGGTGGACACGCTCGCTGCCTCGCTTGTAAAGGCTCGGGAATTTTTCGCATGACCGACAACACGCCTGACAACGCACCCGTTGCGGAGAAACCACCGGAAAACGCTGCTGTCATCGGATCGCCTTCGCTGCCGCAGGATGAGCTGAACAAGCTTACCGACGACATCGTTGCGGCGCTTAAAACCGTTTACGACCCCGAGATCCCGGCCGACATCTACGAGTTGGGGCTGATCTACAAAATCGATATCGGTGACGATCGTGGTGTGAAGATCGATATGTCGCTGACTTCACCCAACTGTCCGGCCGCGCAGGATCTGCCAATCATGGTTGAGAACGCGGTATCGAGCGTACCAGGGGTGAAGGAAACCGAGGTCGCTGTGGTTTGGGATCCGCCTTGGGATCCGAGCCGGATGTCGGATGAAGCCCGGCTTGTGCTCAACATGTGGTAATCTGGCAGCGAGCGAATAAATAGGATTCGATGAGGACGAAATGGCAATGCCCCGACCAAGACCCCAGGTGATGCGGCTTACTGAGGCCGCTGCGGTGCGCATTAAGAACGTGATGGCGCAGGCTGGCAAACCTATCGCTGGGGTCCGGGTTGGCGTCAAAAATGGTGGCTGTGCGGGCATGGAATATACGATGGAGTATGCCGACGCGGTGAAACCGACTGATGAAGTCGTCGAGGACAAGGGCGTTAAGATACTGATCGACCCGAAAGCGGTGCTGTTTCTGCTAGGGACCGAGATGGACTACAAGACCGAAAAGCTTTCGGCCCAGTTCGTTTTCAATAATCCGAATCAGACCAGCGCTTGCGGATGCGGAGAGTCCGTCCAGCTCACGCCGGCGAAGGCTTCGGAGTAGGGCCGTCAGGCGACCTGTGCTGCGGTCTCCGCGGAAGCGACTTCCGGGTCCGTCTCACACATGACACGGTTGCGGCCGTTTCGTTTCGCCGCATAGAGGCAGGCGTCCGCACGTTCGATCAGCGACTGTGCGGTATCGTCTTTGCGCAGCGTCGCAACACCGATGGAAATGGTGACCCGTCCAAGTTGCTCACCGGTTGACCGTTTCATGAGTTCCTTGGCCATCACGACCCGGCGGATATGGTCGGCGACCGTAGTCGCTGAACGCAAATTGGTATTCGGCAGGACGACAGCGAACTCCTCGCCACCGTAAC
>DATGDN010000138.1:0-2325 GCA_035310865.1 Pseudolabrys sp. | reverse complement strand
TGACGCGGGACGCTCGCCTCTCGGCGCTCCACCGTGGCGATTTTCGGCCGGGGGCCGCGCTTCCATCTCCGGCATTGCCTCCGGATCCGTGCAGCGAGCTCCTCGCAGCCAGGTCGTCATGCCTGGCGGGCGGTGTCCCGGGCAACCCTTGCAGGGTCCGGAGTCGTCCGGAGACGACCGCGAACGGCCGCCAATATTGTTTAGAAACAACGATTTGATCGTTTACCATGGGCCGCTAATGTCCGATAAGAGACGCTATGTACCGGTAGCCATACCGGTGCTCAAACCGGGGGTCGTATAAATTCGGGACGCATATGCAGCTCACGACGAAACGGGTGGCTATGTTTGCAAAGCGTCCGGGGCGATACCACGACGGGCATGGCCTGATACTAGTCGTGGTCAACCCTAACAACGCCAGTTGGCAATTGCGCTATCAGCGCAACGGACGCGAACGCTGGTTCGGCCTAGGTCCGTTGCACGCGGTCACGCTCAAGGATGCACGCGAGCGGGCGCGTACGGCCAGGCTGCAGCTGCTCGACGGGATCGACCCAATCGATGCGCGTCGGGCCGAACGCGCCAAGGCAAAGCTAGTGATGACGTTTAGAGAGGCGGCAGAAGCCTACAACAGGCTGCACGAGCAGAAGTGGCGCAATGCAAAGCATCGCAAACAATTTCTCGCGTCGCTTGCCTGCTACGCCTACCCTGTGTTGGGCGACATGACGGTCTCTACGATCGATACGGCGGCAGTGCTGCGCGTTGTGGAACCGATTTGGCTAAGCAAGACCGAGACAGCAAGTCGTGTTCGCGGGCGCATCGAGAGCGTGCTGGATTGGGCAACCGTGCGGGGTTACCGCAGCGGTGATAATCCAGCCCGGTGGAAGGGCCACCTCGCTGGTGTGTTGCCGGCGCCCGGCGCGGTTGCTCGAAGAAGCCACCATCCCGCCTTGCCGTGGGCTCAGGTCGCTGCGTTCATGATCGAGCTGCGCATGCGCAAGGATGTCGCAGCTCGGGCACTTGAGTTCACTATTTTGACTGCAGCGCGCACGGGCGAGGTCGTCGGCGCGCGTTGGTCTGAGATCGACCTTGAGACCAACACTTGGATTATCCCCGCAGCCCGGATGAAGTCGCGTCGCGAGCACCGCGTGCCCTTGTCTCCACGAGCAGTTGAGCTCTTGTCGGGCCTATATCGCGAGAGCGGGAACTCACACGTATTCATCGGCGCCCGAACTGGAGCCGCCCTTGGCAACATGGCCATGCCGGATGTGCTGCAGCAAATGGAGCAAAGCGATGTGACGGTCCATGGCTTTCGCAGCACGTTCCGAGACTGGGCCGCCGAGGCGACGGCCCACCCGAACCACGTCGTTGAGCAGGCCCTTGCCCACACTATCGGCAACGCGGTCGAGGCCGCCTATCGACGTGGTGACCTTTTCGAGAAGCGCCGGCACCTCATGAACGACTGGGCTCAGTTCTGCGGGCGCCCGAGCGCTGGCGCTGATGCCGCCCGCCATGGGAAGGCGAAAACATGAAAACGATAAGCCTGTCTTCTTGGGCGCGTGACTTCAACGCACGCGAGTTGAGAACGAAGAACCATGACATGAAAAAGCTCAAACGAAAACGCAGGCGCGCGCGGTCCTTTGCCGGTAAATCGCGGAGACAGCCGATGAGCGACACGCTTGATTGGGATGTAGCACTTATCGGTTATGACCCTACGCAACGGGCGAGGTATCTGGACGCGATCATCGATGCTCGGCAGTCGGGCGGACCAGAACCGGAAATGGATTGTGGCCGCAGAAAAACAGACCTTGTCCGATTGATCGATGACGATGATGGAAGGCGCTCGTTTTACGAGGCTTTACTCAAAATCCAATGGCTCCCATCTGCGATCCAGGGCGCCGTCATGAAGGTTCTAGGTCAGGCGCTGCAAAAGCATAAGCGTTCTATCGCGGACGCTCGGACGGTCACCCTCGAATTCCTAGTTAAGGAATGTAAGGCGCAGATGCGGGCAAATGGTGAGCGGCCGCAAGGCGGCATTCATGATGCCGCCGTGGCTCAGGTCGCTACCAGCCAAGGCATGTCACCTGAGGCTTTGAAGCAGCGCATCACTCGTCGTAAGAGGCGTCGCAGCAGGTAAGGCGACAAATCTTATTCTGGTCGCTTACGTGAGGCTCGCGGTCTCATTAATGATTGCCCCAAGCTGCGGTATTCCGATTCGCGACGCAAAGAAGTGGCCTACTCGGCGTTGGAGCCCAAGCTCTTTTCCAAGTTGCTTTTCCGCGACGACGGCGACCCTTACCTCCCTGGCACCACCGTCAGGCGCAGGCGGTT
>DATGDN010000137.1:0-3004 GCA_035310865.1 Pseudolabrys sp. | reverse complement strand
CGGGCTATGTCTGGATCAACGAGGTCAGCAAGCATTTCCTCGGCGCTCCATTCGGCGGCTTCAAGCAGTCGGGACTGGGGCGCGAGGAATGCTTTGAGGAGATGCTTGCCTTCACGCAGGAAAAGAACATCCATGTGAAGCTTCGGGCGCCGAAAGCCTAGACAGGCGGGTCGAAGCCGGCGTGAGCCCACGCCGCGCGATGAGCGGAAGCGGTCATGAATGAAATAAAGGCCACGCCCGCTTCCGGGAAACTGCTGGCCGTCGTCACGGCTGCGCCGTAGATCGTCGTAAGCTGGATCGCGGCCGGCAGCGGCCCTACGACGGCCAAGCCATCGGTATTGACGACCTCGCTCTTCGGATAAAATCCGATATCGGCCTCCCCGCTCGCAATCAGCTGCACACCGCCTTCCAGCGCCGGCCGGTGGATGATCTTGCCTTTCATCACTTCAGCAATGCCAAGCTGCTCGATCAATTTTCCCATGTGGGTGCCGCTCGGCGTCGCGCCGGGCGTGGCATGCGTGATCGCGCGGCTGCTGAGGATCGTCTGTTTGACTTTCTCGGGCGTCGAAAGATCCGGCTTCGCAGCGCCCGTGCGGACCACCGCACTGATGCTGACGAGACCGAGGATCGCGCGGCCCGCCGCGCGCACAACATTGTCCTTCTGGTAGCCGTCCAGGATATTGGTCGGCATCACCAGCACATCTGCCTTTTCGCCAGAAGCGAGTTTGTCACGCAGCGCCGACATCACCGCAAAGACGTACTCGACCTTGTGGCCGGATTGCCGCTCAAACTGTGGCGTCAGCTGCAGAAATATTTCTTTCGGCGCGCCGCCGCTCATGACGCGAAGTGTGGCCATTGCGAATCCCTAGAGCTTGAATGTTTCGAGCGTGCCGGGGTGGAACATCTCCTCCACCGTGACCAGGCGCGATGAAAGACCCTGTGAATGATGGTGCCGCAGGAATGTCTCCAGCGTCTTGCGATTGGCGGCCACGCCGTAGGACCAGAAGTCCACGCCCATGAGCGCGCGCGCTTCCATTAAGCGCTCTTCGACGAAGGGCAATGTCACCTTTGTCGCCGAAGTATCACTCAATTGTTCAAGGGCAACGTTTTTTGCTTGTTCGAACGCCTTGAATACCGCCCCCGGTAGCCAGGGATGTTTTTCAGCCAATGTACGCCGCACACCGACCAGATGCATGATCGGGAAGATGCCCGTGCGCTTGAAATAGTCCTTCGCCGCTACCACCGGGTCGGGAAACAGCCAGCCGACATTGGGCGTGTCCTTCGGCAAGGACGGCGGGCGTGGCGCGATGAATCCGTCGATTGCGCCATCCTTGAGCAGCGCAGAAATCGACTTGCCTTTTGGGGCGTCCTCGAGCTTCACGTCGGGCGGCAGCTTGATGCTGATCTTTTCCGGCCGGTCGGCGTCCTCGATACCGCCGCGCACCCAATGAATATCGGACGGCTTCACGCCGTGATCATCCTGAAGGATTGCACGCGCCCAGACATTCGCGGTCAGCTGATACTCCGGCAGGCCGACTTTCTTGCCTTTCAGGTCGTCCGGCTTCTTGATGCGGTCGGTCCGCACATAAATCGACGTATGACGGAAGGCGCGCGACACGAAGGCCGGCACGCCGACATAGGGGCAATTGCCCTGGGCGGTCTTGACCGTGAAGCTCGACAGCGAAAGCTCGCAGATGTCGAATTCCGCCTGCCGGAAGGCCCGGAAAAAAATTTCCTCCGGTGAAAGCGTCATGCAGGCCGGCTTGACGCCGTCGATTTGCACGCTGCCATCGATCAGCGCCCGCGTGCGGTCATAAGGGCCGACGGCGACGGAAAGATTGAGCTTGGCCATGAAAAACCCGGCTGGATAGCGAAACCACGCGATGTCATAAGCGAAATGACGCCGCGACGCTACTCTACCCCGCGCTTTTGCGTCTTCTCATCCGGGGTCACGTCAATCGCCTGGGCGCGACCAGTGATGGCCACAGGGCCCCGGCAATCCTTCATGCAAGGATTTGGATTCCAGAACGCTTTCTCGCTGGTCTCACGATCGTCGTCGTAGAACCCGCCGCTGTTCGGCATTTTGACCTGCGCCCATGTCTCCTTCGACAACACAAATTTGTCGTCCACGATGTCATTGAGATTGAGCACATAGGCGACCACCGCATAGAGCTCGTCATTGGTCAGCGATTCGGCATCGCCAAAGGGCATGGCACGACGGATATAGTCGACCACACTGGAGAGGTAGGGGAAATACGAGCCGACCGTCTTCACGGGATCATTCGAGGCGAGCGTGCCTTTGCCTTGGGCGATCTGCGGCCAGCGCCCCGCGCTTTCACCAAACTCGCCGTGGCAGGCAGCACACTTGTCCATGTAGACCTTCTCGCCTTCCGCTACTGAGCCGCGGCCGGGTGGAGCGCCTTGGCCGTCGGGACGCACATCGATATCCCAACCCTCAATTTGCGCAGGGGTCGCGGTGTGGCCGATGCCGTAATTGCGCGGAGCGTCGTTCTTGGACTGCGCCAGCGCCGGAGCGGCAAGCGCAAGCAACAAAGTAGTGAGCGCAAGCCTAGCCGACCTCGACATTCTCGACCTCCCCATCTGCCTTCAGCGCCCAGGTCTGGATGCCGTTGTTGTGGTAGATCGAGTTGACGCCGCGGATTTTGCGCAAGGCGTCCTTGCTCGGCTGCACGTAACCGGTATCGTCGATTGCGCGAGATTGGAGCAAGAGTTCTTCGCCGTTCCAGTCAAACTCGTAATAGAAGCGCACGCAGGCCTTGTTGAAAACCGGGCCGTCGATGCGCGTGGTGCGCCAGTTGCGGCCACCATCAAACGAGACATCAACTCGCTTTACCTTGCCGCGTCCGGACCAAGCCAAGCCGGAAATGACGTTGAAACCTTTCTGTTTCACCGGCGCTTGCGGCGATGGTGAGGTGATCACCGATTTCGCGTCCATCACAAAGGTAAATTGGCGTGCCCTGCCGTTTTCGAGCAAGTCCGTGTA
>DATGDN010000136.1:0-8710 GCA_035310865.1 Pseudolabrys sp. | reverse complement strand
AGAGTCTCCAAAGCCCGACGTTGGATCGTCAGAACAAGCGTGATGTCCGCATTGGTAACTGGCGCGCCCGAGACGATTCGAACGTCCGACCTTTGCCACTGGAGCTTTCACGCACATTCCGAGCGAGTAAAATAAGGCCCGTTGCCGCTTAGGGGCGTTTCGTCTATTGAAAGCTCACGCGCGCCCGTAGCTCAGCTGGATAGAGCGTTGCCCTCCGAAGGCAAAGGTCGGACGTTCGAATCGTCTCGGGCGCGCCAGTTACCAATGCGGACATCACGCTTGTTCTGACGATCCAACGTCGGGCTTTGGAGACTCTGTGGGAGGACAACGATGCGGATATCACGCCGCACGCTTATCGCAACGCTGGGTCTTGCCCCGGCCGCAACACTTCTGCCGCGTCCAGCCTTTGCCGCCTATCCTGACCGGCCGATCCATCTGATCGTGCCGTTCGCACCCGGCGGTAATGCCGACATCGTTGGCCGACTGGTCGGCGAGCGTATATCGAGCGCCCTCGGCCAGCCTGTCGTGGTGGAAAACCGCGGCGGCGCTGGCGGCAGCATCGGCGCTGAGGCCGTCGCACGCTCCGCGCCGGACGGCTACACGCTATTCGTCGGCTCCAACGGGCCGCTCACCGTCAATCCTTTCGTGCAGGCCAAGCTCGGCTACGATCCGCTCAAGGATTTCGCGCCAGTCGCACTCACCAGTTATGTGCCGCACGTCCTCATCCTCAACAACAAGGTCGAAGCCAAGACCTTGCCGGATTTGATCGCGCTTTCGAAGAAGCAGCAGCTTAGCATCGCGACCAGCGGCGTCGGCAGCGCTACCCACATGACACTGGAGCGCTTCAAGGCAGCAACCAGTGCGAATATCGTGCACATTCCCTATCGCAGCGGCGGCGCACTGATGCCGGACCTGATCGGCGGTGCCATCCAGGCCGCAATGACGGAATTCTCCACGGCACTACCGCTAAACAAAGGCGGGCAGGCACACATTATCGCGATCGCCGCCGCGCAGAGGTCGAAGCTCGCGCCCGATATACCGACCTTCATTGAGGCCGGCGTGAAGGGCTTCACGGCGCAAAGCTATATTGGAATTCTTGCGCCGGCAGGCACCCCGGCACCGATCATTGCCCAATTGCAGAAGGCAGTCGCCAGCGGGCTCACCGGCGGGCCTGCGCCGGACAAGCTGCGTGGCATGGGCTCGGAGATTGCAACGCCTGAGCAGATGACGGCCGAAGGCTTCGCCAATTTCATTCGCGCCGATTACGAGAACATGCGCGAGGCTGCAAAGCTCGCGGGAATTACGCCGAAATGAGCGGCGCGTTGCCGCAGGGCGCCTGCGATTGCCATTGTCACGTGTTCGGCCCGGCCACGCGCTTTCCCTACGCGGAGCCGCGTAGCTATACGCCGGATGATGCACCGCTCGAAGCGTATCTCGCGCTGCTCGATCGTCTCGGCTTCGACCGCGGCGTGCTCGTTCAGCCGAGCGCCTATGGCCGTGACAACCGGGCTATGATCGATGCACTCGAGCGCGAGCCCGCGCGGCTACGCGGCATTAGTGGGTGGCGCCGAACTCAGCACCGCGATTCTCAAACGGTGGCACGCTGTCGGCGTGCGCGGCCTGCGAGCCAATGAATTCCGCCGCGATGGCAAGCCCTATTACCATAACGGCGTGACGCTCAAAGATATCGAGCCGCTGCTGCCGGCGATGGCCGATCTAGGCTGGCACCTGCAATTGTGGATCGATGCGCGCGATCTTCCCGCGCTGTTGCCGGCACTGGCACGCGTACCGCTGCCGGTGGTCGTCGACCATATGGGCCGCATGGAACATCATCACGGCACCGGCCATCCCGGCTTCCAGGCTCTCCTGCGCGGCGTCGGCGAAGGCCGGCTGTGGTCGAAGCTGTCGGGTACCTATCGACTCGGTGCCACGCCGCCCGATTATTCTGAAGCACGGCCGTTCCACGACGCGCTCGTCGCCGCCAATCCGCAGAATCTTGTTTGGGGCACTGACTGGCCGCACCCTCGCCCCGAAGGACCGGTGCCGGATGCGGCTCGTCTGCTGGCAGTGTTTCTCGAATGGACGACGGCGAAAATCGGCAGGCGATCCTCGTCAACAATCCGGCGCGGCTATACGACTTTCCCGGCGCCTGACCGACCCGACGTCATTCCGCCGCCGCTGCATCGCGCGGCGCCGCGATGCGCCGCGGCTCGGGCACATAGCAAGTGCCGAGCTTCACCATCGGCCGCGGCTTGAACATGATCGAGGTCAGGCGGTCGCACAGCGCCTTGGGCGACGTCGGTTTGAGCAGGAATTCATTGGCGCCGGCGCGCAGCGCCTCGTTCACATGTGACCGGTGGCCACGCGTCGTCAGCATGATCACCGGAAGATTCGGGCGTGGGAAGACGCCAGGCGAGCGAACGATGCGCAGCACCTCGATGCCGTTGAGCACCGGCATGTCCCAATCGAGCAGCATGACGTCAGGATCGGAGGTCCGGATCGCTTCAAGCGCCGCAAGGCCGTCAGCCGCCTCGAGAACCGATTTCGCGCCAAGGTTGGTCAGCATCGTGCGCGTGAGCCAGCGCATATAGGCATTATCGTCGACGATCAGGATGTTGAGACCCTGGATCATCTTTCGATTTGCTTGTTGGCCATGACGATGCGGAAGCCGTTGCGTCAAAATTGAATGCAATCTAGGTCGAAGTCTCTCCAGTTTTGTTGCAGCAATCATTCAACTTTTCGCAATCGACTGGCGTGCCCCGATTTTGAGCCTTAAATCGCTTGGCGTTTACAGTGCGTTATCCATAGGCAAGACGAGAACCATGAAACTTCCCGGTCCCGACCATCCAATCACCATCGCCCGCAACGGCAAGCGGGTGCGTGTCACATTCGCCGGGCGCGTTGTGGCCGACACGGCAGACGCACTGACGTTGAAGGAAGCGAGCTACAAACCGGTGTTCTATATTCCGCGCGCGGATGCGGACATGAGACTGCTCACGCCCACCGATCACCATACGCATTGTCCGTATAAAGGTGACGCCAGCTATTTCACGATCAAAGTGGACGGCCGCAGTGCGGAGAATGCCGTATGGTCCTACGAGCAGCCATATCCGGCGATGGCGGAAATCAAGGGTCGTCTCGCCTTTTATCCAGACCGCGTGGACAAGATCGAGAGCGCATGACGCGCGTGGCGTTCAATGCAAACGCGGGGCTTTCAGGAATTTCGCGCGGTCGGATGAATTCACCCGCACGTCGAAGGTGACCCCTTCGCGATAGAGCGTGAGCGGTACTTCCACGCCGGCGCCGCCGAGGGCCCAGATTTTGCGATAGAAGTCCGCCAGCGTTGATACGCGTTCGCCTTTGACGGCGACCATCACGTCACCCGTCTTGATCTCGGCGCGCGCGGCCGGGCCCTTGGGCGCAATGCCGACCACCACGATCTTGTCTTCGATCTCGGTCGAATAGACTCCGAGCCAGGGCCGCACCGGCCGGTTCACCCGGCCGAACTTGCACAGGTCGTCGAGAACCGGCGGGAGCAGATCGATCGGCACGACCATGTTGAGGTGCTCGTTCTTGCCGTTGCGCGCGCGTTCGAGCTGCAGCGAGCCGATGCCGATCAGCTTGCCCGCGCTGGAGATCAGCGCCGTGCCGCCCCAGTTGGGATGCGCCGGGTATGTGAAGATCGCTTCCTCGAGCAGATATTCCCAGTATCCGGCAAACTCCTGCTTTGCAGCGATGCGCCCGGCGAGCGAGCGCGTGCGCCCGCCAGCGCCGCCGACAACGATGCGCTCGCCGACCTCGGCGCTTTTAGAAGCGCCTATCTCGAGCAAGGGCAAATCGATTTTGCCGAGCGCCTGCACAAGACCGAAACCGGTTTCCTGGTCGAAGCCGAGCGCATGCCCCTGCACCACCCGCCCGTCGCCGAGGTGCACCCAGACGGTTTCGGCTTCGGTGATCAGATAGCCGATGGTAAGAACGAGCCCGTCGTCGATCAGCACGCCGTTGCCTGCCCGCTCGACGCCGAGCGTGTCGGCCGTAAAGGCGTCAGGCGGCACGATCGAATGCAGGGCGACGACCGAAGACAAGGCACGCTCGAGATCGTAGGAATAGTCCTCCGCACGCGGCTGCACGGCCTGCGGCACCTTCCATTCGATCAAAGAGGCCATTCGTACGCTCCCGTAGATCCTTACTATCATACGCCGGATCATGCCGGCGAAAAGACGGCGCTCACATGTTAGTGTGCGGCGTCAAACTCATGATCCCGCTGTCCATCTTAGACCTGTCGCCCGTTTCTGCCGGCTCCACCGCCGCGCAGGCGCTGCGCAATTCACTCGATCTCGCGCGGCTAACCGATGGCCTCGGCTTTACCCGCTACTGGGTGGCAGAGCACCATAATCTGCCGACGATCGCGAGTTCGGCCCCCGACATCATGATCGGACAGATCGCGGCGGTGACCAAGAACATGCGCATCGGCTCGGGCGGCGTCATGCTGCCCAATCATGCGCCGCTGATGGTGGCCGAGCGTTTCAAGGTGCTCGAGGCGCTATATCCCGGGCGTATCGACCTCGGCCTTGGGCGAGCACCGGGTACCGACCCTGCGACGTCCTACGCGCTGCGGCGCCGCCAGGGCATCAGCGAGGAAGACGATTTTCTCGAGCGCTTCAACGAGCTGATGCTGCTCGAGACGCGCGGCTTCCCGGCCGGGCACCCATTCCACAATGTACGGGCGATGCCGTCGGACGTTCCGCTCCCGCCGATCTATCTGCTCGGCTCTTCCGACTACAGCGCGCAGCTGGCAGGTCATATCGGCGCCGCGTTTTCATTCGCGCATCACTTTGCCACTTTCGATGCCGCCGAAGCGATGCGGCTTTATCGCGACAATTTCAGGCCGTCGGTGTCGCATGAAAGGCCTTACGCAATTCTGACAACGCACGTGGTTTGCGCAGACACCGATGAAGAGGCCGAGCGGCTCGCCGCAACCGTGGATCTCAATTTCGTGCGCCGCGCCAAGGGTGAATATCAGCCGTTGGCATCGCCGGCAGATGCAGTGCGCTACGAATACACGCCCGTCGACAGGACACGCATTGCTCAGAACCGGACACGGCTTTCGGTCGGCTCACCTGACACGGTGAAGGCAAGGCTCCTGCCGCTGATCGAGGCCACCAAGGCCGACGAACTGATGGTGACGACGATGATCTTCGACCACGAGGCGCGCAGGCACTCCTACGAGCTGCTGGCGAAGGCATTCAAATAACCGTCGTCACCAGGCCTGACGGATGCGCTGGCCGCATGCTAAAAACCCGTCCGGGTTTTTCGTTCGACATCAAAAAAATATGGGAGGCAACTTTGGGTAAGCAATTTACCTTGAATACGACCGACAAGCATTCGCTCGGTGCCTATCGCGCCGATCCGGCCGGTGCGCCCAAGGGCGGCATGGTGGTGGTGCAGGAAATCTTCGGGGTCAATCATCATATTCGTGCGGTCTGCGACCGGCTTGCCGCGCTCGGTTACGTCGCGGTCGCGCCGGCTGTCTTCGATCGCTTCGTGCGCAATTTTGAGTGCGGCTATACGCCGGACGAGATCGCCCACGCCCGCAGCTATCTCGGTAATCTCAACTGGGATCACATGATGGCCGATATCGCGGCGGCCCAAGGCGATCTGAAAGGGACCGGCCCGCTCGGTATCGTCGGCTTCTGCATGGGAGGCACGGCGGCATTTCTGGCGGCCTGCCGCATCCCCGGATTTTCAGCGGCCGTTGCCTTCTATGGCGGCATGATCGGCAAGTTCGCCGATGAGAAACCGAAATGCCCGATACAGATGCACTTCGGCGAGAAAGATGAAGGCATCCCGATGGATGTGGTCGAGTCGATCAAGAAGAAGCAGCCGCAGGCGGAGATCTACACTTATCCGGACGCGCCGCACGGCTTCTACTGCGATGAACGCGCGAGCTACCGCAAAGAGGCCGGTGATCTCGCCTGGAAGCGCACGCAGAAATTTCTGACGAAGCATATGAAGAAATAGAACTCGCCTTCATCCGCTCATTCCCGCGAAAGCGGGAATCCAGAATTTTGTTCTGGGTCCCTGCCTTCGCGGGGACGAGCGGTGATAGGGATGCGACTCTAGAACCACCGCTCCTTGACGAGGATGGTGTCGCCGGGCCGCACGGAATAATCGAGCGGCACTTCTGTGTGAACCTGCTGGCCGCCGCTACGGCGGGAGAGTTCGACAGTTTCGTAAGCGCGTGGCGCGAAGCCGCCCGCTATAGCGATCGCCGTCTCCGCCGTCAGGTTTGCAACGTAGGGATACTGTTCGGGAGTCGTCACTTCACCGAGAATGAAGAACGGCCGGTAGGTTTCGACCTCCACGCTCACATGCGGCTCGCGCACAAAGCCTTGCTTGAGCTTGGCGGCAATCGCCGCCGCGAGTTGCTGATTGGTCAATCCACGGGCCGACAGCGCACCGACCAGCGGCAGGTTGACCTTGCCGCCCGCATCGACGACGTAGCTGTTGGTGATGCCGTCCTGACCGAAGACGACGACACGGAGCTTGTCGCCTGCGTCAAGCGTATAGGGCCGATCGGTGACGGATGGAGGCGCCGACGCATAGCCGTACGATGCTGCGACATACGGGCCGCCCGCGCCGGAAAGTTTGCCCGTCTGTTCTGGCTCGCGCTCGCGCGACCCCGAATTGAAAAGGCCGCGATCATCGTCCGACCCGTACTGCGCTTGTGCGGTCTTATAGATCGGCTGGTCGTAAGCCTCTTGGGCGGATGCCGGTGAACCGGAATACAGATGTACGGCCGGACGTCGCCGCGTGCACATCGACCTGTTGCGCATTTTGCTGGTGCATGCAGCCCGACACGGCCAGCGCGGCGCCTGCTGCCAAAAGAAGTCGGGCTCCCTGCATGTCACCTAATCCGCTGGCGCAAGAGGAAATAAAGCCCGATTAACGCGTTATATGGTTAACAAATCCTCACCAATGAGCACTCGTTCCGGGTTTGCAACGCTGGAGACTAAGCCGGTGCGCCCTGCGTCAGTTTGGCACCCGTGCCGATCGGGCACGACACGCCGGTGCCGCCGAGCCCGCAATAGCCAAACGGATTCTTGGCCAGATACTGCTGGTGATAGTCTTCGGCGAAATAGAAATCCGGCGCGTCAACGATCTCGGTGGTGATTGCCCCGAAGCGCTTGTTCTTGAGTTCCCGCTCATACATGGCCTTCGATGCCTCGGCCGCTTTCTTCTGCTCGGCCGTAAAAGCGTAGATGCCGGAGCGGTACTGCGTGCCGACATCGTTTCCCTGGCGCATGCCCTGGGTCGGGTCGTGGCTTTCCCAAAATGTCTTGAGCAGCAGGTCGTAGGAAATCTTTTTTGGATCGTATACGACCAGCACAACTTCATTGTGGCCAGTGCGGCCCGAGCAGACTTCTTCATACGTCGGATTGGGAGTCATTCCGCCCGCGTAGCCGACCGCAGTCACCTGGATGCCGTCGCCCAGTTCCCAGAATTTGCGCTCGGCACCCCAGAAGCAGCCAAGGCCGAACATCGCCTTCGCGGAGCCCTCCGGATACGGCCCTTTCAGCGCACGATGATTGATGAAATGCGCGGCGGCGGTAGGGATCTGCTGCGCGCGGCCGGGCAGCGCCTCGCCGGGTTTGGGCATGGCAACCTTCTTGAAGCCGAACATGCGTGTCCTCCTGCAATCGCTGAGCGCAATATATGCCGGGGCGGACGTGGCCGAAATGCCCAAAGCGATCACGTCTCGGACAGGAGTGCCCACACGAGTTTCACGTCGGCGCGAGCCTTTCCTCTGTCATGGCCTCACATAGCCGATCAGCGGCTTCTTCTTGCGGCCGAGCACAATGAACAGGATGCCGAGCACGCCGAGGACACCCCAGGCCGGCGCGGCCAGAAACGCAACCATGAGCGGATCCCACAGGTAGCCGCCCACATAGGACTCAATCATCGGCTTGAGCTTGGCCACGCCGCCGGGGCTGATGAGCTCCCACAGCGTTCGCACGTTGGTCAGAAAAAGCATGTTGCCGGCAATCGATTTGGTGCCGTCATAGATCAGCAGAATAAATCCGCCCGCCAGGCAGATCAGGCCGATGAAGCGCAGAAGGAAACGGATCATGGCTGCCAATCAAAAGAATCGGTCTTACCGGGCACCGATTACCCTGCGCCCCTGCTTCGTTCAACAGTACCACGGCGGCAGCCGCCTTCCCTTGAGTCATTGCGGTTGCATCCGCTAACGTCACCCGCGCCGGCATCCCGGTTGTGTTCATGGAGTACCAATGGCCAAGCCCCCAGCCGGCCGCAGCCGGCCGACCTTTACCGACCAGGAAGCCCTGCAGTTTCACAGCGTTGGCCGCCCGGGCAAGCTCGAAGTTATAGCCACCAAGCCGATGGCGACCCAGCGCGACCTGTCGCTGGCCTATTCGCCGGGCGTCGCAGTGCCGGTGCTAGCCATCGCCGAGGATGCTAGCCGCGCCTACGACTACACCGTAAAGGGTAATTTCGTCGCCGTTGTCACCAACGGCACCGCCATCCTCGGACTCGGCAACCGCGGCGCGCTCGCGGCCAAGCCCGTGATGGAAGGCAAGGCGGTGCTGTTCAAGCGCTTCGCCGACATCGACTCGATTGACCTGGAGGTTTCCACCGAAGACCCCGACCAGTTCATCAACTGCGTCCGCTATCTCGGCGCCGGCTGGGG
>DATGDN010000135.1:0-8951 GCA_035310865.1 Pseudolabrys sp. | reverse complement strand
TCCACCGGCGCTGCTCGACGATCATCCGTCGTGCCCAAGGCAGTGCCCCTCCAAATCCGGAGATCGATACGACCACGAAAGCTCGAAACAACGCCAATAGTGAAGGTCGCGCGACAGATGATGATTGCGGTACGGCTGGGGTGGACATTGCCGTTGAGATTTACATTGCGATTGCACTGGCGGCCAGACGACGCCCTGCCGGGCGTGCAATGCCGTATCGCATGGCAAGCAACGTCTGCTTGCGCAGCCGGAGGGGCGGATATGCTCGAAAAGCACCTGAAATGCCGCGGCTCATCCGGCCTAGAACTGGAAAACAGGCGCGCTGGTCTTTTTTCGTCAACCTTCAGCGCTTATATTCCTCCCTGCCGGGGCAACCCGGCTATGGCGATAAATGGCCGTCGTAATAAACCCATCGGACCCGGGGGCAGTACCCGGCGCCTCCACCTAAGCCCGGCGGGCACGGGCTTGGGCGGGGGCGAAATAGGATCGACGAGGGCGTAAAGGGCGTGCTTTTGCTCGGCATGGTTCCGCCGTTATCGGGCCATTTCATAGTTGCAAACGACAACTATGCTCCGGTTGCTCAGGCCGCGTAAGCGGTTTGAAAGACCGAACTAAAGCCCTGGCGGGTTAAGCTCCGTCAGGCGGGGTCCGGAGGCACCTGGCAACAGAAGCCTCCACTTCTCGTTGCGGCGCCGCGATATCCGATTAGGTTCAATGCGGCCTTGCGCGAGCCGCGCGGGGATGGCGCGGGGTGTATTGGCCGCGCTAGCATTACACGATTCTATCAACGGCGCTCATCTGCGATGGCCGACCAAATCCGTTACGATCTTCTGACCCAGCAGGCGCTGCGCGGCGTGGTCCGCAGCGTGCTCACCGACACCGCCAAGAAAGGCCTGCCGGGGGATCACCATTTTTACATCTCGTTCGACACCAAGGCGGACGGCGTGCACATGTCGGACCGGTTGCGCACGCAGTATCCGGAGGAGATGACCATAATCCTCCAGCATCAATTCTGGGATTTGAAAGTCAGCGAAGAAGGGTTTGAGGTGGGTCTTTCGTTCGGAGGAATTCCGGAACGCCTCACAGTGCCGTTTGAGGCCATCAACGGTTTTTTCGACCCGTCGGTGCAGTTCGGCCTGCAATTCGAAGAGGTCGCCGAAGGGGAAGAGCGTTCAGCGCCTGCCAACATGCAGGAGCCGGTGACGAATAAGAAAAAGCGTCCACCGACAAATCCGCCGGCGCCGGCGGCAACAGCCGATACACCTGCTGCTCGGTCGCCTGCATCCGCGGCCGCACCTAAGCGCGAAAAGCCCGACAAGCCGGCGGCAGGCGGCGGCGAAGTCGTCCGGCTCGACCGCTTCCGTAAGAAATAGCCTCTGCCAGATCGCTGCTTCGGGCGACTAGACTGGTTTGCATCGGTAAACGGCACGCGCGGCGGACGAACAATGGCCAAATCCACGAAAACTTCGGCCAAGAAGACCCGCGTCGAAAGTGATGCATTCGGGCCGCTTGAGATCGCCGCCGATAGGCTTTGGGGTGCCCAGACGCAGCGTTCGCTGCATAATTTTCGCATCGGAACCGAGCGGATGCCGATCGAAATCGTGCACGCGCTCGGCTTGATCAAGCGCGCGGCGGCCGACGTCAACCGTGATCTTGGTTCGCTCGATCGAAAGCGCGCCGCGGCCATCGGCACGGTTGCGCAAGATATCGCCGACGGCAAGCTGGACGGCCATTTCCCGCTGCTGGTGTGGCAGACCGGCTCCGGTACGCAGACAAATATGAACGTGAACGAGGTTATCGCCAATGCCGCCAATCTAAAGCTCGGCGGCGCGCTCGGTACCAAGTCGCCGGTTCACCCGAACGATCACGTCAATATGAGTCAATCATCAAACGATTCGATCCCGACCGCCATGCATATCGCGGTGGCGATGGAGATCGAGCGGCACCTGAAGCCCGCGCTCGCGCGCCTGCTTCGGGCGCTCGACAAAAAGTCGAAGGAATTTTCCAAAATCATCAAGATTGGTCGCACACACACAATGGATGCGACACCGATCACCTTGGGCCAGGAATTCTCCGGCTATGCAGCACAGGTGAAATCGTCTCTTGCGCGGCTGGCGCTGGCGCAGCGCGAGCTTTATCCGCTGGCGCAAGGCGGCACTGCGGTCGGCACCGGCCTGAATTCCAAGCCCCGATTTGCAAAGGCTTTTGCAAAGCGGATTGCACGCCTAGCAAAACTGCCGTTCACGAGCGCACCCAACAAGTTCGAGCACATGGCAGGTCACGATGCGTACGTATTCGTGCACGGCGCCATCAATGCGGCCGCCACCGCGTTGTTCAAAATTGCCAACGATATTCGTCTGCTTGGGTCGGGTCCGCGCTCAGGCCTCGGCGAATTAATACTTCCGAGCAACGAGCTCGGATCTTCAATCATGCCGGGCAAGACGAACCCAACACAAAGCGAGGCGCTGACGATGGTCTGCTGTCTAGTATTTGGGAATCAAACAACGATTACGCTCGCTGGCAGCCAGGGTCATTTCGAGCTCAATGTCTACAAGCCGGTGCTCGCCTATTGCATGTTGCAGTCAATCCGGCTGCTTGGCGATGCGGTGAACTCGTTCACCGACAATTGTGTCATTGGCATTCAAGCGGATGAATCGCGCATCCGCGAACTCTTGCAACGTTCGCTCATGCTCGTGACCGCCCTCGCCCCGAAGATTGGTTACGATAAGGCGGCACAAATCGCGAAAGCGGCGCATGCCAATGGAACAACGCTGCGTGAGGAGGCGATTCGTCTTGGCTTTGTTAATGCAGCAGAATTCGACCGGCTCGTCCGCCCTGAAAAAATGACAAGGCCGCGCTGACGTTCAAATGTGTCCTAACTTCGGCCGATAATGGGGCGCAATATCGGAATGCCGGCATTAACGTATTCGCCCACTCGCCATTGACGTATCCGGCTACTATTTGGCTTGCCTCTACGTCAATTTTCCGATGAGAAAAAATGCTTCCGTAGAGTTCCGTCGCGAATGAGTTCGCGGTTCCATCAGTATAGTAGCGGCATGGGTCAATATATATTTGGAAGTTTCGGAATTGCCCAGCAATTCGCCATTTGTTTCTACTCACATTCATTGGGATTCATTTATTCGAGTTTTGTAATCAACTAACTGTGTATTGAACTTGGCCATCAAACGGCCGAGCAGTATCGCACTCAATCTTGTGAGGTTCGCCGTAAAGGCACGTTTTCGCCAACGTATGGGCGCATTTTGCAGCGAAAGTTCAGAGTTAGCTGAAACGTAGAACTGAAACTCGCTGGTTACCGTCGAGGACCACGGAATGGCTGAGGTGATCAATCTTCGGACCGTCCGCAAACAAGCGAAACGGCAGGAGCGTGATCAGACTGCACACGCTAATCGGCTAGCTTTTGGTCAGCCAAAACATTTCCAAAAGCTTGAAGCCGCGCAGCAGGCCAAAGCCAGCCGCGACCTCGACCGGCGCCGGATTGAAAAAGGGGACCGCCGATGAAATCTCCGGTTGTCAAACGTTCGATTGTTATTGCGGGACACAAGACGAGCGTCAGTCTCGAAGATGCGTTTTGGAAGGGACTGAAGGAAATCGCTACCGGTAGAGAAGTGACGCTGTCAGACTTGGTCGCTTCTATCGACACTGACCGCCGTCATGGCAACTTGTCATCAGCGATACGTCTTTTCGTTCTCGACCACTATCGCGTGCATGGCGTGGATGAACACGGCATGCATACCGATTCTCAGGATATGCAGAGCCCAGGCGTTATACATTCAGTTCTGCGTGCGGACTGACGCCGCTGGCCCCACATTTCGCGGTTTAGGCGCCGGCTTTATATCGGTCGGCGCCGGCAGTGGCGGCGCTTGCTTGTTCTTCTGCAGAGTCCGGTTACCCGGTCGCAACGGTGTAAGTTCGATCGC
This sequence comes from Pseudolabrys sp., assembly GCA_035310865.1. Lineage (GTDB taxonomy): Bacteria > Pseudomonadota > Alphaproteobacteria > Rhizobiales > Xanthobacteraceae > Pseudolabrys. Next base: position 5,013 of record DATGDN010000135.1, on the reverse strand, counting down.
GCGCAGCCGTTTCGTTTGATTTTCGACAGCTCGCAGCGTCAGCCAGCCGGTGAGCGTTGAGACGTCGATATTGCGCGACACATCCGGCACCGGCCCCTTCAACGCCATCAAGATGTCCGGTCGGGCACCGGCCGCTTTGCTTTGGCCGGAAAGCACGAGCCGCCCGTCCACCAAACCGTCAGTCAGATCGAGGACGCCGGAAATGGACAGCGCCGCGTCTTTGCTCTCGACCGTAGTCTTGCTAAGGCGAGTCTGCCCCGCACTAATGATCAGCGTCGACTCTGCGCGCTGAAGAGGCAGCCGGCCGCTCTCGAGCGATTTGCTCACGACATCCGCCACGCGGCGTGGTTCGATCGGGAGGCCCTGATCGACCGCGCGGGCAACCGCGTCGAACGCGCGTGGATCAAGCCCAGCAAGCTGCGCATCCGCCAGCACAATCTTGCCCGATCCCTTCAGCGAGCCGATGAGTGCGATGGCGCTCAAACCGGAGCCTTCGGCCTCGGCGGTCAAGCTCAGGGACCCTGTGACCGGCGGCCTCGCCGCGGCAGACGAAAGCACCGCGGCATCGGCACCGGTGATTGAAATCTTTGCGCTTGCGGTCAAACCATCCTGCGCGCTGCGGAATGCCACAGTCCCGGCCAGCTTCCCACTCGCGAGCTCGCTCGTGCCCTCCAGGACGATGCCGTTATCGTCGAAGCGCAGCGTGGCGCGCACATCCCGCCCCGTCACATACGGCAGCAGCCCGGCACGCGCGGCCTTGAGCGACACTGTGCCGGTGAATTTGCCGAATAGCCCCGGACCGAACGGCTCGCTCGGCCAGCCCCAGGCTGGCCCGGTTTTCGCCACGCGCGGCAGGCCGATCACAAAGGCCATCAAATCCGCGACATCCGCCGCATCGCACTCCAACGCGCCCTCGATCCGGCGCGGTGATGCATCATCGACGCGAAGGTGACCCTGAATACTGGATGCATCGAGCTTGGCATCGATCTCGTCGATCGCCATGACACCACCCGCCAGCGTAATGCGGGACGACAGATTGAATGGCAGGCGGTCGGCGTCACCGGACTCAGGCCCCGGACGCGGCGGCCGCAGATAAGCCCCCTGCACCTGCACCGTGGCGGCGCCTTTCACACGGTCAGCGCCAAAAAGCCGCCCGGCGCCGGCGATGTGCGCCGACTGGCCCTCGCCTGAGAGCTGCGCATCGAAGGTCATATCCCCGCCGATCGGCCCCGCCATCCGCACCTTCAGCTGCGCAGGGCCCTTACTGGACACCACGATATTGTCGAGGTTCGCTAGCTTTATGAGAGATGAACCGGCCGCGGCATTGACGGTCGCATTCATCTCGACATCGGAGACGTTTTGATTTTGCCAGTCGCCGCGGACACGCGCGCGCGCATCCACGCGCAGGTCATCGAGGGTCCCCGCCAAAGTCAGCTGTGCGGTCGCTGACGACTTGTCGCCGCCGGCAACATCGAGCGTGCCGTGGAGTTTTGCGCGACCTACCCGCTCAAGCAATTTTGCAGCAGGAGCGGCGCCGTCCGGTACGAGCTTCTCCGCAATCGCGGCGATCGCCGCAGCCTTCATGGTCTCCAGATCGATGGCGAGCGATCCGCGCGGCGTATTCCCCTTCGTCTCGATACGGCCCGTTGCAGTAAAGCTTCCGCCGCCGATGTCTCCGATCGACAGACGATCAAGCTGCAAGGCGTCGGCATCGACCTTGAGGCGCACGCGCGCGTCACGCGCATCGATGCCGCTGACCGTCACACGTGCGATCTCCAACGCCAGCGTCATCTCGCGCGGTCGTTCGAGTGCAGAACCAGCTAGCAAGGCACGACCAAATTCGAGTGCCGCGTCCACATCGAGCTGCGGCGCCTTGAGCTCCGCTTCGAGCTTCGCCGGCCGATTACCGGAGGCGAGGACATAGGCAAGCCGCCCGGTCACTGGCCTGCGATCGAATTCGGCTTTGAGTTGCTCGACCGCAATCCTGTCGCTGGCCAGCGTCACGTCCCCATGTAGGCTCAGGGGCCGCAACCCGCCTTGCGTCGCTTCGCCCCGGCCCTCGAGCCAAGCAGCCAGCGTCCTGGGATCGGAGGAGTCGATCTGCGCGGGTCCCGTGAAGGCCACGCCGTCGCTGCCGACGGCAAGGCGCCCGCTAAGCCGCACCTGCGTCAGACCCGGCGCGCGGAATTCCAGCTGGTCGAGCGTCCATCCGCCGGCATTGCTGCGGATGTCGCCGCGCAGGTTCTGAACGTTATTTCCGCCGATCGTGATCTGGTCGATGCCGATGCCGATCTGCACCGGCAGCGTCGTGCGAAACGCGCTTGCACCAAGCTCCGCTAGTTGACGGATGGCGGCGGCGGGGGTTTGCCTCTCGGCACCGTTTCCGGAGACAGCCCGGTCGACATCGATCTGGCGTCCCGACAAAACCCCATCGAAACGCGGGCGCGCGCCGAATTTGAAGTCGGCAACGCCCGTCAGCCTGATCCCCTTTTCTTCCGAGCCGTATTGGAATTCGAGCTCTTGCATCAGCGCCGACTGCGCCGTCGCCTTGATCTTGCCGTTGACGCGCCACGGCTGGGTGACATCGCGGAAGGCGGCCCCCGCCCCGCGTAAAGCAATGCCGACCGGCCGCGCCAGACCTAGCGTTCCTTCAAATCGCGGCGTGCCGGACGAGAAGGTCAGGGTCCCGTCGGCCTCGATGTTGAGCGAGTGGTCGGTTGGATCGACATTGACGTGCAGCCTGAGCGCGCCCGCTTCGCTTAGGCGCCCCAGTGCGAGCCGATATGGATAAAGTGCGCCCCCAACGGTGACCGCCCCCTCGCCTTTCACGGGGCCGACGAGCGAGCGCGCCTCGCCGTTAAACCACACACGCCCGAGCGTCAGGCTTGCGCCGCTGGCCGCGTCAGTCACCGCGATGGTGCCGTCTTCAATGCTCAGCCGGTCAATCGACAGCTCATCGGGATTGAAGGCGACGGTCAGATTGGGCGCCCGGACACGGCCCGACGAATCCAGCCCGAGGCTGACCTGCGGCCCGACCAGATGAAGCTCGGCAGCACGCCATTCACCGCGCATGAGAGGCCCGAGCGCAAACTCGACACCAAGCGAACGTGCCCGGATCGTGTCGCTGCCGTCCCCGATCTGGATGTCATGCAGCGTGAGCCGGGGCGATGGCAGCAGCCGGGCGTCGATGGCGCCGGTCACGCGCACATTGACGCCGATCAGCCGGCTCGCCTCCGCCTCGAACAGCGCGCGATGATTTCTCCAGTCGATCACCAGCGGCCCCACCAGCGCCGCCACAAGCGCCAGGATGACCGCAATCGCTATTCCAAGCAGTGTGGTTTGCAACGCCAGCTCCAGCGCCGGACCGCATCCGGTACGCATTCGCGCTCAGGATCATGAAATATACGCCACATTTGCCGGCCTTGGCGGCGAATCTATGTCGCGGAACATTTGGTAGGTGGGGAGTGATGTGGGATCCGCTCATTCCCACGCGGGAATCCAGAGCGCAATTGCAAGCGCGGAGAATTTCTGCCCTGGGTCCCCGCATTCGCAGGGACGAGCGAGTTGGGCGAATCAGCTCAGCGCGACGATCTTGCCCGGATTCATGATGTTCTGCGGATCGAGCGCGCGCTTGATCGAAGCCATGACGGCAAGCGCCGCGGCACCGTGCTCGGCCACCAGATATTTCATCTTGCCCTGTCCGACGCCGTGCTCGCCGGTACAGGTTCCGTCCATCGCAAGCGCGCGCTCCACCAGCCGCTCGGACAAAGCTTTCGCGCGCCTGACCTCGTCGGCATCGTCCATGTCGACCAGGAGAGTCAGATGAAAGTTACCGTCGCCGACGTGGCCGACGATCGGCGCAAGGATCCGGCTCTCTTCAATGTCGCGTTGCGTTTCAGTGACGCATTCGGCCAGCCGTGAAATCGGCACGCAAACGTCGGTTGCAACCATCGCCGCCCCCGGTCGCAGCGCGAAATTCGACAGCGCCGCGTGGTGGCGCGCTTCCCACAGCTTGGTGCGCTCTTCCGGCCGCGTCGTCCAGGTGAAGGGGCCGCCGCCAAATTCGCCCGCAATCTCGCCGAACCGCTTGGACTGCTCGGCGACCGAAGCCTCGGTGCCATGAAATTCCAGAAACAGCATCGGAGTCTCGGGTAAGCCAATATTGGAATGCAGGTTGACCGCTCGTACCTGCAGCGTATCGAGCAGTTCGATCCGTGCCACTGGAATACCGGATTGAATGGTGTGGATGGCGGTATTGCAGCAGGCTTCGACCGACGGAAACGGGCAGACGCCGCCGGAGATCGCTTCCGGGATGCCTGAAAGCTTCAACGTCAGTTGAGTAATAACCCCGAGCGTGCCTTCCGAGCCCACCATCAGCCGGGTGAGGTCGTATCCCGCCGACGTCTTCTTTGCGCGGCGGGCGGTGTCTATCACCTCGCCGTTCGCCAGCACGACCTTAAGTGCGAGGACATTGTCTTTCATGGTGCCGTAGCGCACCGCGTTCGTGCCCGAACAGCGGGTCGCGGCCATGCCGCCGAGCGACGCGTCGGCGCCCGGATCGATCGGAAAGAACAGTCCGCTGTCGCGCAGCTGCTCGTTGAGCGCCTTGCGGGTGATGCCGGGCTCGACGATGCAGTCGAGATCCTCGGCGTGCACCGCGAGAACCCTGTTCATGTCGCGGAAATCGATCGACACGCCGCCGACCGGCGCGTTGACATGGCCCTCGAGCGACGTGCCGACACCGAAGGGAATGATCGCCACGCCGTTTTCCGAACAGATGCGTACGATCTGCTGCACATCTTCGGTGCTTTGCGGATAGACCACGGCGTCGGGCGGCTGGTTGGCGATCCAGGTGACGGTATTGCCGTGCTGCTCGCGCACCGCTTGCGATGTCACGACGCGATTGCCGAAGGCAGCCGTGAGCGCCGTAATAGCTTTCCTGATCGCGCTGGAATTGCGCTCGCGCCCGGTGGCGACTTCACTCATGGCCATACGGCTGTCCCCTGCTATTTC
>DATGDN010000134.1:0-3055 GCA_035310865.1 Pseudolabrys sp. | reverse complement strand
GGCGCGCCACCAAAGTGGCGCGCCTTCTTCTTGACCGCGGTGGTCCTACAGGCCGGGCTTCAGACCAAAAACGCAGCGCCGCGTTCCGTCGGGCCGCCGGCAAATCGTGACCTGGCCGTCGGGCGGGGCGACCGGCATAGCTTCATCGAATGGCACCAGCTCACCGTCGATCATCCAGCCGCTGGCGGTCGAGGATGTGCGCGTATAGCTCTTGCAATCGTAATCGCCGCAGCACCATTCACCGGCGCCGTTTTTGAAGGCGCCGCGGTTAACCCAGCTGTCGTGCGAAGACGCCGTGTTGGCAGTAAGAAGTGCAGGTACGAGAACCAGCAGTGAGCATACGAAAGCTCGCGACATCGGTGGCCTCCATAAAAATCCCCCGGCGCAGCGCTCCTTTGTCTCCTAACTGCTCCTCCTCCGACTTCCGTAATGGTTGGCCGCTTGATTTTGTTCCGGTGCGGCGAAACGGTTGCACGCAAGCTTGTGATCGAGCGTGACGAATCAAGACGATTTAAAAATGGTACCACGGACCCATGATTCGAGAGGTTAATTGTGCGATGCGAGATATCAATCATGCGTTACACGAAATGATTGCGGGCAACGAAAAGGCCCAAATTGTGCCGGCTGGTCGGCGCGGCGGGCAATGACGAGGGCCTGGCAGCTTTGGCGCGACCGGCGCGGGCGGCTGTCGCCCGTGCGAATGGCCGCGCTTGCCATATTGCTTTTCCCGCTCGCGAAGGCGGTATTCGAGGCCGGCGAGATTGCGCATGGCGCCCGTCCGATCAACGAATTGATTCACCGGGCCGGCTTTTGGGCGCTCGTTTTTCTTGGCGCAACGTTGGCGGTCACACCCTTTCGGCGCGTTTTTCGTTACGGCAATCTGATCGATATACGCCGCATGCTCGGTGTTGGAACGTTTTGCTACATTGCCGCGCACCTTGCACTGTTTTTCGCAGACCAGAGCTACAGCGTAAGCAAGGCCTTCCACGAAATCACCCACCGCGTCTATCTGATCATCGGAGCAACCGCGTGGATCGGGCTTGCCGCCCTTGCCGCGACCTCGACTGACGGGATGGTGCGGCGTCTTGGCGGGCTGCGCTGGCGGCGCTTGCATCAAATCATCTACGCCATTGCGCTGCTCGCGCTGATTCACTATTTCCAGCAGACGAAGGCCGACGTGACGGTGCCGACTTTCGCCGCGAGCCTCTTCCTTTGGCTGATTGCCTATCGGCTGCTGGCCTGGTGGCAGGACACGAGTGAGTTGTCGACCCTCAGCCTGCTCGGCCTGTCGATTGCCGTATCGCTCATCACATTCGCAGGCGAGGCCATCGGCATCGGCATCGCATTTCATGTCTCGCCGATGCGCGTGCTCGGCACCATTTTTGATTTCGACGCCGGCATCAGACCGGGGTGGCAGGTTCTCGCCGCAGGTCTTCTGGTGGTCGCAGTCGATGCCGCGATGGGACGCCTGAAAATCCGCGCCGCGCGTGCGGTTGCGGCGGAATAACGTCGAGCCTGGCGGCTCCTCCAGCGAACATAAGGCCATCAAATCTTCCGACTGTCATAGGCCCAGTGCAGCAATGCCTGCCGCTGCCGGCGGCGGCAGAGCAGGTCGCCCGGTTCGCAATGCTTCTGGAGTTGCCGGACATGGCGACGGATCGCCTTCCAGCGTTTGATCTGGCGCTGGTCTTCGTCCGGCATGCGCCGGCCCATGTAATAGCGGCAGTACCACTGGAACCATCCGCGCGGATCGTCGGGATGGATCCAGCCTTTCCGTCGCCATTCGGAGAGCGGCTGGCTGGCATCGACACCGAAAAAATTACAAGTCCGGTCATAGCCGCGCGGCGACAGCCTGGCCTTTGTGAACCAGCTTTTTGGAAATTCGCGGCGGCAATCAGTCATGTACTTGCCGCCGAAGACGCCGAGCCTGAGCATTTGCGCAGGAGTGAGCTGCGGCTTGAACTCGGGATCGAATCCGCGGCCGGGCGCCGCGCTGAGCACGTAACTATAGCCCCTCTGCATCTTGTCGGTGACGGTAACGGCGCGCTTGCGCATCGGTTATTGCTGCAGGTCCGCGTATTCGGGGTGCCGATCGACATAGGCTTTGGCGAATGGACATACCGGTTTGACCTTCAGGCCTTCTGCGCGAGCCGCGTCGAGCACTCCGCGGATCAGCGAAGAGCCGATGCCGCGGCCTTCGAGCGCCTTTGGCACTTCGGTATGCAGGATAGTGAGCAGGCCATCGCCGCGCTTGTAGTTCGAAAACGCGACGTGGCCGTCGGCGTCGAGCTCGAAGCGGTGGAGGGCGGTGTTGTCGCGAACGCTATTGGACATGTTAGGGCCTTTGGTCACGATCCCTGCACATTGATGGTCTAGCTCTACGTCTGCTTCCGTCGCCAATTTTGCAAGGTGTTCCATGCCCGATATCACGCTCTATCACGCTTCGCCGTCGCGCTCGTCCATCGTGCTGTGGATGCTCGAGGAAGTCGGGCGGCCCTACAACATCAAGCTGATCAGGCTGAGCGAAGGCGAGAACCTCAAGCCCGACTACCTGGCGATCAACCCGATGGGCAAGGTGCCGGCGCTCAGGCATGGCGATACGGTGATCACGGAAGGCGCTGCGATCTGTACTTACCTTGCTGACGAATTTCCCGACAAGAAACTGAATGTCCCGACGGGAACGACGCGGCGCGGCGAATATCTCAGGTGGCTGTTCTTCGGCCCCAGCGTGATCGAGCCGGCGATGACCGACCGCGCCTTTCCGCGCAAGGAGAATCCGCGCGCTTCCGCTCTCGGCTGGCGCGATTTCGATACGGTGCTCGATATCGTGAGCAAGGCGCTCGCGAAAGGTCCCTATCTGATGGGCGAGCAGTTCACGGCTGCGGACGTCGTGATCGGATCGGGCCTGCGCTACGGAATGATGTTCAAGCTCATTCCCGAGCGGAAGGAATTTCAGGACTACGTCGCGCGTATCGTGGCGCGCCCGGCCGCGCAGCGGGCGCAGGAGAAAGACAAGGAATTGTCGGCGCAGGCGGCCTAGCCCGCTTGTCTGCGG
>DATGDN010000133.1:0-15116 GCA_035310865.1 Pseudolabrys sp. | reverse complement strand
GAAACCTTGATGACACTGCCGAGCATCATCGCCTTTTCTCCGGCGCGCGCGAAAGCCTGAGTAACGGCATTCGACTCATTGGGGGATACGACAACGACCATGCCGATACCGCAATTGAAGGTGCGCAGCATTTCATTCTGTACAACGCCGCCGGCACTTGCGAGCCATTGGAAGACAGGGAGCACAGGAACGGCCGCGAGATTGATGCGCGCACCAAGACCTTTTGGCAGCACGCGCGGAATGTTGTCTGGAAATCCGCCGCCGGTGATGTGCGCCAGGCCTTTCACCGCCTTGGTGTTGCGGATCGCTGCCAGGCATGATTTCACATAGATCCGCGTCGGTGTCAGGATCGCGTCGCCGAGGCTCTGGTCCGGCACGAACGGAGCGGGCGCGCTCCAGGGCAGCCCGGTTTGTTCGACGATCTTGCGCACGAGCGAATAGCCGTTGGAATGCACCCCAGAAGACGCGAGGCCAATGATGACGTCACCTTCCGCTATATCCCTGCGCGGCAGGACGGCGTCGCGTTCGACCGCGCCGACCGCAAATCCGGCGAGGTCATAGTCGTCGCCTTTATAAACGCCCGGCATTTCCGCAGTTTCGCCGCCGATGAGTGCGCAACCGGCCTCGCGGCAACCGACGCTGATGCCGGCAATGACTGCAGTGCCGACCTCTGGCTCGAGCTTGCCGCATGCATAGTAGTCGAGGAAAAAGAGTGGTTCGGCGCCTTGCACAACCAGGTCATTCACGCTCATCGCGACCAGGTCGATTCCGATGGTGTCGTGCCGACCGGTTTCGACTGCAACCTTGAGCTTGGTGCCGACACCATCGGTGGCTGCGACCAGAACAGGATCGCGGTAACCGGCCCGCTTTAGATCGAAGAGTCCGCCGAAGCCGCCGATTTCGGATTCCGCACCAGCTCGCGCCGTGGCCCGCACGAGCGGCTTGATCAACTCGACCATCCGATTGCCGGCATCGATATCAACACCAGCTTGCGCGTAAGTGAGACCGCGCCGCTTTTCTGCCATGATAGGCCCTCGCAAACGCATGATCCGGGGACGTCCGGCTTCCGGAAAAGATCATGCGCAGGCAAAATGTTACGCTGGGGTCCTACGTTGGAATCGCAAGTCGCGCAATGGTCCAAGCATCGTTATACTCTGCCCGTAAAGTTGACGCCGTTCCGGCACGTGGCGCCGGGGTACGTGGGCGAGCCGGGATTGCCTTGAGTATTCCAAATCTCATTACTTTGGGGCGCATTTTGCTGGTGCCGGTCGTGGTTTGGGCGATCGCGTCCGGTGCGATGTGGATTGCATTCGTGTTGTTTGTGGCTGCTGGGGTGAGCGACGCGGTCGACGGCTATCTCGCAAAACGCTTCCACATGACCACTGTGCTCGGGGCCCATCTAGATCCGCTTGCCGACAAAGCGTTGATCGTTTCGATCTATCTAACCCTTGGCATTAACAATCTCGTTCCTGGTTGGCTGGTGATTCTCGTGGTGTCACGCGACATCATGATCGTGGGCGCAGTGATGCTGTCTTGGCTGGTGGGCTCGCCGCTAAAGGTCAAACCATTGCTCGTCTCCAAACTGAACACCGTCGCACAGATTGTTTTTGCGTGCGTGGTGCTTGGGACACTCGGATTCGATTACAAGCTGCCGATACTTACGCTCGTGCTTATGGGATTGGTGGCTGCGTTGACACTGTTGTCGGTGGCCGCCTATGTGGCCGAATGGGTACGGCATGTGAATTCCACAGCGGCGAAACCGTGAGCCCGCGCGCCGGATCGCGCTCGCGCCGTAAGCCCACACTCGACCGCGGATTGGTCGAGCGTCACGTCATCTTTTGGGTGGCTGCGCTGGTGCTCGTCGTCCTGGCGCTGTGGCTGCTAAGCGAAATCCTATTGCCGTTTATCGCCGGCTTGGCGATCGCCTATCTGCTGACGCCTGTTACGGATCGGCTTGAACGCATCGGTGTTAATCGGCTGGCGGCGGCGTTGCTCATCATTACCGTCGTTGTGCTGGCACTCGTCTATCTCATCCTGCTGGTCGCACCAATTCTCGGCACGCAACTGTCTTCGTTTATCGAAAGTGTGCCAGGCTACGTGACGAAATTGCAGGCGCTGCTAAGCGACCCAGGCCGCCCTTGGCTGCAAAAGTTGCTGGGCGCTGGTTTCAGTACGGATAAGTCGATCGGCGACCTGATGACCCAAGGCGTCGGGTGGCTGACGGCTTTCCTGCACTCGTTGTGGTCGGGGGGGCGTGCACTGGTCTCGGTATTTTCCCTCGTCGTCGTGACACCCGTGGTCGCGTTTTACCTGATTTATGACTGGCATCGCATGATCAGCAGCGTCGACGGATGGATTCCAGTCCGGCAACGAGAAATCGTGCGCGAACTTGCCCGTGAGATCGACGCTGCGATCTCAGGCTTCGTGCGGGGCCAGACCGCGGTCTGCCTCATCTTGGGGTCGTTTTATGCCGTCGCGCTGACGCTGAGCGGTCTTAACTTCGGCCTGCTGATTGGCCTTATCTCCGGTCTGATCACGTTTGTCCCCTATGTCGGATCGATGACGGGCCTCGTGCTCTCACTCGGTGTGGCGGTGGCGCAGTTCTGGCCTAACTATGCCTCGATCCTGATTGTGCTCGGCATTTTCCTGGTGGGTCAGTTTGTCGAAGGCAATGTTCTATCGCCTAAGCTGGTGGGGGAAAGCGTCGGTCTGCATCCGGTCTGGGTGATCTTCGCGCTTCTGGCCTTCGGTTATATGTTTGGATTTGTCGGGTTGTTGGTGGCGGTTCCGTTAGCCGCCACAATTGGGGTGCTGTCTCGCTTTGCGCTGCGCCGTTACCTGCAAAGCTCATTCTATACGGGGGAAGGGTCGGATTGACGGGAATGAACAGTTCAGTGGCCCCGCGCCAGCTTTTGCTCGCGCTTGATCATTCTGTAAGCTTCGCGCGGGAAGACTTTTTGCGGGGCCCATCAAATACGGCGGCCTTTAACCTGGTCGACCGTTGGCCGGATTGGCCCGACCGCATCGTCGCTTTGATCGGACCGCAGGGGTCGGGCAAGAGCCACCTCGCGACGATCTGGGCGGAAGCCACCGGCGCGCGCGTGCTGTCGGCGAAACTGCTGCCGCAAACCGATCTGCCGGCAGCTTTTGCGACTGGAGCGTTGGCCCTTGAGGATCTTGAGTTCGAAGGCCTCGACGAGCGTGCGCTGTTTCATTTTCTCAATCTCGCGCGCGAGCAGAGCGCGTACGTGCTCATTAGCTCGCGCTCGCCGCTGACAACCTTTCCGGTGACCATTCGCGACCTTGCTTCGCGCATGCGGGCGCTGCCGAGCGTGGCGCTGGCCGCACCCGACGACGCGCTGCTGCGTGCGCTCATTATTAAGGTCGCCATCGACCGCCAGATTGCCGTGGATGAAGCACTGGTGAGCTATCTCGCCAACCGCATCGAAAGATCGTTTGTTGCGGCCCATCTGGCCGTTCGCCGACTGGATGAAGAAGCAATGCGTCAACACCGGCCGGTGACGCGGGCCTTGGCCGCGGAGCTGTTTCGCGTTCCTTAACGCGGATATGCGATGCTTGATCCGCACGCGTCATTCGGGCGCGGACTGTCATGCAGCGGCCATTTTGTTCAGCTAATGCTCTGTTTTTCGGGCATGTTTTCAAATGGCAGATCGCGGACAAGGTATTGCTTCAGTTGGCGAAATTTTACCGCCGGCGGGCCGTTCGAACGCTGCTGTGCCGATCAGGGACGAGCCGGCCCAATCGCTGAGGTCGCAACCGGCACGGTTCATCAACCGTGAGCTGTCGTGGCTGCACTTCAATCGCCGCGTGCTGGAGGAGGCGGCGAACGCGCAGCATCCGCTGCTCGAGCGCGTGCGCTTCCTGTCGATTTCCGCCAACAACCTCGACGAATTTTTCATGGTGAGGGTGGCCGGTCTGAAAGGGCAATTGCGGCAGGGTATTCTGACGCAGAGTCCCGACGGGCTTACACCCTCCGAACAGCTTTCGCGTATCGGCGAGGCGGTATCGCAACTCGCGCACGATCAGCAGCACCGTTGGATCGAATTGCGGCCGGAGCTGGCTGCTGCCGGTGTGGTGCTGGTGGATGGCAGCGATATAAAGAAACCGGAACGGAATTGGCTGGAGGAGCATTTCCTCACCCACGTATTTCCGTTGTTGACGCCGCTGGCGATCGATCCCGCGCATCCGTTTCCGTTCATCCCCAATCTGGGATTTTCGATCGCGTTGCAGCTTGCCCGTGTGAAAGACGGCAGGGCGATGAATGCCCTCATTCGCATGCCGCAGAAAATCGAACGGTTCATCAGGCTCCCGACCAGCGGCGACCAGCGTATCAGGCTAATTACACTCGAAGAGGCGACCGCGCTGTTTATCAGTCGATTGTTCCCGGGCTACACGGTGAAAGGGCAGAGCGCGTTTCGCGCCATTCGCGACTCCGAAGTCGAAATCGAAGAAGAAGCCGAAGATCTGGTGCGCCTATTCGAGAGCGCGCTTAAGCAGCGGCGCCGCGGATCGGTGATAAGGCTTGAGCTCAATTCAACGATGCCGACGGAGTTGCGCAACTTCGTGCAGCGTGCGCTTGCGGTTGCCGACGATGAGGTTTTCCTCGTTGATGGCGTTCTGGCGCTCAACGATCTGTCGCAGTTGACAAAGCTTGATCGGCCAGACCTCGAATTCGTGCCTTACAACCCGCGCTATCCGGAGCGTATTCGCGATCACGGTGGCGACTGCTTCGCGGCTATCCGCCAGAAGGATCTTATCGTCCACCATCCATATGAATCGTTCGACGTGGTCGTACAGTTCCTGCAGCAGGCCGCGCGAGATCCCAACGTTGTGGCGATCAAGCAGACGCTTTACCGCACCTCTGCCGAATCTCCGATCGTGAAGCAATTGGTTGAGGCGGCCGAGGCCGGAAAGTCGGTGACGGCGCTGGTCGAATTGAAGGCGCGGTTCGACGAAGAAGCCAATATCCGCTGGGCGCGGGATCTCGAGCGCGCTGGCGTGCAAGTTGTGTACGGCTTCATCGAATTGAAAACGCATGCCAAGCTGTCGCTGGTCGTGCGTCGCGAAGCCGGCGAGCTTGCGACCTACGTTCATGTTGGCACCGGCAACTATCACCCGGTCACGGCGCGCGTTTACACCGACCTGTCGTTTTTTACTGCTGACGCGGTCATTGGCCGCGATGTGGCGCGTATCTTCAACTATATTACCGGCTACGCCGAGCCGGCCGAGCTTGAACGCATGGCGATCTCGCCGATCAGCTTGCGCAAGCGCATTATCGATCACATCACGCAAGAAATCGCTCACGCTAAGGCGGGGCGGCCGGCATCGATCTGGATGAAAATGAACGCTCTTGTCGACCCGGGAATAATCGACGCGCTTTATGAAGCCTCAGCTGCGGGTGTCGCAATCGATCTTGTGGTCCGCGGGATCTGCTGCCTGCGTCCAGGGGTGCCTGGCTTGTCAGAAAATATCCGCGTTAAATCCATCGTCGGCAGGTTTCTCGAACACGGGCGCATTTACTGCTTCGGTGCCGGCCACGCGCTGCCGCATCCGAAATCGGCGATTTATATCTCGTCAGCGGACATGATGCCGCGCAATCTTGATCGCCGCGTCGAAGTCCTTTGTCCGGTCCTCAACGCCACGGTGCACGAGCAGGTTCTCGGCCAGATCATGGTCGCGAACTTCAAGGACAACGAACAAAGCTGGAAGCTCTTGCCGGATGGCAGTTCCACGCGCATAAAGGCCGCGCCGGGCGAGGAACCCTTCAACGCCCACAAGTATTTCATGACGAATCCGAGCCTGTCAGGCCGTGGAAAATCGCTCAAAGAATCGTCGCCGCGCAGCCTTATACGCCGCCTCATCGAGGGGGCGTAAGCGCTCGCCCGCAATTTTTCCATCAGCCAAAGGCCGCCTCGATCACGGTCCGTCCATCGCGGTCATCGATATCGGATCGAACTCCGTCCGCCTTGTCGTCTACGAAGGCCTGACACGCGCGCCCACCCCCATCTTTAACGAAAAAGTCCTGGCGGGCCTCGGGCGACAAGTGCAGTCGACGGGATTGTTGCCGGCTGACGCCATTGATACCGCGCTCGATGCCCTGCGTCGCTTCCGCGCCTTGTGCGATGTCCTGCAAGTGCGGCGCATTTGGGCGATCGCAACAGCTGCGTGCCGAGACGCGCGCAACGGCCGTGCGTTCATCGCCGAAGCGGAACGCATCTGTCGCACGAGCATTGAGATCCTCTCGGGCAAGAGGGAAGCTTATCTCACTGCGCTCGGCGTCGTCTCTGGCGTTCACAAGCCTGACGGTATTGTGGGCGATCTCGGGGGCGGCTCGCTCGAATTAGTCGACGTCAAGGGCACGCGCGTGCGCAGTGGTGTGACGCTGCCGCTCGGCGGGCTTGCGCTGCAGGACATCACGGGCAAGTCGTTGAAAAAGGCCGAAAAATTTGTCGATGAGGCCTTTGAAGATCTCGACATACTGCATGATGGCGAGGACCGCACCTTCTACGCGGTTGGCGGCACATGGCGCGCACTGGCGCGTCTGCACATGTGGCAGACCGGCTACCCCTTCCACGTCATGCATAACTACCGGATCTCCGCGCGCGAGGCGCAGGAATTCTCTCGGCTGGTGCATCATGTGGATCCGGAAACACTTTCGAAAATCGAAGTCGTCAACGCGGCACGGCGGCCGTTGCTCGCCTACGCGGCGCTGGTCATGGAAAATCTGGTCCACAGCATCAAGCCGAAGCAGGTGATCATCTCGGTACTCGGCGTACGTGAGGGCTTGCTCTACTCGCTGCTCAATGCACGCGAGCGTGCGCGGGATCCGCTCATCTCGGCCGCGGCCGATCTCAATGTGCTGCGCTCGCGATCCCCGCAGCACGGCGAAGAGCTCATTTCCTGGACCGACCGCTTCATGGCCACTTCGGGTCTGGAAGAAACTGCAGCCGAGCAGCGGTTGCGCCACGCCGCCTGCCTGCTCGGCGACATCGGCTGGCGCGCGCATCCTGACTACCGCGGCGAGCAGTCGATGAACATCATCGCACACGGTGCTTTCGTCGCGATCGATCACCCCGGCCGCGCTTACTTGGCCCTCTCTGTCTATTTCCGACATGCCGGCCTCAGTGAGGAGGACTTGTCGCCGCGGTTGCGCGAGCTCGCGTCGACGCGCATGCTCGATCGTGCAAGGGTGCTCGGCGCCGCGATGCGTGTCGCCTACATCCTTACGGCCGGGCAAGCCGGCGTGCTGCCGAAAACGCCGATGCAGGTCAAGCGTGACAAGCTGATACTCAGGTTACCCGGCGCGTATCGCGAACTTGTGAGCGACCGGCTGGCTGGTCGACTCCGACAACTTGCACGGCTGGTTGGCCGTGAGTCGGCGATCGAAGTTTAGTACGACTGTCGAGCGAGCCCGGGGCGAACTCTGCTAAGCCTTCTCAACCGTTACGACCTTGCCTTTGTCGACGGCAAGCGCCAGGCGGCCGTGCTTGAGCGCCAGCGCTTTTTCGCCGAACAGTTCACGCCGCCAGCCTTTCATCGCCGGAACATCGGCCTCGTCGTCGGCAGCGATGCGGTCGAGTTCGTCAACCGTCGCGATCACCTTTGCGGCGACGCCATGCCGCTCGGCTGTCATCCGCAATAAAACCTTCAGCAGTTCGACCGTAGCAGCACCGTTCGCCGCCGGCCGGAAGCGATCGAGGCGCGGCAGCGTCTTGTGATCGCGCTGGAGTCCACGCTTGACCGCCTCGATGATCTGCTCGCCCCAGCGCGAGCGCTCGAAGCCTTTCGGCAGCGATCGAAGTTGGCCAAGCCGTTCGATCGTGGTCGGCGCCTGAACGGCAATGTCGCCGATGACTTCATCCTTGAGCACGCGCCCGCGCGGCACGTCGCGAGCCTGCGCCTCGCGTTCGCGCCACGCCGCCACTTCGATCAGTATCGCCAATTCCTTCGGCTTGCGCACGCGGCTCTTGAGCCGCTCCCAGGCGCGTTCCGGATCGGCGCGATAGGTTTCGGGTGAGGTCAAGACATCCATCTCTGCCTCGACCCAGTTGGTGCGGCCGCGCTTGTCGAGGTCCTCGGCAAGCTTGAGATAGACCGTGCGCAGATGTGTCACATCCGACAGCGCGTAGGTGACCTGCGCATCGCTGAGTGGCCGGCGCGTCCAGTCGGTGAACCGGTGCGATTTGTCCAGCGTGTCGCCGGTGATCCGCTGAACCAGCTGGTCGTACGAGATGGAATCGCCATAGCCGAGGACCATGGCGGCGACCTGGGTATCGACGATCGGGTGGGGAATGGTCTGTGCCAGATTCCAGACGATTTCGATGTCCTGGCGGGCCGCGTGGAAGACTTTGGTGACTTTCTCGTTCGCCATCAGTTGGAAGAAGGGCGCGAGGTCAATGCCTTCGGCCAGCGCGTCTATCACGACCGCCTCGTCGGGCGACGCCATCTGCGCAACGCACAGCAGCGGGTAATAGGTAGTCTCTCGGAGGAATTCAGTATCGACGGTGACGAAGGGGTGCTTCGCCGCCCGCGCGCAGACCGCCGCAAGTTCATCTGTGGTAGTAATAAGGTCCATTGCCGGGCTGAACCTAACCTGATCAGGGACCGTCATGGCAACCCGCTTTGTCTTCCGCGTACGCGGGGCATGTGGATGAATTCCCACGGGCTTGGCATGGCTCCAACCGGCACCTCTATCAGCGTCGGCTCGCGGCGCGCGAACGCTTCCCGCAAGGCGGTCCGCAATTCATCGGGCCCGCGTGCTCGCCGCCCAGCCGCGCCGAAACTTTCCGCGTATTTGACGAAATCTGGATTGGCCAGGTCGCAGGCAATAAGGCGATTGCCAAACTGTTCCTGCTGGATGCGACGCACATTGCCAAAAGCGCCATCGACGAAAACGATTGCGACAAGTGGAATGCCATGCCGCATGGCGGTGGCAAGCTCGTTGCCCGTATAGAGAAATCCACCGTCGCCATTGATCGACAGAACTGGCACGTCCGGCCTGGCGTGCTGTGCGCCAAGCGCAGTCGCATAACCCCAACCGAGATTGTCCTGATAGCCCGGTGAAAGAAACGTGCGCGGCTTGTAGACCGGAAAGGCGAGGCGAGCAGCAAAACCGATCTGCGTGACTTCATCGACATAAATGCCGTCTTCGGGCAGCTCGGCGCGAATCGCCTCGAGAAATGCGAGTTGCGGCGCGAGCTTGGCGAGGCGCTGGCGCAGCTTGGCCTGACGATCCAGCATTTCGTCGCGACGCGATGCGCGGCGGATATTGAATTTGACGAGCTCATCAATCAGCGCCCGCAGGATCGGAGCGGCATCGCCGACAAGCGCCACCTTCGGCTTGTTGACCCGCGCGGGCTCTTCCGCGTCGGCGTCGACACGCACGATCTGCAAATCCCTGTCGACACCCCACTGGTTCATTGGATTGAGAAGGCGCGTGCCGACCCCGAGGACAGCGTCGGCTTCCGCCCACAACTCGCGGCCGAGCGGTAACGTCACGCTCAAAGGATCACGCGAGTCCAGGATGCCGCGGCCGCGCCGGTAGCCGAGCACGGGCGCCTGCAACATGCTCGACAGCAGCGTGACTTCGGGCGAGGCGTCCTGTGCTCCGCCGCCAGCGACAATGAGTATGCGCTTCGCGTTGCCCAGGAGTTTTGCCGCGGCACGAACTTTGCCGGCGTCGATTTTCGGGGGGCGGGACGGCGGAAGGGCAATAATCGACGGTGCGGGCGCACGCTTGCCCCAGACGTCAATGGCGCATTCGAGTGCTGCCGGGCCGGGGCGGCCGCGGCTCATGGATTGAATGGCCCTCGCGACTTTGATCGAAGCTTCAACTGGCTCCTTGATGTGGGACGAATGATCGACGAGGCGGGCGATGATGCCGGCCTGATCGCGGATCTCGTGCAGATGGCCGTGCCCTTTGCCGATCGCTGCCGCTGGAATTTGTCCGATGAGCGCGAGCACCGGGGCGTTCATTCCATAGGCCGTGAGCAACGCCGCGCTGGAATTCAAAAGACCGGGCCCGGGAACGACGGCATAAGCCTGCGGCTTGCCGGTCGAAAGCGCCGCACCCAGCGCCATGTAGGCCGCCCCTTGCTCGTGCCGGGTGTGGACGACACGAAGGTTCTCGGAAGCGCGCTGGAAGGCGTCGAAAAGATGATCGTTGTGGACACCGGGAAGCGCATAGACGGTATCGAGCCCATGCGCGATGAGTGTGGCGACCGCCGCCTCTGCGGCGGTCATCTCGGTGAGGGCCGGTCCGGCCTTCTTTTTAGGCTTGAATTTCGGCATTGACGCATCCGGGTACTTTTGAGCCGGAGTGTGCAGAGCCTGCCCGAGTCTGTCGAGCGGGTTGCCTTGACAAAGCCGACCCCCCATGCGCTTTTCGCGCGCTTCGCACCCAGATTCTGACTCGTCTGCCGGAAAGCCCAAAGATTTGACTATGCATCGCTATCGCTCACATACGTGCGGCGCGCTTCGCGAGAGCGATATCGGCAAGGCCGTGCGCCTCTCGGGCTGGTGTCATCGCATCCGCGACCACGGCGGCGTGCTGTTCATCGACCTGCGGGACCACTATGGACTGACCCAGGTCGTCGCCGACCCGGACAGCAAAGCCTTCAAGCTTGCCGAGACGCTGCGCTCGGAATGGGTCGTGCGCATCGACGGCAAGGTGCGCAAGCGGCCGGGAGGAACTGAGAACCCGGAGCTGCCGACCGGGCAGGTTGAAATCTATATCGACGAGATCGAAGTGCTCGGCCCGGCGGCGGAACTACCCATGCCGGTCTTCGGCGAGCAGGACTATCCGGAGGAGATCCGGCTCAAATATCGCTTCCTCGACCTGCGCCGCGAGCATTTGCACAACAATATCATGCTGCGCGGCAAGATCATCGACTCGATCCGCCGGCGAATGAAGGAGAGCGGATTCTTTGAATTCCAGACGCCAATTCTCACCGCGTCCTCGCCGGAAGGTGCGCGCGACTATCTGGTGCCATCACGCCTGCATCCTGGAAAATTCTACGCGCTGCCGCAGGCGCCACAGCAGTTCAAGCAGCTGATCATGGTTGCGGGCTTCGACCGCTATTTCCAGATCGCGCCTTGCTTTCGCGACGAGGATGCGCGCGCCGACCGCTCGCCGGGTGAGTTCTACCAGCTCGATCTCGAGATGAGCTTCGTCACGCAGCAGGACGTGTTCGATGCGGTCGAGCCGGTGATCCGCGGCGTGTTCGAGGAATTCGCCAACAGCAAGCCGGTGACGCCGAAGTTTCCGCTCATTCCTTACGCTGATGCATTGCGGAAGTACGGCAGCGACAAGCCTGACCTGCGCAATCCGATCGTCATGCAGGACGTAAGCGAAGCATTCCGCGGCTCCGGGTTCAAGATATTCGCCAAGATTCTCGAAACGCCCGGCAACGCCGTGTGGGCGATACCGGCACCGAAGGGCGGCAACCGCGCGTTTTGCGACCGCATGAATTCCTGGGCGCAAGGTGAGGGGCAGCCTGGTCTCGGCTACATTTTCTGGCGCGAAGGCGAGGAAAGTGGCGCGGGGCCGCTCGCCAAGAATATCGGCCCGGAGCGCACGAAGCAGATCGCTGACCAACTGAAGCTTGGCGTTAGCGACGCGGCGTTCTTCGTCGCCGGCAAGCCGAAGGATTTCGTCAAGTTCGCCGGACCGGCGCGCGCCAAGGTCGGCGAAGAGCTCGGCCTCATCACGAAGGACCGGTTCGAGTTCTGCTGGATCGTCAACTTTCCGATGTACGAGTGGAACGAGGAGGAGAAGAAAATCGACTTCTCCCATAATCCATTCTCGATGCCGAACATGCCGGTTGAGGAATTCCTCGCGCTCGATCCAAAGGACAACGACAAGCTCCTGTCGATCAAGGCGATCCAGTACGACATCGTCTGCAACGGCGTGGAATTATCATCCGGCGCCATCCGGAATCACCGGCCCGAGGTGATGAAGAAGGCCTTCGCGATAGCCGGTTATTCCGAGGACGTGCTCGAAAAAAAATTTGGTGGGATGCTGCACGCATTGTCACTCGGCGCGCCGCCGCATGGCGGCATCGCACCCGGTATCGACCGCATCGTCATGCTGCTCGCTGGCGAAGAGAATCTCCGCGAGGCTGTCCTTTTTCCAATGAACCAGCGCGCCGAGGACTTGATGATGGGTGCGCCCTCCGAAGCGACGTCCAAGCAGCTCAAGGAGCTGCATATTCGACTGGACTTGCCGAAGAAATAGCTGCGGGTCCCCGCGTTCACGGGGACGAGCGGAGAAAGTCATTTCTCCGGCAG
Organism: Pseudolabrys sp.; assembly: GCA_035310865.1. Classification (GTDB taxonomy): domain Bacteria; phylum Pseudomonadota; class Alphaproteobacteria; order Rhizobiales; family Xanthobacteraceae; genus Pseudolabrys. Next base: position 2,807 of record DATGDN010000133.1, on the reverse strand, counting down.
CGGAATGAATTCGATTTCGTCGCCCGGCACCTTGCCGAAGTGGCCGGCCTTCCACTCCGCCTTGGCCTGCTCGATACGCTCCTTACGGGATGAAACGAAGTTCCACCAGATATGGCGTGGCCCGTCCATCGGCGCGCCGCCGACGATAACGAAATGCGTGTCCGTCGCCGCCGTAATCGTCACCGTATCGCCCGGCTTGAACACCAGCAGACGGCCCGCCTCGAATTTGTCGCCGGAAATCTCGACCGCACCGTCGATCACATAGATCGCACGCTCCTCATGGCTGGCATCGAGCGGCAGCGCTGTGCCTGCCTTGAGATGCACATCGCCAAAGATCGTCTCATGCACGGTCGGCACAGGTGAGATCGCGCCGTAAAGCGAGCCAACGACGACACGCACGTTCTTGCCGTTTTCCGCGACCACTGGAAATTCGGTGGCCTCGTGATGCGCGAAGCCGGCGTCCATCTCTTCGTTCGCTGCCGGCAGCGCAACCCACATCTGCAGGCCGTGGATTGGCTCGCCGTCGACGCGCCGTTCAGGACGCGTGCGCTCGGAATGAACAATGCCGCTTCCCGCGGTCATCCAGTTCACTTCGCCGGGCTTGATTGCCACGGCCGTGCCGAGGCTGTCGCGGTGCATGATTTCACCGTCGAAGAGATACGTGACGGTAGCGAGACCGATATGTGGATGCGGCCGCACGTCGAGCCCGTTGCCAGCGCGGAACTCCGCCGGGCCGAAATGGTCGAAGAAGATGAACGGACCGACCATGCGTGTGCGCGCCGACGGCAAGGCGCGCCGCACCGCGAAGTCGCCAAGATCGACCGTGCGCGGCACGATCACCTGGGCGATGGCGTCGCATTGGTAGCTGTTACCGGCCTCAGGATCCTTGCCGGGGAAGAAACTCATACTCGACTCCTCTGCATATTGGCGTCAGGCGAGGGTGACGAATTTCTGCTCTTTCACCGCCGCGCGCAGGCCATAGAATGCCTCGTTCACTTTTGCCCAATTCGGCCTCTTCTTCATCGCGTCGAGCCAGCGCTTCACGTTTGGATAGGGCGTGAAATCGACGCGGATGATTTCGCCCAAGGTCACGATCCCGGAACCGAAATAATCCGCGATCGTAATCTGGTCACCGCATAGATAGGTTTTGTTGGGCCCGAGCCAATAGTCGTTGAGCAGCTTCAGCCAGCGCCTGGCGTTCTCCCTGCCGAATTCAAGCGTAGCCTGTTGCGCCTCGTCGCTGCGACGCTTCAGATGCGGGAACAACTGCGGATAGCAGAGGTTGTAACCCCATTCGCGATAGAAGTTGGTGTTGATCCAGTCCATCATCTCGTTGACCTTGGCGCGCGCCTTGAGGTCCTTCGGGTAGGCCGGCGAACCGATCTTGTCGGCGAGATATTTAAGGATTGCCGAGCTCTCGGTGAGCTTGAGGTCGCCATCCTCGAGCATCGGTACCAGGCAATTCGGATTGATTGTGGAATAGGGCGGCTGCAGGTGGACGCCGGTGAACAGATCGACCACCTCTTCGTCCATGGCGATATTGTTGTCGGCCGCAAACAAACGCACGGGCCGCGAGGTCATCGATACCGGATGCATGTAGAGTTTCATGTTTGATTTCTCACCGTTAGGTATTCTTATTAGTCCCGCGGTCCGAAACAAAGGCAAAGCGTTGCCGTTTGCGATCCGCCGCGCCTGGGCAAGCCATCCGCGATATTCCTTGAAAATCGTATCGTAGCCGAACCAGCGCTCGTTGATCCACGTATCCGACCCGAGCATGAACCGGTCGGAATACCGTGCAAATAGGTTGCGCCAGTCGCTTGTCAACTTGCCATCGCCGCCGGTGACGCCGCCGCGATAGGACGTTCGCCCCACAGGGCATCCTTGTGCTGATCGAGCAGCTCGGCCACGCGTGCCGGCGCGAGTGAAAATCCGGTGTGTGCCCAGATGATTTTGGCCTTGGGATTGTGCCGGAACAGGATGAGCAACGCCTCTTCGTCGCAGTGCGCGTGCAGATACAGATTCCGCTCGATCTTCTTGACCCAGTCAAATTCGGCGGCCTTTCCGTAGACGTGGAATTCGCCGATGCCGCGATAATAGCCGCGCGCATATTCGCTTTTGATCAGTTCGAAGATTTCCGGGTCGTTGAACCAGGTCTGGATGTCGCTGCGCACGCGATAGGGCCGGATGAAAGGCACGACCTTGAGTTCAGGCCATTTGGCCTCCACGAGTTCGTGCGTGCCCTTGTTCGGCCGGCTAGTTGCGACAATGCCGGCAATGCCGTTGCGGCGGAAAACGTCCCGCACCTGATCGAGTGAATAGAATGGCCTCGGCACCTGATTGTAGTGCAGGTGCGCGTCGAATATTTCGACCCGTTCCTGCGCGCGGACGGTGAAGATACCCGCCGCGGTGAGGGCCAGTGCCGCAAAATACGAAACGAGTTTTCATCTCAGACCTCCGCGTATCCGGCGAGGGCAGAATAACAGGGTGGCGTCCATCAGCCGACATTAACTCATTGCTAACCATAGTGGCGCCACCTCGCGGTGCCGTTGGGGTTACGCGCCCTTAAGCTTATGGCGTGTTTGATCGACATCGGCAATTCCCCTAGAACCATGTCAGTCGGGCAGACTAAGGAAAGCCATGATTCGGTTCATGACAATTGCAGTGGCGTTTGTGTTGGTTGGGTTGGCGCCGGTTCACCAGGCTGCCGCGCAGGACAACACCGTCGGTGGGGCGCTGCTCGGCGGTGCCGCCGGCGCGATCATCGGCGGGGCGGCGACCGGCAAGGCGGGCGGTGCGATTGCAGGCGG
>DATGDN010000132.1:0-6192 GCA_035310865.1 Pseudolabrys sp. | reverse complement strand
GCGCCACTGAATTCATTGTGAGCAAGCGTTGAACCGATATAGACGGGCCGCTGCCATAATTATCGCCTCGATTATGGCGCTGAATGAATGAACTTTCCGGCCCAAGCTTCGTTTGCAAAGGCGGATCGATCGGGTAACCTTTTGACATGAAGATTTCACGCAAAGCGAAGCAGCAGGTGCCAGCACCCGGGCGCGGGTATCTGGACGGGCAGATGCTGATCGCAATGCCGGCCATGAATGATGAGCGTTTCGCGCGCGCGGTGATCTACGTCTGCGCACATTCCACCGAGGGTGCGATGGGCATCATCGTCAATCACCCGGCGCAGAACATCAAATTTCCCGACCTTCTTGTGCAGCTCGAAGTGATTCCGGCTGCGGAGCGAATCCAGCTACCGGGCCGGGCTGAAGATGTGAAGGTTCTAAAAGGTGGTCCGGTCGAAACCGGACGCGGCTTCGTCTTGCATTCCGCCGACTTCTTTATCGAGAATTCGACGCTCCCGATCGACGAGGGTATCTGTCTCACGGCCACGCTCGACATTCTCAAGGCGATCGCGCGTGGCAATGGGCCGGCCAGCGCCATTCTCGCGCTCGGCTACGCCGGCTGGGCGCCTGGGCAGCTCGAACAGGAAATTCAGCAGAACGGATGGCTGCACTGCTCCGCCGACCCCGAGCTGATCTTCGGGGGAGATACGGACACAAAATACGAAAAGGCCCTGCGCAAGATCGGCATCGACCCCGGCATGCTGTCGAGCGAAGCCGGTCACGCGTGAGTTTTCCGTTATTCTGACGCAATCTTGAGGGCGCGCAGCCGGCTCGGCTTGTCAACCAGTAAGTCGCGCGCGGCGTCGGCGGTCATCGGCTCCCCGAACGCAAAGCCTTGTGCGTATTCGCACCCAAGCTGGTAGAGCTCGACAGCGTCGGAATCGGTTTCGGCGCCTTCGGCGACCACTTCCATTCCGAGGTCGTGCGCAAGCGCGATGATTGAACGCAGAATGACCGGCCGCGTGCCGCGGGCAGTCGTGCGCACGAACGACTGATCAATCTTGATCGTGTCGAACGGGAAGCGCTGCAGGTAAGCAAGCGACGAATGGCCGGTGCCGAAATCGTCCAGCGAGAGTCCGGCGCCGAGTTCCTTGATGCGCGTCAGCATCTGCGCTGCATGCTCGGGATTTTCCATCACCAGCGATTCAGTAATTTCAAGCTTGAGCGTGCCGCGTGCAAGCGCGGTCCGCCCCAGCACGCCGCGCAGATCCTGGATCAGGTCGTGACGCAGCAATTGCCGCGATGACACATTCACGCTGGCAAAAACCGGCTCGCGCGCGCGCGTGGCGGCCTGCCATTGGGCGAGTTGCTTGGCAGCGTGGTCGAGGACGAAGAGGCCCAGATCGACAATCAAACCGATCTCTTCGGCGATAGAGATGAATTCCGCCGGCGACAGGCGGCCGAGCTTGGGATGATCCCAGCGCGCGAGCGCCTCGAACCCGGCGATGGCACGATCCTCCAGCCGCACGATTGGTTGGAACAGAACCTTGATCTCCTCACGCTCGATGGCGCGGCGCAGCTCGGATTCCATCGTGAGCCGGTCTGTCTTGCGTGAACGCATGGCCGGCTTGAAGATTTCAATACGATCGCCGCCGATTCGCTTGGCGTAATACATCGCGAGTTCGGCGTCCTTGAGCACTTCGTCCGTGCGGTGCGCCTGATTTTCGGCGAGGGCAAGCCCGATCGAGGCCGTGAGGAAGATCTCGCGATCGTTGAACGCGATCGGCGCGCGCAAGGTACGCCGGATGGTCTCGGCGAAGGCAACAATGCGGGCAGGTTCACGCTCCGACAAGAGAATGAGCGCGAATTGGTCTCCCGAAAGCCGCGCCAAAGTGTCCTGCGGCTTGAGCAGCCGCGACAGACGGCGCGCAATTGTGAGCAAGATCGAATCGCCCACGGCGATACCGACCGAATCATTGACCTGCTTGAAACGATCGAGGTCGATCACCACGATAGACGGCCTGATTTGCGGGTCCGCGCGGGCAAAGCCGAAGGCGGCTTCCATACGGTCGATGAACAGCTCGCGATTGGGCAATCCGGTGAGGTTGTCGTGGACCGCATCGAACAGCAGCCGTTCTTCCGCATTCTTGAATTCGGTCACGTCGGTGAGCGTGCCGACCAGTCGTACGACTTCACCATCGGAACCGACCACCGGACGGGCCTTAAGGGCAAACCAGAGATGGTGCCCGTCAACGGTCCGCAGCCGGAAATCCTGGGTGAGGCGGCCTCGACGCTGCTCGACGGCGCCGTCGAGAGAAGCGCGAAAACGATCGCGGTCGAGCGGATGAAGGACCTCGAGCCACGTCGCGGCCGGACCTTCAAGCGTCCCGCGCTTGAGGCCGAGCATGTGTTCGGTTTCCGGGCTGGTGAATACCTTGTCGGCGGACACATCCCAGTCCCAGATCAGGTCACCGGCGCCGGTGAGGGCAAGTGCACGACGCTCTACGTCGGATACGATGCCGTGCGTGATCCCGCCGGCGAAGGCGTGCTGCATGACGGTGAAGCCGATCAGCATCACGATCAGTACAAGGCCGCCGAGCAGCGCCGGGCCGATGATGTCATTGGTCACCACGCCAATGACCGCCAGTCCTGCGGCCATGGTCCATACGACCAACAGGAGCCAGGTCGGAATCAGCAGCACGGCGCGGTCGAAACCATGGGTCGAGAGATAGATGACGAGCGCAAGCCCAAATACAGCAATGCCGGCAAGAGACATGCGGGCAATGCCGGCGGCGACGGCTGGGTCAAAGACCGCAACCGCGATGAGCGCCGCGAGCGCCGCGAGCCATGCGATGGTGATGTGAGCGTAGCGCACATGCCAACGCGACAAATTGAGATAGGCAAACAGAAACACCAGTAGTGTTGCAGACAGGATCGCCTCGCCGCAGGCGCGCCACACGCGTTCGGCACCGGCCGACATGTCGAAGACCTTGCCCCAGAATCCGAAGTCGATGCCGATGTAGATCAGCACGGCCCAGCCGAGCGCTGCCGCGGCCGGAAACATGATCGAGCCCTTGACCACGAACAGGATCGTTAGAAACAGCGCGAGGAGGCCGGCAATTCCGATGACGATGCCGTAATAGAGCGTGAAGGAATTGACCTTGTCTTTGTACGCGTCCGGTTCCCACAAATAGATTTGAGGAAGCTTGTCGGTGCGCAATTCGGCGACGAGGGTGACGACAGTGCCCGGATCGAGCGTGATCCGGAAAACGTCGGCAGTCGTGCCTTCCTGCCGTACGGGCCGGTCGCCGGTCGAAGGTGTGATCGCGGCAACGCGCGATAGGCCGAGGTCGGGCCAAAAGATGCCGGAGCCGACCATCCGGTAGTGCGGCACGACGATCAGGCGGTCGATCTGCTCATCGCTGTTGTTGGTGAGCGCGAGCACCGCCCAGTTTGTATTGCCCTCGCGTGCGCGGACTTCAATGCGGCGCACGATTCCGTCCGGGCCAGGCGCGGTCGAGACCTGGATCCGTTCAACTTCGGTCTTTTGCAGTTCGGTTGCGGCAGTCAGATCGATGGCTGCCGCGTCAAGGCGCACGTTCACGGCGTCCACCGCGTGAGCAGCGGACATCGCGAGCAGCGAAACGGCAAACGCCATCGCCAGCGCTGGCAGGCAACGCATCATGATCGGACCAGATCCCCGGTCCACGGCAGCATCTTGCAGCCTGCTGCCGCGGCCTCGCCCACAGTGAAAATCTGCAAACAATCGCACCCTGTTAAGCGTTTAAGGCCGACATTACGCCGATTTCGCGGCTTTTGGAAAAACGGACCTTCCATCAAACTGTTAGCACGATTTTGCCGATATGTGTGCTGCTTTCCATGAGGGCATGGGCCGCAGCCGCATCGTTCAAGGGGAAGGTCTTGTAGATGACCGGCTTGACCTTGCCCGCCGCAAGCAGCGGCAGCACGTTGTCCTCCACTGCGCGCGCAATGGCGCCTTTGTCGGCGATCGAACGTGAACGCAACGTCGAACCGGTATGGTGCAGCCGTTTGAGCATGATCCGGCGGAAGTCCACCGTTGCTTTCGGGCTTCCCTGAAACGCGATCTGCACGATGCGCCCCTCCACCGCGGCTGCTTCATAATTGCGCGCGATGTAATCTCCACCCACCATGTCCATTATAACCTCGGCGCCCTTGTCGTTCGTCGCGGCCTTCGTCGCCGCAACGAAGTCCTCGGTCTTATAGTTAACGGCGACGTCGGCTCCGAGCTTCCGGCAGGCGTCGCATTTTTCCTGCGAGCCGGCGGTCGTGATGACGCGCGCGCCGAATGCCTTGGCAAGCTGGATCGCAGTGGTGCCGATGCCGGACGATCCGCCGTGCACGAGCAAAGTCTCGCCGCTTTTCAGACCGCCGCGCTCGAACGCGTTGTGCCAGACCGTGAGGAAAGTTTCGGGGATCGCGGCGGCTTCGACCATCGACAATGTGGAGACCGGCAGAGCGTGACCTTCGTGCGCGAGGCAATATTCGGCGTATCCTCCGCCAACGACCAAAGCCATGACGCGATCGCCGATTTTCCATCGCTTGACGCCGGATCCCAGGGCGACAATTTCGCCCGCGATCTCGAGCCCGGGAATGTCGGGTGCGCCCGGCGGCGGCGGATACAGACCCATGCGTTGCATCACGTCGGGGCGGTTCACGCCGGCGGCGGCAACCTTCACAAGAATTTCGCCGGCGCCGGGGCCTGGGACAGGACGTTGCTGCGGCACCAGCATATCCGGGCCGCCTGCAGTCTTGATGCCGATTGCGGTCATTTGGGTCGGAAGCGCAGCCATCGATTCCTCGTTATCTTGGAAATTGGGAGCCTTTGTTTAGGCGCGGCCCCGCGATGTGACAACCGCGGCCACCGCGGCTAGATTTCTTTCCGGCAGGAGGCGAACATGCCGGCGATCGACGAAGACGACAAACCGAAGAAGAAGATCGCGCACGAGATCGGGCAGGATCTCACTTTGCTCTCGGTCGAAGAACTCGGTGCGCGGGTGCAACTGCTGCACGACGAGATCAACCGGCTTGAGGCGGACATGGCGCAGAAGCGGGCATCACGCACAGCTGCCGATCAGTTTTTCAAGCGATGACGCCGATCAACGAAACGCGGTGGTATCGTGGGATGGCGCTTAAAAAAAATTTCGGCGTTGTGCCCAAGTTCTTAAGTTGTCGTTAAGCTTTCTCGACCATTACTGGCATTGTCCATCTTCATATGGACATTGAGTGGCTCCTGTCCACTCTGTTTGACGCCTCCCTGTTATCAACTTCGAGCCGCCGGCAACGGCGGCTCCTTTTTTTGTCCCGATCTTGTGTCAAAATGAAACGCCGCGGCAACGTTCTCGCAACTCGCGCGGCAACTATATCGCAATGTTAACCATATCGTTGTCTGGACAGGAGCCGCACGCGCGCGGCATGCTTACCCAATCGTATACGGAGCATGTTTCCGTCTGCGCGTGTGGGAGAGCGTCGCGTTATGTCAGAAAAACCGTTAAGCGAAGCGCAGCCGGTTCAATTTGGCGAACGGCTCGCGAGTTCGCAGGCATTCGCCGAATTGTTTCGTGACGGGATGGCGCTGGTCGAGGAAACCGCGACCTACCTCGACGGACCAGGGCGCCAACAGTCGAAAAAACTCGAACGTGCCGCTGCGTTGGCCTATGCGACCGAAAGCATGCGGCTCACGACCCGCCTGATGCAGCTTGCATCCTGGCTGCTGCTGCACCGCGCAGTGAAAGAAGGCGAGATGTCGCTGGCGCAGGCCGGCAAGGAAAAAAGCAAGGTCAAGCTGGCGGCCTCCGACAATCACGATCCCAACAATATTGAATTGCTGCCACAGGCCCTGCGCGATCTGATCGCGCGGTCGCAGAAGCTTTACGCAAAAGTGCGCCGGCTCGATGCGACGATCTACAATCAGGGCTCGAGCGAACGTCCGGCGGCGAACCCCGTCGAGCGTCAGCTTGGCCTGCTCAAGGCCGCCTTCGGCGCTGAAAGCGTCTGACCGCTGACCTGCAACGATAAATATAAAACCCCCGCAACTCAGGCTGTGTGAAAACGAAATGGGCCCCGGTAATCCGGGGCCTCTTTTTTGTTTCAGGCGGTTGCGGCCTTAATGTTGGTGGCGCGGAGCATGTTGTAAGCGAGGACGGAAAGGGCCATCTCAGTTTTGGTTCC
>DATGDN010000131.1:0-3035 GCA_035310865.1 Pseudolabrys sp. | reverse complement strand
CATCGCGCTCATCGTGATTGTTATTTTCATTCACCTCTTCGCATATTGGACAGTTGCTACCTACGCCGATGCCAATCTTGCTGCCGATACGGCCGCGTTGGTCGGAATTACGAGCACACTTATTTTGTCGTGGTCGCTGCTATTATCGCAGGCAATGGAGTCGGTGACACGGGCGTTCTATTCGCGGTCCGACCTCGATCTCATTCACACATCGCCGACGTCGGCGCGCAAAATATTTGCGGTTCGCATGGGCCGGATCGCTACGGCGGCGACCACAATCGCCGTACTGCTGGCCGCGCCCTTCATCAACATATTGACTGCGCTCGGCGGCGTCCGCTGGCTTGCAGCCTATGGCGTGGTCTTTGCCATGGGCGCAGTGGCACCTGCGGCAGCGCTGGCGTGACGATTGCGCTGTTTCGCATCATCGGCGCCAAGCGCACGCGTCTCGTTGCACAGATTGTTGCAGCAGTCATCGGCGCAGTCTTTGTCATCGGGCTGCAGATCACCGCGATATTTTCCGCCGGCAATCTTTCACGTCTTGCAGCGCTACAGTCGGATTGGATGCTTCGGCATGTGCCCGATAGCGACAGTGCGTTCTGGTGGCCGGCTCGCGCCGTGCTCGGCGACTACACTGCCCTGGTCGCGGTCTTTGCTTCCGGCATCGCCGCGCTTGGACTGGCGATTGCGATATTCTCGCGCCGTTTCGGCGAGCATGCGATAGCGGCGGCGGGGGTCTCCAGCACCGCTGTGCGGCAGCGCAGATGGGTGCATGCATTCCGCCGGCGGTCTCCCAGGCGCACGCTGCGGCACAAGGAATGGACGCTTCTGCAGCGCGACCCTTGGCTGGTCTCGCAGACGTTGATGCAAATTCTTTATCTGCTGCCTCCAGCGTTGCTGCTCTGGGTCACATTCCGTAAAGGACATGACGCATTTGTCGTGTTGATTCCCGTCATTGTCATGGCCGCAGGTCAGCTTGCCGGCGGGCTCGGATGGCTTTCCATTTCGGGCGAGGACGCGCCGGATCTCGTTTCTACCGCGCCGATCGCGGGCAATCGTATCCTCTTGGCCGAAATTGAAGCCGTCATTGGCATGGTTGCTTTGGGCTTTTCGCCGATGATTGTGTTTTTGGCGTTCGACTCGCCTTTCGCGGCGGCGGTCTGCGGGCTTGGCATTATTTTGGCGGCTGCAGCGGCGACGATGATCCAACTCTGCTTCCGGGTGCAGGCGCGGCGAAGCCATTTCCGCCGCAGGCAGACGTCGTCGCGGATCGCAACTTTTGCCGAGGCGTTTTCATCCATCGCGTGGGCGGCCACTTCTGCGCTTGCGGCAGCGGGGCTGTGGCAGGCGGTAGGCCCGGCGGCGATCGCAGTCGGCATATTGGCCGGCGTCTGGCTGATCAGTCCGTCACGGAATTGAACTACGCATAAGCAGCCCGCAAGCGCTGCCTACCGACGAGCGCGCCGACCACGAGCAAGTTGAGAATGTTTGCTCCGATCCCGGCTGCGAAAGCGGGTGCGTAGTAGCCGAAGTGATCGTAGAGCAGCCCGGCAAGCCAGCCACCGAGCGCCATGCCGCACCCGCTGAACAGAAGCAGGGTCGGTATGCGCCACGATGCTTCCGAAGCCGGAAACAATTCTCGCAGTGCCAGCACGTAGGCCGGAATAATTCCGGAAAAACCCAGGCCGAATGCGGCCGCGACCGTGAAAAGGCCAACCTCGTTCTGTGTCAGGAGCAATGCAGTCATCGACGCGGCCTGCCAGCCCGATCCGATGAACACGGTAGCGAGGCCGCCGATGCGGTCGGAAATTGCGCCCCAGATTTGCCGGCTTAGGAAAGCGGTCCCCAGCAGCACCGACAGCATCAATGCGCCGGTCGAACGCGCAATGCCGAGATCGCTGCAGAAGGCGACAAGATGGCCCTGCGGCATTGCCATCGGGATGCAGCACAGCACCGCTGCCACGCACATCATGACGAACACGAGATTGGGCGGCCACCCAAGCACCCGCGTTTTCTCGCGCACGCCACCAGGCGCAGCGGCCGGAAGGATCAATTCAGGCGGCGCGCGGAAGTAGACGGCCGCCAGCGGAATGATCACGGCGATCTCGAGAATCGCATACCACAACATGGTCTGTCGCCAACCGAACGCAGCGATCGCGCGTTCGAACAGCGGTGGCCACATCGCGCCCGCGAGGTAACTGCCGCTCGAGATCAGCGCCAGCGCCGAACCCCGCCGGCGATCGAACCAACGGCTGACGTAGATGTACATCGGCGCATTGATGCCGCCGAGCCCGATCAAGCCGACAAAGAGTCCGTGTCCGACCCACAAAGGCCATGGTGGCCCGAAGGTCGAGATCGCGAGGCCAAGTCCGATCATCAGCGCGCCGCAAATCACGGTCCAGCGCGTTCCGACCTTGTCGGCGATCCGGCCCATCAGGATGCCGCCCACACCGGAACCCAGCCAGGCCAGCGCGCTGGCCAGTGCCGGAATGGAACGCATGCCCTCTACTTCCGCAGCGATGTCCTTTAGGGCGACCGCCGTGATCCACGCCGCGCCGAATGCCATCAGCATCGTGACGAGCGCTACGGTGGCGACCGCCCACGACTTTTTGGATTCGACGGAAGGCAAAGACGATTGCAACATAAAGCGGAGGCCCGGCTAGTCAATCTTTTGGCAGGGCGCCAGGGGTTAGACCACCCACACGGCCGTAGGCCTGCCTTGCCTGCTGCACTGCGCTAAAAATGCGTGCGGGAACCGCTTATGGAAATTTCCTTCTAGAACGCCTGCCAATTTCGAAATTGACCCGGCGCCCCTGCAGTATAGCCTTTCCGGCGTTTTCCATGCTTTGCGTCGCGCAGGCCAAGCTTATATGAGTGGGGCCCGGCACCGCACCCGCCGGGCTTTACAAGGCAATCCATGCCGCTTCGACCGGTCAGCCTCGACGATAAATACGACCTTACGCAGTCACATGTGCTGGTGACCGGCTATCAGGCATTGATCCGCGCCTGCCTCATGCAGAAGGAACGCGATCGCCGCG
>DATGDN010000130.1:0-2473 GCA_035310865.1 Pseudolabrys sp. | reverse complement strand
GGGCGGCATCCAGACACTGACTGGGCCGATCGTTGGTGCATCGGTGTTTGCGACGCTGCAAGACACCGTGATGCGGCAGACAGAATATTGGCGGGCCTTGCTCGGCATCATCATCTTGCTGCTGGTCCTTGCTTTCCCGCAGGGCATCGTCGGGGCGTTCTCGTCGATCTGGCGTAGAGCGGGGGCGAAGCCATGAGCGTGCTCGCCGTACGGTCGCTGTCCAAGGCATTCGGTGGAGTCCACGCCGTCAGCAACGTCAGCTTCGAGATCGCGCAGGGCGAATTCCTCGCCATGATCGGCCCGAACGGGGCCGGCAAGTCGACCTGCTTCAACATGATCAATGGTCAGCTCACGCCCGACTCCGGCGAGATTCTGTTCGAGGGCCGCAATATTGCCGGGCTTGAGCCGCGCACGGTGTGGCGGCTTGGCGTCGGCAGGACTTTCCAGGTTGCCGCCACCTTCAGCTCGATGACGGTCATCGAAAACGTGCAGATGGCGCTGATCTCGCATGAACACGAGACTTACGGGCTCTGGCGTGCCGCTGGGCAAATGCACCGCGACCGCGCGCTCGGGCTGCTCGAGCAGGTTGGCATGCGTGACGCCGCTGACCGGCCGACCCGCGAGCTCGCTTACGGCGACATCAAGCGTATCGAGCTTGCCATTGCGCTGGCCAATGAGCCGCGTCTCTTGCTGATGGATGAGCCGACGGCCGGCATGGCGCCGCGCGAACGCAATGATCTGATTGCGCTGGTCAAAAGGCTGGTGGTGGAACGCGGAATTTCCGTGCTGTTCACAGAACACTCAATGGATGTGGTGTTCGCCTTTGCCGACCGCATCATCGTGCTGGCGCGCGGTCGCTTGATTGCGGATGGAAATGCCGCATCCATCCGCGACCATCCGCAGGTACGCGAAGTCTATTTTGGGACGGGCAAGACGTTCGCCGGGGGGGCCGCGCCATGAGCGAGCCCATGCTCACGGCCGAAAACCTCAGCGCGTGGTACGGCGCCGCGCGCATCCTTTATGACCTCAGCTTCCAAGTGGGCCGCGGTGAGGTGGTGGCGCTGATGGGGCGCAACGGCGCCGGCAAATCCACCACGATGAAGACGGTCATGGGTCTCATGCCGCGGCGTCAAGGCACCGTACGCTTCAATGGCGAGGATATTTCGACCCGCAAGCCGTTCGAAATTGCGCGGCTTGGCCTCGGGTTCACCCCGGAGGATCGGCGAATTTTTGTCGACCTCACGGTGATGGAAAATCTTGATGTCGGCCGCCAGCCGGTCCGTCGGTTCGCTGATGGAAAACTCGCGCCCTCCTGGACGCCCGAGCGACTGTTCACGCTATTCCCCAACCTTGCTGAAATGCCCGACCGGCTTGGCGGACGCATGAGCGGGGGTGAGCAGCAAATGCTCACCGTCGCTCGCACGTTGATGGGAAATCCGCTGCTGGTCCTGCTCGACGAGCCTTCCGAAGGCGTGGCGCCTCTGATCGTCGAGCAGATGGCGCACACGATCCTGGCGCTGAAAAAGCAGGGCCTGTCGATCCTGCTGTCGGAACAGAACATTCACTTTGCACGTCTCGTGTCGGACCGGGTCTATGTTCTCGAAAAGGGTCAAATTCATTGGCAGGGCTCGGTCGCAGAGCTCGACGCCAACCCGGAGGTGCAAAGGACTTATCTGACGGTATAGGATGGCCTCATTCAGGTGGAACAGGACCATGAAAACATTGCGGCGTGAAAAACTGAAAGTCGTGGCGGCCCAGCCGGACGCATCGGAAGGGCGATATTTGCTCGACGATCAGGTCGGATTCCTCATGCGCATCGCCATGCAGCGGCACACGTCGATCTTTACCTCGCGCATGATCGAAGGGCTCACGCAAACGCAATTCGCGGCGCTCGCCAAGCTCTTTGAGGTCGGTCCTTGCTCGCAGAACTATCTTGGCCGCCTCATTTATCTCGATGCCGCGACCATCAAGGGGGTGGTCGACCGCCTGCACTTGCGCGGCTTCGTGACCGCGCTCAGCGATCCGAAAGATCGCCGCCGCCGCGCCGTCGCGCTTACCGAACGTGGACGGCGCGCGACCGAGGCGGCAATGCTGGTCGCGGCCGAGATTACTGCTGCCACCCTGACGCCGCTGACCACGGAAGAGCAACGGACAGTGGTCAGGCTTCTGCGCAAACTGGCCTGATGTTATTTATCGACCTTGGAGCATGCCGTTGTTTACTGTAGGTCAGGCCACCATCACGCGGGTCGAGGAAACCAATCTTCCAGGCTATCTGCTTCGCGACATTTTCGCCGACTTCACCGACTCGCATCTTGCGGAGCACAAAGCCTGGTTGGCACCGCATCATTACGAGGCTGAAACCGGCAAGATCATACTCTCCGTGCATAGCTGGCTGTTGCAGGTCGGCGGCAAGAAGATCCTGATTGATGGCTGCTGCGGCAACAACAAGGTGAAACCGGGCCGGCCTTTCTGG
>DATGDN010000129.1:0-8596 GCA_035310865.1 Pseudolabrys sp. | reverse complement strand
CTTCACGCGGCATCAAAATCGGTAAAATGAGCAGATCCGGACCGCCATCAACAGCATGGCACAGGGGCTGTGCATGTTGACGCTTCCGAGCGGTTGGTCGTCTGCAACTCGCAATACTACAACATGTATGAGCTGACACCGGCCGATGTTAAGCCGGGAGCCACGCTTTCCGAGGTGCTGGAAAAGCGGGTCGCCAAGGGCACGTTTTCCCGGGATCCACATCAGTACAGAAAGGAATTTCTGACTGCAGTTGGAGAGGGGCGCACCATCGCGCACGAGGTGAAGTCCAAGGGTGGGCGTCTCCTGCTGGTTACCAATCATCCGATCAAAGACGGCGGCTGGATCGCCACGCACGAAGATATCACCGAGCGGCGGCAAACCGAGTTGCAGCGCGATGCGATGCAACAGCAAGAGGGACGCCGCGCCGCAATCGAAAGCGCGATCTCGGTATTCCGCAATCACGCAGAAACCCTGCTGCAAAGCGTGGCGAGGAGCGCAAGTGTCATGCGCTCGACGGCCGGCAACCTGTTCAATGCATCCGACCAGACGTCGCAACGCGCGGGAAGCGCAGTGCAGACGTCAAACGAGGCCTCGACCAACGTCAAGACCGCGGCGATCGCTGCCGACGAATTGTCAACGTCCATCGTGGAAATCGCACAACGTCTCAACCTGACCAATGAAGTGGTGCGGATCGCGGTCGGCGGAGCGCAGGCGACAAATCAGGATATTGCCGCACCGACCCAAGGCGCGCAGAAGATCGGCGATGTCACCAAGCTTATTCAAAATATCGCCGCACAGACAAATCTGCTCGCCCTGAACGCTACGATCGAGGCGGCGCGCGCTGGCGAAGCAGGTCGCGGCTTTGCGGTGGTCGCTTCCGAGGTGAAATCGCTCGCCGTGCAGACCGCCAGGGCTACCGAGGATATCTCCAGCCAAATTCTCGAGGTGCAGGGTTCAACCGCCAAGGCCGTGGAGGCGATCCGGCGGATTGCAAACCGCATGCAGGAGATCGATAACCACACATCCGCAGTCGCCGCGGCGGTCCAGCAGCAGAGTGCCGCGACGAGTGAAATTTCGCAAAATGTCACAAGCGCTGCCGATGGTACGACGCTTATCGTCGCGGCATTGAATGACGCAGCTGACGCCACCGCCCCAACAATCGGCGCAGACCGTGCTCTCCGCATCGAAATCGGTAGAAGATGCGGCGGCAAATCTGCACAGCGAAGTTGAAACATTCCTCACCAAGGTGGCGGTGTAGCCGATCAGACCGCCACGGGTTGCCTGGCAACACAGCTCGACCTGCCTCCTTGCCACGTCCGGATGTTCCTTCGCACACGCAGCGTGAGAAGTTATTGAAAAAACCGGCGAATGCGCGCATAGGCGATGGTTATGGGCCACGATGAACTGGTGATCGTCGGCAGGCTGGCAGGCGCCCTCGTTATCGGCGCGATGATCGGCTTCGAGCGGACGTTCCACGGCCGCCCCGCGGGCTTTCGGACACACGCGCTCGTGTGCCTGGCCTCAGCGCTGCTGATGCTGGTCACGGTCTATCAGTTGCATTGGATGACGGAGGTGCCGCTCGACACCATCCGCGCCGATCCGACGCGCATGGCGCAAGGCATCATGACAGGCATCGGCTTCCTGGGCGCCGGAGTCATCTTCAAGGAAGGCCTCTCGGTGCGCGGGCTGACGACCGCGGCGTCCATCTGGATCACGGCTGCGATCGGCATCCTCATCGGCATCGGATTTTGGTATGCTGCGGTTCTTGGGGCGATCGCCACCCTGCTCGTGCTCGCCGTTTTCCGCTTTGTCGAGGCACGGCTGCCGAGCGAGTTCTACGCTCATCACATGCTGCGCTTCCCGCGCGACCGCACAATGTCCGAGGCGGACTTGGATAAATTGATCCGGGACCATGGCTTCTCGATTGCCAATCTGTCATCGCGATTAATCGAGGGTGGCGAGCAGTTCGAATACCGCATGACGATCAAGAGCCGCGACCGCCGGAATGCGGACAAGCTCTCGGGCCATCTTCGCGGCCTGCCAGACGTTGTCGAATTCCGGATTTCACCGATCGGCGACTGACTGTCGCATTGGCCGAAGATCGTGCCGGGCATGATAGACTGATCCCGGAGGCCGATTTCAGTGGACGATTGGTGGCTGTTTTTCGTCGTCGGTTTTGGCGCGCAGCTGATCGACGGCGCCCTCGGCATGGCCTTTGGCGTGCTGTCGAACACGGCGCTTCTCGCCATAGGGGTTCCGCCGGCGCAAGCGAGCGCGCTGATCCACACCGCCGAAGTTTTCACGACCAGCGCGTCGGCGGCTTCGCACATCTATCACCGCAATGTGGACTGGCGGCTGGTGGCGCGCCTGGGAATAGCCGGCGTGCTGGGCGCCGTTTTGGGCGCCTGGATCCTGTCGAACATCGAAGTCGGCGCCGCGCGGCGGTTCGTCTACATCTATTTGCTGGCCATGGGTCTCTACATTCTCTGGAAATCCGTGCGGATCTCGCTGGTGCCGCGTGCGCCCGCCGGCTGGACCACGGTGCTGGGTTTTGGCGCCGGATTTCTCGACGCGACGGGCGGCGGCGGCTGGGGGCCGCTGACGACATCGACGCTCGTCGGCTCGGGTCATGCGCCGCGCTACACCGTCGGCTCGGTCAATAGCGCGGAATTCTTCGTGACCGTCGCGGCGGCGACCACATTCTTTGCCGAGCTCGGCGCAGTGGCGCTTGAGCACTTTCTGCCGCTCATGCTTGGCGGCGTGCTGGCGGCGCCGTTCGGCGGCTGGATCGTCAAGCACGTTCCGGCGCGGAGCCTGATGACCGCCGTCGGCACATTGATCGTGGTGATTTCCGTATTCCAGCTTGCGCGCGCGTTTCGCGTTATCTAGCGGGATCGTTATCAACCGTTCGTCCCCGCGAAAGCGAGGACCCAGGGCAACAGATTTCAAGCGGTCCGCTTTCGTGGCAATGAGCGGAGTGTAGTTCGACCTGGGCAAATCTCCAGCGCTCGCCCGGATCACCCCGACTCATCCTCGCCTCCGTGCCGCAGCTTGATCGCCGCGAAAAACTCCTGCCGTGTTTTGAAATTCGTCCGGAACACGCCGAGCATGCGGCTGGTCACCATGGTCACGTCGGATCTGTGGACCCCGCGCGTGGTCATGCATTCGTGGGCGCCTTCAACGACAACGGCGACGCCGGCCGGCTTGAGCACGGCATTGAGACAGGCGGCGATTTCCGCCGTCATCTTTTCCTGCACCTGCATCCGCTTGGCGTAGACGTCGACCAGGCGCACCAGCTTGGAAATGCCGACGACGCGCTTGCGGGGCAGGTAGCCGATATGAACACGGCCGATGATCGGCGCCATGTGATGCTCGCAATGGGATTCGAAACGAATATCACGCAGCAATACCATTTCGTCGTAACCCGCGACTTCCTCGAAGGTCCGCAGCAGGTATTCGCGCGGGTCCTCGAAGTAGCCCGCAAACCATTCCTCGTAGGCCCGCACCACGCGCCCCGGCGTGCCCCGCAATCCTTCACGGTCCGGATCGTCGCCCGCCCATTCGATCAGGGTGCGCACGGCATTCTCGGCGGCGGTGCGGGTGGGACGCCTGTTTGCGTTGACCGCTGAATTTTTCAACCGGGGACGGGATTTCATGGAGGTCTCCCAAATTCGCAAACGCCGCATCGATCGATGCGAGCCATCAAACAGATCACAAAAATTGCATACGACGCTCGTTGCACAAGCACGCCAACAATGAATTGCAGGAATGCCGGTTCCGCATGAAAAGAGGCCGCGCATGCCCACTGTACCGCAGGCCATTGAGGGCCAGCGGTTTCTTTTTCTGCGGGCCGAGAACCTGACGTTTCCGTGAACGATGAGCTGAATCTTGTGATGCGGGTGCGCCTTGAGTGTGCCGCCGCCCTGCGCCATAAGCGCGCCCCGGCCTGGAATTCGAAACGCTCTTCACGGACAACATATCATGACTGTTGCATTTGATGCATCGCGGCGGGCCGAATTACCGGCGGCATCGGCGCCTGGAACAACGCCGGCAAAAACCGCGGCAATGCAAGCACGCGCGCGCCTCGGTTCAATCGATCTGCTGCGCGGCCTGGTCATGGTGGTGATGGCGCTCGATCATACGCGCGATTTCTTCGCCAGTGGCGGCTTCAATCCACGCGACGTAGCCGATCCGGCGCTGTTCCTGACGCGGTGGGTGACGCATTTCTGCGCGCCAACTTTCATCTTTCTGGCCGGGATTTCCGCATATCTGTACGGGATGCAAGGCCGCGCCACCGGCGAGGTCAGCCGTTACCTGCTCACGCGCGGCATCTGGCTGGTGCTGATCGAGTTGACGGTCGTGCGCCTGGGCTGGAGCTTCAATCTGCATTTCAACTATTTCGTCGCCCAGGTGATTTTCGCGATCGGCGTGTCGATGGTCGCGCTCGCGGCCTTCGTCCATTTGCCGCGTTGGGCGGTCGCCGCGATCGGACTCGTGATGATCGTGGGCCATAACACCCTCGATGGCATCAAGGCGGGAGAGCTCGGCGCCGCTGCGCCCTTGTGGAATTTTCTGCATCAGCCGGGCATTTTCGAGATCGCCCCTGGCGTCAAGTTCTTCGTTCTCTATCCGCTGATCCCGTGGATCGGCGTCATGGCGGCAGGTTATGCATTGGCGCCTGTATTCACGCTCGATCGGGCGGCGCGCTTGCGGCGGCTGTTCCTGCTGGGCGCCGCGATCACGATCGGATTCGTTCTGTTGCGCGCCACGAATCTCTACGGCGACCCCGCGCCGTGGGCGCCGCAGGGCGATCTGCTTGGCACGGTGCTCTCCTTCATCAACTGCGAAAAATACCCGCCGTCCTTGCTTTACCTGGCCATGATGCTCGGTCCGGCGCTGATGCTTGTTGCGGCGTTCGAGCGCGCCCGTGGCCCCATCGCCGCATGGATTACGACCTTCGGGCGCGTGCCTTTCTTCTATTACGTGGTGCACCTCTTCCTGCTGCACGCGCTCGCGGTTCTTTTCGCGTGGGCGACGCTGGGCGAAATCGGCTGGCTGTTCGGCCCGCCGGGGCATAAGCCCACCGCATACGGGCTGCCGCTTGCCGGCATCTACGCGGTGTGGGTGGCGGTTGTCGTCGCTCTCTACCCGGTCTGTCGCCGGTTCGCTGAGTTGAAGCGCCGGCGTACCGAATGGTGGTGGAGTTACCTCTAGCTCTCGCACCGGCAGTGACTTGATTCAAATTGATTGATCATCGCGATCAATCGAGTGAATGAAATGTCGACTGCCCGTCCACAGCGCACGGCATTTTCGAATTACAGCAATGCAGGCACCACACGAATCGTCGCATCCGCACGATCGTGCTGGTGGAATGCTTGATTGCCGGTAATTTTTCCGGCGTCGTGGAAAGTTCATGACATTTGCGTGAACGAGAAGACGAATATTGTGATGCATACTGCCTTGAGTCTGACGCGCATTTGGGTCACAAGCCGCGCCCGCAAGACATCCATCTTGCATAACACAACGGAGCTGAACCGTGAAAATCGTCACCATCGTTTTTGCATCTGCCATCGCACTGTCGGCCATCGCGCCGTCGTTTGCGGAAGAGAATGATCTTCTCGTTGAGCGCGAAATGCATACTGCGACCGTGCGTTCGGTCGAACACAACGCCATGGGCACGCGCGTTCATTCGCGCCGCGCTATGGACGCGAGGGCCTACGCGCCGGCACCGGCCGCGCCAGCTGGCGGGGCCCCGGACTTCGGAATCGGCAGTCAGAGCTAAACGATCCCCTCCCAAGCAAGCCTGACTGTTGTGAGGCCGCCCGCGAGGGCGGCCTCTTTTTCTCCATTGACGGAATTCTGTCGATAAATGTGATCTTCATCACACTCCGCCAGCGTTCATGATGATAGGTCGACGCACCACAATGATTTGCAGCGCAAGCGAGGACAGGTTGGAGTTCCGTTTTGCCGAGTTTGAAATCGACGTTGCGCGGCATGAGTTGCGGCGAAAGGGCGAACGCGTCCTGGTTGAGCCGCAGGTTTTCGATCTGCTCGTCCACCTCGTGCAAACCGAAAACCGGATTGTCAGCAAGAACGAACTGATCGAGACCGTTTGGAACGGCCGCATCATTTCAGAGGCAGCAATAAGCTCCCGCATCAGCGCGGCGCGGCGGGCTATCGGCGACAGCGGCGCCGAACAAAGGCTGATCCAAACGCTCAACAAGCGCGGCTTCCGCTTCGTTGGCGCCGTTACCGCGATACCGGAGATTTTACCTGCGATTCCAGCGCAAGAGCCGGCCACCTCCAATGGAGGGCCAAGAATGCCGGCGCTCGTATGGTCCGACAGGGCCTCGATTGCCGTGTTGCCGTTTCAGAACATCAGCGGCGATCCCGAACAGGATCATCTTGCCGACGGACTCACCGAAGATATCGTCACCGGTTTGTCGCGTCAGCAATGGATTTCTGTCGTTGGCCGCCCGGAGTTTGCATGCAAGGACGGGGTGACCGATATCCGCAAGCTGGCATGCGAACTGGGTGCGCGTTACGTGCTCGAAGGCAGCGTACGCAAGGCGGCCGGCCGCGTGCGAATCACCGCGCAGCTGATCGACGCAACCAAGCGCATTCACGCGTGGGGTGACCGGCACGACAGCAAGCTTGCCGATATTTTCGACCGCCAAGACGACATCACCAATCGGATCGTCGATTCGGTCAGGTCGCGGGTCATCATGGCTGAAGCGGCGCGCCTGCGGCGCAAGCCGTCGAGGACCATGGACGCGCTGGACCTCGTGACGCAGGCGCTCCCGCACATGTGGCGCATGAGTGCGGGAGAGCAGCAGCTGGCCCAGGAATTGTTGCAGCAGGCCAGCACGCTCGCCACGCCCCAAGGGCGCGCGCATGTCCACGCATTGCTGGGATGGACTTATGTGAACATGTTCAACCTGGATTCGCATATGCCCATCAACGAATTGACCGAAAGGGCGCTTGATGCGGGTGCAAAGGCGCTGACGCTCGATGCGCAGGACCATTGGGGCCATCTCGTGCTCGGCCTCGGTCACGCGCGGCAACGCCGTCCCGAAGAGGCCGTGCGGCATCTTTCGCAGTCCGTCGACCTCAATCCGGATTTTGCGCTGGGGCACGCCGGGCTTGGCTACGCGCTCGCATGCGGCGGCCGGCCCCAATACGGCCTGGAAGCGCTGGAGCGGGCACAACGGCTTAGTCCGCTCGATCCGTTTCTTTCGATGTATGCGCCGGTCGTGCGGTACATGGCCCTGTCGGTCCGGTCCCGCTTTCTTCTGGGACTGCAAAAGGCCGGCCTGAAAGACTAGCCGTTCTCGCTTCGGCGCAGGCTCCGGTCTGCTGCTTCCGTATGCGGCGCATCACGTCGCGACCGAACCAAGAGCCCGCTGGCGGGTTCTCTGGGCAACGGCTCCAGGAGATTGAACCCATGACTTTCAAGACGCTCGTCACTGCAACGGCGATGGTGCTGGCCTCGGCCACCCTCTCATTCGCCCAAAGCATGACGAACTACGGGCCGAACGCTCCTTCGACCGGCGACAGTTTCGGCAAGCCGCCGAGCGGCACGCGGTCGCCCGGGGTGACGCGGTCGCAGCGCAGTGCCTACGCCTATCACGGCTACTGGCACCCTCATTATCGGTATCACCGGCACAAAAAAGCCCGGCGAGTGTATGAATAACCGGCGACCCGTTCGGGCCCCCGTCATCCGACCGTGAGTTTTCAATAACTTGTCAAACTTCTTTAGCCGTACCTCTGAACGCTAAAGGCATTTTCCTGCACTGCAAAAACCGTGTGGCAATCGCTCAATGTCCGCTCTTCCCGCAAAAGCGGACATTCGTGCCAACAGCGTGCAAGCAAATGCAGCGAAGCGAGTATCTCGCGTTAAGCAGTAGGACGCGTGATGCCGCCCGCGCAATCGCGAAATGTTGATGAACGGATATTTAGAATAGATGTAAGTTGGGGCCGCTCTCATCGCCAAGAGAGCGCGGCTCCGACCTCATCCCCGTTGCCCCCCGTCCCAGAGGTCGGGGCCGACATTCCTACAATGATTTGCGGTCTTGAATAAACAGAAAAACGGTTGCTCACACAAATGATCGTGAGTTGTTGCCGCTAGGGCACATCGTGGCGCGCCGTTACTTCACTACCGCGAGTTCTAGCGCGGCCCAACGTGATCGCTCTGACTGGCAATCAGCATGCCAATGTCCGCTTTGCGCCCGGAAGTGGACATTCGAGGCTACGGTCGAGATGTTCGCTAAGTGCCAATAGATGGGGTAATCGGCCGGCGTTGTTGTGGATAGCTGAAGATTTTGGGTGCAGCGCTTCAGGCTGATGGTGAAACGAGGTCCGTGTGTACGGCCTCAAGCATCAGCAGGAGAAGCGCAGCATGGAGCATTTTGCTGGATTGGACGTATCAGTCAATGAGACCAGCATCTGCATTGTCGACGACGCCGGCAGGATCGTTCGAGAAGCCAAGGTTGCGAGCGAGCCTAACGCGTTGTTGACGGTGCTGAACAATCCGACCTACCGCTTCAAGCGGATTGGACTGGAAGCCGGGCCACTGTCGCAGTGGCTTTACAGCGCT
>DATGDN010000128.1:0-4224 GCA_035310865.1 Pseudolabrys sp. | reverse complement strand
ACATCGTCGTCAAGCAACATGGCGGCACAATCGAGGTTGATACAGAGCCGGGCGAATTCACCGAGATCAAGATAATTTTGCCGCGTGCGATCTGACGTGGATCAATGGGTACATTCAAATGTCGCTCACTTTGACAATCGTAAGGAGACGGAAATGGCACATTTTATCAGCCGGTTCACCTTCGTCGCACTGATGTTGACGTCACCCGCTGCAGCCGTAGCTGGCCCAGCAGAAGATGCGAATGCGGCAATTGATCGTTGGTCAGCTGCATTTAACACCAATGATCCAGAGACGATCGCCAAGAACTATTGTTCTGATGCGATTCTTCTCGGAACTGTCAGTCCTGTTATCTCCGAGGGGACGCAAGCGATCACAAAGTATTTCACGCCTACAAAAGGAACGGGCAACAAGAATGCGCTTGACGAACGGCACACAATAAAAATCGATGATAATGCTGTCGTAGTGACCGGCTTCTACACATTTACTCGTATGGTAGAGGGCAAGCCGGTACCAGGCCCATCGCGCTTCACTATGCTCGTAACCAAACGCGGAAATGAATGGTGCATAGCGCATCATCATTCTTCGCCACACGTTCTGCCGAAGAACCATGAAAATGGCCGCCCTAGAGGCGGGCAAAAAGCGATTATCGTTTAATTTTCAGTGTCTTATGCGAACACCGATGGAGCGATTTACGCGCCAGACGGTAATACTCGCCATATGACGTTCCCCTCACAAACGCTTGGGCCGGCCGTTCAGTTCTTCTCGATCCGAATGACCTGTGGACGCCCTGAGATCGCCCTATCGCGACCCACCGCCGCAAGTGCTTTGCGAACCGCATCCTCGCTTGTCGCGTAAGTGATGAGGATAACGGGGACGGAACCTGCCTTGGTGTCGCGCCCGACGTGTGCCGGATCGTGGCGTTGCACAATCGATTCCAGCGAAATTTCCTGCTCGGCGAGCCGCTTGGCAATGGTAGCCGCGGTTCCGGGCTTGTCACGTGCAACGAGCCGGATGTAGTACCCACCCTCGTGCCGCTGCATTGGCGCTTTTCGTACGCCGGCAAGGCGCGCCGTCGGCCGGCCGAAAGGCGCGGTGCGCACGCCCCGCGCGATATCGCCGATATCGGACAGCACCGCTGAAGCGGTTGCCGCACCGCCGGCGCCTGGCCCTACCAGAGTGAGCGGATTGATGTCGGTGGCATCGATCGTCACCGCGTTTGTCACGCCCATCACTTGTGCGATCGATGAATCCTTTCTCACCATCGTCGGATGCACGCGCTGTTCGATACCCTTCGGGGTCCTTACCGCCACACCCAACAGCTTCACACGATAGCCAAGTTCATCCGCGGCCGAGAGGTCGGCGGGCGTTATCGATGAAATCCCCTCGACGTAAATCGCGCGTTGGTCGACCTTGGTACCAAACGCAAGGCTGGCAAGAATGGCGAGCTTTTGCGCAGTGTCGTGCCCCTCGATGTCGAAACTCGGATTGGCTTCCGCATAGCCGAGACGCTGGGCTTCCTTCAGGCATTCCGCGAATGGCATTTTGTCCTGTTCCATCCGCGTGAGGATGTAATTGCAAGTGCCATTCAGGATGCCGTAGATGCGCTCAAACGAATTGCCCGCCATTCCCTCGCGCAGCGTTTTGACAATCGGGATGGCCCCGCCAACGGCAGCTTCAAAATTGAGCGCAACGTGATTGCGCTCGGCAAGCGCTGCGAGTGTGATGCCATGCTTGGCGAGCAGCGCCTTGTTCGCGGTTACGACCGACTTGCCCGACGCGAGCGCGGCCTCGATGGCGCCTCTCGCCGGCTCACCGGCGCCACCGATCAATTCAACAAAAACATCGATGCCCGGCTCGCGAGCCAGTGCGGTAGGGTCTGCAAACCATTTCATCTTCTTGAGGTCGACGCCCCGCTTCTTGACGCGCGATCGCGCACAGACTGCAACGACGTCGATGGGTCGCCCACAGCGTGCCGCCAAGGCACCGCGCTGGCGGGCGATTTGGGCGAGCAGCGCTGTGCCGACGGTGCCCAACCCGGCGACGCCCACTTTCAGTGGTGGTGCCATGAATCTGCGCGCCTGTGGTTAGCGCCTCGTCGCGAGCGGGACGACGTTATGCAATTGCTCGGGCGCATTTTCGAGAAATCGGCGGATGTTGCGCGCGGCCTGGCGGATACGCTGCTCGTTCTCGACCAGCGCGATGCGCACAAAGCCCTCACCGTATTCTCCGAAACCGATGCCCGGTGAGACCGCGATATCCGCCTTCTCGACCAGCAGCTTGGAAAATTCCACGCCTCCGAGGGTCTTGAAAGGCTCCGGTATGGGTGCCCACGCGAACATCGAAGCGCGCGGCGTCGGAACATGCCAGCCGGCCCGCCCGAAACTTTCCACCAGAACATCGCGACGACGCTTGTAGGTCTCGCGCATCTCCTTGATGCAATCATCCGGACCATTCAATGCGGCAGTCGCCGCCACCTGCACGGGCGTAAAGGCACCGTAGTCGAGATAGGATTTCACCCGGCCCAGCGCTGCAATGATGCGCTCATTGCCGACCGCAAAACCGATGCGCCAGCCTGGCATCGAGAACGTCTTCGACATCGACGTGAATTCGACCGCAATGTCATTCGCGCCCGGCACCTGCAACAGAGAAGGCGGCGGATTGTCATCGAAGTAAACTTCCGCATAAGCAAGATCGGAGAGCACCAAGATGCCGTGCTTTTTCGCGAAGGCGATGAGATCCTTGTAAAAATCGAGCGTCGCTACGTAGGCAGTCGGATTCGCGGGGTAGCAGACGACGACTGCTGTCGGCTTCGGGATCGAATGCACGATTGCGCGCTCGAGTGTGTGGAAGAAATTTGGCGTTGGCTCGGATGGAACCGAGCGAATTGCGCCGCCGGCCATCAGAAAACCGAACGCGTGGATGGGGTAACTCGGGTTCGGCACCAGCACCACGTCGCCCGGTGCGGTGATCGCCTGCGCGACGTTGGCAAATCCTTCTTTCGAGCCAAGCGTACTAACGATCTGGGTCTCGGGATTCAGCTTTACGCCAAAGCGGCGTTCATAGTAGGCCGCCTGCGCGCGGCGCAATCCTGGGATGCCGCGCGATGCTGAGTATCGGTCAGTGCGCGGCTTGCCGAGCGTTTCCTTGAGCTTTTCGATGACATGCGCGGGCGCCGGCAAGTCTGGATTGCCCATGCCGAGATCGATGATGTCCGCTCCCGCGTTGCGGGCCTTCGCCTTGGCCTTGTTCACCTCTTCGAACACGTACGGCGGCAAACGGCGAATGCGGTAGAACTCTTCCATCGGCTCAAAACCTTAAAGAGCGGCTGCCCTCGCCAGCCGGCAAGCATGACCCCGGTTGGCTTTTATCACGGGTTCGCCTTTGCGCCATCGGTCTGACCGCCCTGCGCGCCTTTCGGCGGTTTTTTGGCTGTTGGAGCGGCCTTTTTGCCTGCCGGTTGGCGGCCTTCCTGGCGATCGCGGACGGTCGCCAACTCCTTTTCAAGCCTCAGCTGTTCGTCCTCGCTCATGGGCACCGAGGTGCGGTCGGGAGGCATGTCGTGCACGGCAGGATAGTCGTAGGGGGTCTCCGGACGCGCCGGGGCTCCCGCGGGCAAACCAAGCTCCGCCGGGAGGCGGTCGATGATCGGCCCAGGGGAGCAGCCGGCCAGTACCACGGCGAACCCTAAAACTGCCCATAGAGGTTGTTTGACCGCCACGCATCTTGCTCCGCAAACGCACCGACCGAGCGGAAGAAATCGATGTAGACTCAATGAATTATATCATAGTGCCGCTAACGGGCTAATATGGCCACAGCAAGGTGACACCCTGCTAACCGCTAGGCTGAAGACCGGCGAAAACATGCGCAAATTCGCGGCTTGCGATGGGACGCGCCACGGGCCACTTCTCTCAACAGAGGGGAACGGAGCGGATGGACAAGTCCACCACAGGGCCTGCCAAGGTTGGTGACGTCGATATCGAGGTCTTGGCGCACAATGTCGCGCGTCTGGTCGAGGAAGGCGGCAAGGCGCTCGCCGCCTACATGAAGCCGCGCGAGGAAGGCAAGATTAAAGGCGACCTCGCCGGTGACATCACCGACGCCGTCAAGTCTGTCGGCCGGGTGGCGGAATATTGGATGTCAGATCCTCACCGCGCGCACGAGCTACAGACCAGCCTTGGCCGCGCCTATCTCGATCTGTGGGCCGCCGCGGTCAAACGAATGGCC
>DATGDN010000127.1:0-2044 GCA_035310865.1 Pseudolabrys sp. | reverse complement strand
GTCGGTAAAGGAGGAGTGCCTGTCCAAGGTGCTCCTGTTCGGCAAGCGCTCGTTGCGATGCCGAGCGGAGCCATCAGGGGGAAAGGCAACGTGCTTCTGTTTCCTCGGCGGGCGGATCGGCAGCGCGAGGGACCCGTGCGGTGCTGCGAGCGGTTAGGCGGGCTCCTGCGTTACTACCATCGTCGGGGCGGCGCGATGGTGCTGCCGACCAGTTTTTGATGCTGTGGAACGGCCCCGCCACTTCCGGCATCTGAGTGCCACGGCGTGTCCGTTTGGACATGCCCACACAAACGGAGCCGTTCCATGAAGCAGATTACCACCATCGGTCTGGACCTGGCCAAGCAGGTCTTCCAGGTTCATGCCGCCGCCGCAGATGGCAGTCCGATCTTCAACCGCAAGCTTCGGCGAGCCGAAGTGTTGCGATTTTTCGAGAAGACGCCGGCGTGCCTGGTCGGGATGGAAGCTTGCGGCGGCGCGCATTACTGGGCGCGCGAGATCAGAGCGCTGGGGCACGAGGTGCGCCTGATCCCGCCGGTCTACGTGAAGCCGTTCGTGAAGCGCGGCAAGACCGACGCGGCGGATGCCGAAGCGATCAGCGAGGCGGTGACCCGTAAGACCATGCGCTTCGTGCCGGTAAAATCCGCTGACCAGCAGGCCGCGGCGGTCGTGCTCAAGACCCGCGCCCTTTTGGTCAACCAGCGCACCCAGGTGATCAACGCCTTACGCGCGCACCTGTCGGAGTTCGGCATCATCGCCGCCGCCGGCACGACGAAGGTAGCAGGATTGATCGCGATCGTGTGCGACGAGACGGATGTGCGCCTTCCGAGGGCTGCCCGTTTTGCCCTGATGGAAATCGCCAGCCAGATAGAGACGTTGAAGACACAGATCGAGAAGCTCGAACAGGCGATCGTCGCGACCGTCAGGCGTGACGATGACGCCCGGCGGCTGGTCACCATCCCCGGTGTCGGCGCCATCATCGCTGCTTCGGTCAGGGCGCTTGTCCCCGATCCCGGCGGCTTCAAGTCCGGTCGGCACTTTGCGGCCTGGCTGGGCTTGACGCCGAAACCGCATTCCAGTGGCGGCAAGGAGCGGTTGGGGCGCATATCGAAGATGGGCAATCCCGTGTTGCGCTCGCTCCTGGTCGTCGGTGCGAGCGCGGTCCTGCGGCATGCGCGGGACAATCCAAATGCTTCCAGGTGGATCACCGCTCTCCTGGCGCGGAGGCCTAATAAGATCGTCGCCGTCGCGCTGGCCAACAAGATGGCCCGCATCATCTGGGCGCTGCTCGTCAAGGGCGGCAGATACCAGGAGAATGGCGCGAGGAACCAGATGGCGACCGCTTGATCGATACGTCCCAATAGACCAACGCGGAAGCTGACAGAGGCAGGTGCAAAGCCAGACGATGATTCCAGGGGGACGAAATCCCGACGCGAGACAGGCCGTTATGGCCAATGCGCTCACAGCGCGATTTTTTGATCAGCCACTTGCGTCGCGGACTTCATCGAGGCCAGCGGTCGATGACCGCGCAAAAAGGCCGAACATATGACCGCACCGCTCCCGTTGCGCCATCGTTTGAAAAAGCACTTGCCTCAGGGGCCGTTCCACATATGGCCATACGGGATAACTCGTGGTTCCTGGTGGGGCGCGCTGCTGGGCGCAAAGAAATCCCGCCCGACAGTTGGGGGTGCAGTCGGGCGGGCGAAGTGCGCCTTAGCGGGGAGAATTGTGCTCAGGCGCTCACGGGTCCGAACGCGCTCTTCGGACGATGAGTTGCGGCTACAATGTCAGCCAACGACGAAAGATGCTTTGGGCAATCGCCAAGCTCGGTGCGTGATCATCAGTGCGTCGTATCGTCCGGTCCAGGCCGGGCCTCCACCTCGTCAGCGATTTCCTTCAGGTCCTCGGCGAACGACCACAGCGCGTTGGCGTTGCTGCGAAGGACGACCTCGCTGTACGGCGTCACGGCGATCATCAGGTGGGTGCCTCAAGGCCATGCTCGCTCAGGCGGCGCCGGTAGACGCTAGCTACGCCAACCCGGAAGCCG
>DATGDN010000126.1:0-4257 GCA_035310865.1 Pseudolabrys sp. | reverse complement strand
TCCCCCGGTCGGCCTCCACCGGTGAATAGCATACCGGGGCCCTAAAATGTGCGCATACCCAAAACGGGTCGAGCTAATTCAAATGAATGCGCTGGATTACAAATTTGGGCGCGGCGCTGGAAACAAAAGATTGTTTGTTGGCGACGACCTGTGCACGCCACTGACGAACTAAGGTGGCGTGGTCATGGTTGGGCACTCAAGGCCGCGTTGAATTACTCAGCCATGATGATGTTCGTGATCACCTTCATGGGGTCTCGCCTTCATCGCCTGATAGAGTTGATGCGAATAGACCTCCAGGCCGAGCATCGCCTCCACATACTCCCGCGCCTTGGCAACATCGCCGGGGTTGTAATCGCGGAGATGCTTCATGCGTTCGAATCGATGTTGCACCTCTTGTCGCAGGGTGTCGGTAAGCAC
This sequence comes from Pseudolabrys sp., assembly GCA_035310865.1. Lineage (GTDB taxonomy): Bacteria > Pseudomonadota > Alphaproteobacteria > Rhizobiales > Xanthobacteraceae > Pseudolabrys. The sequence continues at coordinate 3,840 of DATGDN010000126.1, read as the reverse complement.
GCGGATCAGCGCATCGGGCGAGCCGCTCTCGATCGCTTTTTCAGCCACTGGAATGACCGGCCCCACGTCGAGACCTGCAGGCTTAAGTCCTGTGTACGGTGCGCCTTCTCCGGCCCGGTGGAGCCGCACGGCTGTTTCGTAGAAATAGAGATCGGCAACTTCGCGTGCGGCCGGGTCGGCCTTGCGAGCCCGCAGCGGCTTCGCGAATGCCGATTTCACGTCCTCGCTGGCGTTTTCTTGCACATAAGGCAGGATCAGATTGACGTCTTCTTTTTCCAATGCTTTCCGCGCGGCGGCGACGACAGGCCCGTCCATACTATCGCAGTGGGGAGGCATGATGGATCTCCTGTTTTTTTGGCATGGAACCGGCAGAAGCGATGCGTGCGCTGCTGGCGACCACGCAAGGCTAATGAGACGCTTGCCGTGTTCATTGATCCAGCGCAAACATGGGTTCGCCAATACCTGCTGATCCCGCCGCCGGCCGGCGTCGCGTCGCATCACTCAACCGATGCGTTGAAACCGGCTGAACTGGAATTTTTGAGTAACGCCAGCCGGCGTCTGGTGGTCATGCGATCTGCTTTCGATCAGCTCAAATGAATGGCCCAACAATTCGCCGAGCGTCGCTGCGTCATGGCGCATGACCGGCAAGCCGCTGCACCGCTCGGGTCCGTCCGGCGCAAACGTTCCAATGATCACGTGACCGCCAGGACGAACCGTTCTTGAAACCCGTTCGGCGTAGCTGGCGCGATCTTTGGGAGCGGTCAGAAAATGCAGCGCCGCGCGGTCATGCCAGACATCATAGGTTTCAGAAGGCTCCCACGTCGTAATATCCGCGGCGATCCACTTCACGCGGTTAGCCCTTGCGCCAAGCCTGGCCTTCGATGTTGCAAGCGCGGTTTCCGAAAGGTCGAGAACGGTGACGGCTTCAAAACCCTCGTCGAGAAGCGCATCGACCAGCCGCGATGCGCCACCGCCAATGTCTATGATCGATGCGCTCGCATCGACGCCGGTTGCCCGAATAAGATCAACCGAAATGTCCGGTCTTTCCTGAAACCAGCTGACGGCCTTTTCGTCCTTGGTCGTATAGACAGTTTCCCAATGGGCGTGCCGGCCAAGGTCACTCATGTGCCGTTCCTTCCATCGGAAACAGGGGTCGGTCGGCAATAAGGTGACCATCCCGAAGCCTTGGTTCAAGGCGAGGCCGACGGAACCGCGGATGCGTTGGTGATCCTGGAAACGATCGCAAAGGCGATGCGCGCAACGAAATCAGCGTAAGATGAATCTCGGGAGCTCAATTGCCGTTTTTTGCGGCTCCTGAGACGGGCTTCACGGCTTTTTGCTTTGCCCCTGGTCCGGCGCTGCGGGGTCCGCCAGGAGGTGCGCATATGTTGCGATCACGCGGCGGGCTTGGCGGCGGCGTGTCATCTTCAGCGCGTCCAGGAAACGGGCGAAGATTGACTTGATAGCCGACCTGCGGGGCTCCGACTGCGTCGCATCGACGGGGGTGGAAGCGGGAGTGCGGGCACTGCCGTAGTTCACGGCATCCATGCGGGCTTTCCTTTCGCATGGCAGGCGAGGGTGATGTTGTCCGTGAGCACAGGGACAACACTGTGGATTCCCAATGCTGCCATCGCTTTGGCTCTGGGCCCCCGCCCGGCCGGATTCTCGTAGCGTGCGGTCGTTCCCGCCGCGTCATCCGAACGGTTGATGGGCAACAATAAATTGTCAGGAAACGCGGCGGGCATGGACGGATGCGCTCAAGGGTTTGATTCAAAAACGCGCGAAAATCCGGCCGGCCGGGCACATCTACGCCCGCCCGGCCGCGGTTTCGATCACGGAGGCAGCACGGCGGCGGCGGCAAAGAACAAGATGACCCCGCTCGTCGTTCCGAGCGGCGGCCAGACATTCTCCCGCAGATAATCCACCCGCCGGGCTTTTGCCTGCCGGATGGTTTCCTCGATAGCCGCTCTGCCCTGGTCGTCGCGCCAGTCTTTGGTGTCCATGAAGACCATGTCTGTCGCTCCCTGTTAAGGCGACCCCGAATGCGGCGACGGTAGGCGCGCGGCATCGGCATGGACGTGAACTAGGTCACACGGGCGGAAAATTTATTCGGATCGATGAAAGTGGCTGTGCCGGCGCGGATTTAGGCCAAGACCGCGGCCTGTCTTGCGGCGGCGCATGTCTAGCCGAACATGCCCTCGCAAAACAGGGCCACGCCGATGGTGAAAAGCGTGAGAATCACGATGGTGGCCATGGAGCCGACGCCGGAGTTCTCGACCAGCCTATGTTCCTTGCCGTTGCGCGGCAGCAGATACCAGAATCCGGCGCTGGTGCCGACGACCAGCGCGCCGCCGATGATGGTCAACATTCGAATGCCCCGCCCGATGTGAAAGCGCGGCCTTCTTATGCGCCAGGCGGGCGTTCGGCCCGCGCAAATTTTTCGGGGCAGGGCATAAAATCCGGCTAAACGCGCCGCGCAGGCCACCCCACGGCGCGCAAGAAAAAAGGCGGCCGTGGCGGCCGCCTTTTGACGCCCCTTTACCTCAACTGACCCAACGCAACTAGTCGCAGATCCTCTTGCGCACGGTCACGCGATCGCCGTGGGCATTGATGCGATGCCTGACCACGACCCGGCAATGACTCGCGCGGGCATAGTCGCCGCGCCAGTGATGATGCCGCGAGTAGTGGCGGTCGCCACCCGTGCGGATGGAGACGCCGAAGTCCTCGGCCTTTGCGGTTCCCGCGTTGCTGATCATTGCAAGACCAAGCGCGGCGGCAGCGATTGCAGCGTATTTCATGTGTCGCTCCTGTTGCCTCAATGGACAACACAACGACTTGGCGGCGCTTCGGTTCCGTGGAACACGCCCGCCTGTTGACGCAACGGATAACGTCGTGCCGCGTTGATGTGCGGACCGTGGAAGCTCCCTTCTGTCGCAACAGGAGCATGCTCCAAAGGGCCAGGTAGTCCCCTTACCTGGCCCTTTCTGCTTGGCTGGACGATGTTTGCAGACGCGTATTAAAAAAGCGGCCGAAAAAAGCGGCCGCCTTTTTGCGCGGTGCGGGGTAACTGGCGGACCGCGCGCTTGTTGGTGCGCTTAGGCCGTGGGGCCCGAGCGGGTACGAAGCGGAACGACGCGGTCGCCGCTGCGGCGCGCGGGAGTCACGCGCGCGATCGCCTCCGCGAGCTCGCCCTGGAGGAAAGGCTTCGAAAGTTTCGGCAGGCCGATATCGTCTCCCGGGACGCGGTCGGCATACCCGGTCGCGAGCAGGACGGTCATGTCGGGCCATTCTTGCCTGATGGCTTTCGCGAGTTGCGTCCCGGTCATCTGCGGCATGGCTTGATCGGTGATGACCAGTTCGACGGACTCTTCGCGCCGTAGAATCTCGAGCGCTTCCTTGCCGGAGTAAGCCTCGAAAACGGCGTGGCCGAGATCCTCGAGCATGGCCACCGTATTCATGAGAACAAGGGCGTCGTCGTCCACGGCCAGGACCGTGAGCGCACGGGCCTTCGCCGGCGCCGCGTTTGCCAAATGCGCCGCTGCGACCGTCCCGGTGGAGGCTTTGGCAGCCGGCAGCCAGATCTCGGCGGTTGTGCCCTTGCCCTTCTCGCTGCGCAGGGTGAAACGGCCGCCCGATTGCTCGGCGAACCCGTGCACCATCGAAAGGCCGAGGCCGGTGCCCTTTGCCGAGCCCTTTCGTCGTGAAGAAAGGCTCGGCCGCCTTGCGCACCGTCTCTTCGTCCATGCCTTCACCAGTGTCGGTGACGCTCAGGCAAACGTAGAGACCGGGCTTCAATCCGGTGCGGTGGCCGTCGGCAATGTTTTCCGGCCGTGCGGACAC
>DATGDN010000125.1:0-10638 GCA_035310865.1 Pseudolabrys sp. | reverse complement strand
CCGGGGTGTCGAAATTGGCGTGGCCGCATTCATGGCCATCCTCGCTTTGATTGGAATGTACGGCAGCATCAAGGTTGGTATTGGCTGGGGCGACGAAGGCCCTAAAGCGGGTTTCTTTCCTTTCTACGTCAGCGTGGCTGTACTTATTTCCTGCGCGGTGAATATTTTTAAAGTTTTCCTAAGCAGTGACGACGGCGAACTGTTCGCGGAATGGGGCCAGATTCGCCAAGTGTTGTCGGTGGTGGTTCCGACTGCGATTTACGTCGCGCTTATTCCGTATATTGGAATCTACGTAGCTTCCGCGCTCCTGATTGCGGCATTCATGAAGTGGCTTGGGAAATATCACTGGGTCACTTCGATCGCGGTCGCGGTCGTCGTGCCGATTCTCACGTTTCTCATGTTCGAGATCTGGTTTCTCGTGCCCCTGCCGAAGGGACCGCTCGAGAACTTCCTGGGGTACTAAGTGGGTGGCCGCTGGCGCGCGATAGCCGACGGGTCAAGGGACTAAGCGAGAATGTTCGAAGATATCGGAAATTTGTTTCACGGGTTTTCGGTGGTTTTGCAACCGTTCAACCTCGTTCTGATGGTTGTCGGGATCATACTCGGCGTCATCGTCGGAGTTCTGCCGGGCCTCGGCGGCGCCAATGGCGTCGCGATCCTGCTGCCGCTGACATTTTCCATGTCGCCGACCTCGGCGATCATCATGCTTTCCTGCATCTATTGGGGTGCGCTGTTTGGCGGCGCGATTACATCGATATTGTTCAACATACCCGGCGAACCGTGGTCGGTAGCGACCACGTTCGACGGATATCCAATGGCGCAACAGGGTCGTGCCGGCGAAGCGCTCACGGCAGCGTTTACGTCATCCTTCGTCGGCGCGCTATTTGCCGTCATCATGATCACACTGGTGGCACCGCTGGTGGCCAGTTTTGCGCTGCGTTTCGGGCCGCCCGAAATTTTCTCCGTTTACTTCCTGGCGTTCTGCAGTTTCGTCGGCCTGAGCAAGGAACCGCCCTTCAAGACGGTTGCTTCCATGATGCTGGGCTTCGGCTTGGGGGCCGTCGGTCTTGACCAGGTTACCGGTCAGTTGCGTCTGACCTTCGGCGTCGAGCAGATGCTCAACGGCTTTGACTTCCTCATTGCCGTCATCGGCCTGTTCGGCATCGGCGAAATTCTGCTAACCATGGAAGAGGGGCTGAGCTTCCGGGGCACCATAGCGAAACTCAACCCCAAGGTCGTTTTCCAGACCTGGGCCGAATTGCCACGCTACTGGATGGTGTCGCTTCGCTCGTGCCTCATCGGTTGCTGGATGGGCATCAGCCCGGCGGGAGCGACACCGGCCTCATTCATGAGCTACGGCATCGCCAAGCGCATCTCCAAGAACGGTCACAAGTTCGGTACCGGTCAGATCGAAGGCGTGGTTGCGCCCGAAACCGCGGCGCACGCGGCCGGCACTTCGGCCTTGCTCCCGATGATTTCACTCGGCGTGCCAGGTTCGCCAACCGCTGCGGTGTTGCTCGGCGGCTTGTTGATCTGGGGCCTGCAGCCCGGACCTCTTCTGTTCACCGAGCAGAAGGATTTCGTGTGGGGCCTGATCGCGAGCATGTATATGGGCAATATCGTCGGCCTAATCATCGTGATCACGTGCGTGCCGCTGTTTGCGGCAATTCTGCGCATTCCCTTCAGCGTCATTGCACCGGTCATCATGGTTTTCTGTGCGATCGGCGCTTACACCGTGCACAACAACACCTTCGATGTTGTGATGATGCTGGTGTTCGGCGTCGCTGGCTATTTCCTGAAAAAGTGCAACTACCCCCTGGCGCCGATGGTGCTGGCGATCGTGCTCGGCGACAAGGCCGAGGAAGCGTTCCGCCAGTCGCTGCTTGCTTCGCAGGGCGGCCTCGGAGTGTTCTGGTCCAACGGGCTGGTGAGCACGATCATGAGCCTCGGTCTGGTCGCGCTGTTCTGGCCGATCATTCAGGCGGGATGGACACGACTGCGGTCGGGCAAGTTGAGACCGGCCGAGTAGGCCGCAGCCCCGGTAAACCGACGAAATCGGCCTGCTACTTCGGACGGGTTGCGCCTGTCCGTCCATCTGGCATATTGTATACCAGTCATGAGTAGCAGAGATCGTAACCCCCGCCGTGTTGGCGTTTCCGGGCGCGGCGCCGCCATCCGCTCGCCGCTTGCTCCGCATCCGGCGCTCGCTCCCATCGACGTCACTCCCAGTTTCAAGCACAAGGCTTATGCCGCCTTGAAGAATGCCATCGTGGCGATGGACATCTATCGCAGCCGCGACGACATCCGACTGGATGAGCGCAAACTTGCGCAGGATTTCGGCATCAGCCGCACGCCGGTCCGCGAGGCAATGGCACAGCTCGAGAGCGAGGGCTTCGTGCGCTCCGTGCCGCGGCGCGGCATCTATGTTGTTCGCAAGACGAAGCGCGAGGTGATCGAGATGATCACCGCCTGGGCGGCTTTAGAAAGCATGGCGGCGCGGCTCATCACGCAGACGGCGACCGACGAGGAGATCGCAGGCCTGCGCAAGATGTTCGCGACCTTCGAGAACGGCAAACTTCGGGCGCACCTCGACGAATATTCCGACGTCAATATCGAGTTTCACCAAACGATCATCCGGCTTAGCCGCAACGATGTGCTGATCGACCTTGCCGAGAACCTCTTCACGCATATGCGCATGATCCGTCGTACGACCATCGGCGAACAGGACCGCGCCGACCGGTCGATCCGCGATCACATGAACATCATTGAAGCTCTGGAGGCGCGGGCCACCGACCGCGCCGAAGAACTGGTGCGCGATCACGCGCTCGGCCTCGCCGACCACGTAGCGCGCTATGCTGACTACTTGGACTGAAATGCCGCATTTTTTTCTGAGGCTGATCGCACCGCGACCGACGTTCGCGATCGATATGAACGAGCAAGAGAAGGCAATGATGCAGGAGCACTTCCTCTACTGGAAAAGGCACCAGGATGCTGGCGAAGTGCTGGTATTCGGGCCTGTGCTCGATCCGAAAGGACCTTATGGCATGGGCATCGTGAGCGCGGCTGATGAAGCCGGCGCACGCGCCTTTGCCGCGGGCGATCCCGCAATGAAGGCGAATTGCGGATTTGCTTGCGAAATTCATCCAATGCGCGCTGTCACGCGTGAACAGTGACCTGAGTTGACCGGGGAGGAGTCCCAATGGCTGAAGCAGCAGTGAAAGAAAAAAGCATAGATGCAGCCAATGTAGAGATGACCGACGGCTTTCATCTCGTCATCGACGCGCTCAAGCTCAACGGCATCAACACGATCTATGACGTGCCGGGGATTCCTATTTCGGATTTGCTCCGGATGGCGCAGGCCGAAGGCATGCGCGTTATCTCGTTCAGGCACGAGCAGAATGCCGGCAATGCCGCGGCAATCGCCGGCTTCCTCACGAAGAAGCCCGGCGTGTGCATGACGGTGTCGGCTCCGGGCTTCCTCAACGGGTTGACCGCGCTCGCCAACGCCACGACCAATTGCTTTCCGATGATCCTTATTTCGGGCTCGTCCGAGCGCGAGATCGTCGACCTGCAGCAGGGCGACTACGAGGAAATGGACCAGCTGGCGATCGCCAAGCCATTGTGCAAGGCGGCGTTCCGCGTGCTGCATGCCCAGGACATTGGCATCGGCGTCGCGCGCGCTATCCGTACCGCTCTCTCCGGGCGCCCGGGCGGCGTTTACCTCGATCTGCCGGGCAAGCTGCTCGGCCAGGTCTTGAGCGCGGAAGCCGGCAGGAAGTCGCTGGTCAAGGTCATCGATGCAGCGCCAGCCCAAATTCCCGCCCCAAACGCAGTCAAGCGCGCCCTCGATGTTCTGAAAGGCGCCAAGCGCCCGCTGATTATCCTTGGCAAGGGCGCGGCCTATGCGCAGGCGGATGATGCTATCCGCGCTCTAGTCGAGAAGAGCGGTGTTCCTTTCCTGCCGATGAGCATGGCCAAGGGACTCTTGCCCGATACGCATCCGCAGTGCGCTGGCGCCGCGCGCTCGACGGTGCTGAAAGATTCCGACGTGGTCATGCTGATCGGTGCCCGCCTCAACTGGTTGCTGTCGCACGGCAAGGGCAAGACCTGGGGCGAGCCTCACTCGAAAAAATTCATCCAGATCGACATCGAGCCCAAGGAGATGGACAGCAATGTCGAAATCGTCGCCCCCGTCGTCGGCGACATCGGCTCCTGCGTGTCGGCTCTTCTTGAGGCGATGGGGAGCAACTGGCCGGCACCGCCGGCCGACTGGGTTGGCGCTGTCAAAGCAAAGAAAGAAGAGAATATCGCCAAGATGGCGCCGAGGCTGATGAAGAACTCGCCGCCGATGGATTTCCACAGCGCGCTCGGCGCGCTGCGCACGGTCATCAAAGAGCGGCCCGATGCCATCCTCGTCAACGAAGGCGCCAACACGCTCGATCTCGCGCGCGGCGTCATCGATATGTACAAGCCGCGCAAGCGCCTCGACGTCGGCACCTGGGGCGTCATGGGCATCGGCATGGGCTTTGCCATCGCGGCCGCAATCGAAACCGGGAAGCCCGTGCTGGCGGTGGAAGGTGACAGTGCTTTCGGCTTCTCAGGCATGGAGGTCGAGACGATCTGCCGTTACAACCTGCCGGTTTGCGTCGTCATCTTCAACAACAACGGTATTTATCGCGGTACCGACGTCAATCCGACCGGCGGTGCCGACGCCGCGCCGATGGTTTTCGTCAAGGACGCGCGCTACGAACAGTTGATGGAAGCCTTTGGCGGCGCTGGCGTACGGGTAACCACGCCGGATGAACTCTACCGCGCCGTCAGCGCGGCCATGGATTCAGGCAGGCCGACCCTCATCAACGCCGTAATTGATCCGGCCGCCGGCACCGAGAGCGGCCGCATCGGCAATCTCAATCCGCAAAGCAAGCTTCAAAAGAAGAAATAATCGGTTCAGCTCAAAGAGTTTGAGAGGAAAAAGCCAATGGCCACGCGCAAGAAAGCAAAAAGCAAAGGGAAAGCCAAAGCGGCGTCCAAGAAAGTCGTGAAGTTCAGGTCTAAAACCGCAGCCGCCAAGAAAAAGAACGGCAATGGTCATCTTCCGCGTCCGTCGAGCAAGCCTTGGGGCCAGGCCGGAAAAGCGCTCTCGGGCGTACGTATTCTTGATTTCACGCACGTGCAGTCGGGGCCGACCTGCACGCAACTGCTGGCTTGGTTTGGCGCCGACGTGATCAAGGTCGAGCGCCCTGGCGTCGGTGATATCACTCGCGGCCAGCTCGTCGACGTGAAGGGAGCCGATTCGCTTTACTTCACGATGCTCAACCACAACAAGCGCTCGATCACGATCGATTCAAAGCATCCGCAGGGTAAACGCGTGCTCAACGAGCTGATCAAGACCTGCGACGTGCTCGTCGAGAATTTTGCGCCCGGCGCGCTCGACCGCATGGGACTGACCTGGGAGCACATCCACAAGCTCAACCCGCGCATGATCGTTGCTTCCGTGAAGGGGTTCGGTCCCGGTCCATACGAGGATTGCAAGGTTTACGAGAACGTCGCGCAGTGCGCGGGCGGTTCGGCTTCGACGACTGGATTCCGCGAAGGACCTCCGTTGGTTACCGGCGCGCAGATCGGCGATAGCGGCACCGGCCTGCATCTGGCCCTCGGTATCGTTTGTGCGCTCTACCAGCGCAACCGCACCGGCCGCGGGCAAAAGGTGCTCGCCGCAATGCAGGATGGCGTGCTCAATCTTTGCCGGGTGAAATTGCGTGACCAGCAGCGGCTTAAGGTTGGTCCGCTCACCGAATACAGCCAGTACGGGGAGGGTGTGCCGTTCGGCGAAGCAGTGCCGCGTGCCGGCAATGATTCAGGTGGTGGTCAGCCGGGCTGGATCTTGAAGTGCAAGGGCTGGGAGAGTGACCCCGACGCCTACATCTATTTCATCACGCAGGCGCCGGTCTGGGGAGAAATTTGCGAAGTGATCGGCGAGCCGACGTGGAAAAACGATCCGGAGTATGCCACCCCGCGCGCTCGCTTGCCGAAGCTCAAGAAAATCTTCGAGCGCATCGAGCAATGGACCATGACCAAAACGAAGTTCGAGGTCATGGAAATCTGCAACAAGGTCGACATCCCGGTCGGTCCAATCCTTTCGATGAAGGAGATCGCCGAGGAGCCGTCGCTGCGCAAGACCGGCACAGTGGTCGAAGTCGATCATCCGACCCGCGGCAAGTACCTGACCGTCGGCAATCCAATAAAAATGTCCGACTCGATTTCAGAGGTGAAGCGTTCTCCGCTGCTTGGCGAGCATACCGATGAAATTCTGAAGGACGTGCTTAAGCTCTCGGCAAAGGACATCGCCGAGATCAAGAACTCCGGCGCTCTCAGCGCGCCGAAGAAGGAAGAAAGGGCGGCGTAGTCTGTCATGCCCGAGTTCGTCCCGGGCATCCCGCTTAGAGGGCAATTGCTCAAACGATCGGGATCGCCGGGACAGGCCCGGCGATGACAAACTGGGAGGGGGTCGATTATGCGTATCGTTGTTCACGGCCAACAGGCGTTCGGGAAGGCCGTGCTGGAAGCATTGCTCAAGCGTGGGGAAAACGTGGTCGCCGTCTATGTGGCGCCGGAAAAAGAGGGCGCCAAGGCCGACCCGCTCAAGGAGGCTGCGCTCGCCGCCAAGCTTCCGGTCTATCAGCCCGCCTCCTACAAGGACCCGAAAGTCTGGGAAGAGTTCAAGGCGCTTAAACCAGATCTGCAAGTCATGGCCTTTGTCACGCTGTTCGTGCCGGAAGATTTCCTCAATATCCCGACACATGGATCGATCCAGTATCATCCGTCGCTGTTGCCCGCCTATCGGGGCGCCAGCGCAATCAACTGGCCGATCATCAAGGGAGAGAAAGAAACCGGACTCTCGATCTTCTGGCCTGACAACGGTCTCGATACCGGTGACATCCTGGTTCAGAAGAAGACACCCATCTCCACCACCGACACGCTCGGCACTGTGTATTTCGACCGCCTGTTCCCGATGGGCGTCGCGGCAATGCTCGAGGGCGTTGACCTGGTGAAGGCCGGAAAGGCACCGCGCATCAAGCAGGATGAATCGAAAGCGACCTACGAAGGCCGCTGCACGTCGGAGAACGCGAAGATCGACTGGGGCAAACCCTGGGAACAGATTGACCGGCTCATCCGCGGCTGCAATCCGGCGCCCGGGGCGTGGACAACGCTTGATGGCAAGCAGCTGAAGATTTTTGACGCAAAGCCTCTGCCTGCGAAGGATCCGAAAGGCATTGGCGGCAAGCTCGGTGAAATCGTTGCCGTTGAGGCGGACGGGTTCACCGTCGTTTGCGCCGACGGACGCTTCAAGGTCACCCGCGTTCAGCCCGCCGACGGCAAGAAAATCGATGCCGGCGAGTGGGCGAAATCCACCAACATCGCCGCCAAAGCAAGGTTTACCTGATTCCGCAATTTCCGCTCCCGCCCCCGTTTCTCCTTCAATTGATGGATCGTCTCCCCATGCCCGCCTCGCAACACCAAAATCCGAAGTCCGACATCGAAATCTCGCAGACCGCCAAAAAGCGCCCGATCCTCGACGTTGCAAAGGAGAAGCTCGGCATCGCGGCGGAGAACCTCGAGCCTTACGGCCACTACAAGGCCAAGGTGTCGATGGACTTCATCAATTCCCTAAAGGGCAAGAAAGACGGCAGACTGATCCTGGTCACCGCGATCACGCCGACGCCCGCCGGTGAAGGCAAGACCACGACGACGGTGGGGCTGACCGACGCCCTCAATCACATCGGCAAGAGGGCGATGCTCTGTCTCCGCGAACCGAGCCTTGGCCCGTCGTTTGGCATGAAAGGTGGTGCCGCGGGTGGCGGCTACGCCCAGGTCGTGCCGATGGAAGACATTAACCTGCATTTCACAGGTGACTTCCACGCCATTACCTCAGCCCACAATCTGCTAGCGGCGCTGATCGACAACCACATCTATTGGGGCAATTCGCTTGGCATCGATTCGCGTCGCGTGGTCTGGCGCCGCGTCATGGATATGAACGACCGCGCGTTGCGCGAGATCGTTTGCTCGCTCGGCGGTGTGGCCAATGGCTATCCGCGAGAGGCCGGTTTCGACATCACAGTCGCTTCGGAAGTGATGGCGATCTTCTGTCTCGCCAAGAATCTTGACGACCTCAAGGAACGACTTGGCAACATCATTGTCGCCTATACGCGCGACCGAAAGCCGGTTCGGGCGCGCGACCTCAAGGCGCACGGGGCAATGACAGCATTGCTCAAGGAGTCCCTCGGGCCGAACCTGGTGCAGACACTGGAAGGCACCCCCGCTTTTATCCACGGCGGTCCGTTTGCCAATATTGCGCACGGCTGCAACTCGGTGCTGTCGACCACGACCGCTCTCAAACTCGCCGACTATGTGGTGACGGAGGCGGGCTTCGGTGCCGACCTTGGCGGCGAGAAATTTATCGATATCAAATGCCGCAAGGCTGGCCTTACTCCCGATTGCGTGGTGCTGGTCGCCACCATCCGTGCGCTAAAGATGCATGGCGGCGTCAAGAAGGAAGATCTCAAATCCGAGAACCTGAAGGCGCTGGAGGCCGGCATGGCCAATTTGCAGCGGCACGTCGAGAACGTGAAGAAATTCGGCCTGCCTGCTGTGGTGTCGATCAATCGTTTCTCCGCCGATACCGAGGCCGAGATCGCGCTGGTAAAGGAGAAGTGCAAGGCGCTCGGCGTCGAGGCGTTGATGGCCGATCACTGGGCGATGGGCGGGGCCGGTGCGGCCGACGTGGCCAAGACGGTGGTAAAGGTGATCGACGATGGTAAGAGCAAGCTCAAGTTCCTCTATCCCGACGAAACGCCGCTGTTCGAAAAGATCGAGATGATTGCGCGTGAAATCTACCGCGCAAAGAACGTGACTGCCGACAAATCGGTGAAGGACCAGCTCAAGAGCTGGGAGGAAATGGGTTACGGTAAGCTGCCAATTTGCATCGCCAAGACCCAGTACTCATTCTCTACCAATCCGGATGCCAAGGGCGCGCCGGCTGACCACACCATCAATGTGCGCGAGGTGCGGCTCTCCGCCGGCGCCGAATTCGTGGTGGCGATCTGCGGCGAGATCCTCACCATGCCCGGCCTGCCGAAGGTGCCGTCCGCAGATTCGATCGACGTCAAGGATGGCAAGATCGTCGGGCTGTTTTAACGCCGTCTCTGCGCCGGCACGAATTGAAAGGACCCGCGAAAATCGGGCCCTTTTCACGTTGAACAGGGCGGAGACCGCCTGTCAGTTGTGTCCAAATTCCCTAAAATTTTTCGCTTTTTTTGACCGGACTTGTACAGCGAGTTTTCGCACCTTCGCGGTAGGTGTACCCGCTTCGGTCGCGCGGAATCCGCCGCGAAGCCGGGGGCGGCGTCCATATTCACTGAATTGCCAGTATTGCCATGTCACCTGGCACCGCATCCCACAAGGCCAGTGTGCTTGCAGAAAGCCGTTCGCTGCTTGATGACTTGATCAGTCCGGTCGCCAACGCGTCCGCCAGCGCGCCCTGCTTGATGAAGGCGAATACATGCTGTTGCTTCTTGCCAAGGCTGCAGGCTGTTCCTGGACGACGGCGCGCGAGCTGCTGGTGATGTACGCCGCGAACCGAAGCCTTACGGCTGACGATATAACCATGGCTTTTGAGCGATATAGAAAGCTCAGGCAGCAAACCGCGAAAAATATCATCGCCTTTTACGAGCGGCGCATGAAGCTGCGCACGGCGGCAAACGCCAAGCGCAAAAACGTGCGCGGACAGAAGAGCAAAGGCCGCAGCGAAGACGATGGGCTCATCGATCTGCCATCGCCTTCAATCGCGCCCGCATAACTATATTCGCTTCGAGCGCCAGCCAAAAACCTCAACCCGACAGTTGCGGCGCGAGTCGACGTGCTTCCGCTACCAGTGCAGCGGTGATCGGCGTCATCGGCTCGCGTTGCGGCACCACCAACCCGATCGTCTGAACAGCCTTCGGCTGCGTGATTGGAATCGCGCGTATGGTGTCCGTCAGCCCAAGTGTGTCGGCAATCTTGGCTGGCATGACGCTCGCCCAACGGCCAGTGCGCACATGTGAGTAGAGCAGGATCATCGAATCAGATTCCAGCGTCGGTCGAGATTCGCCTCCTGCCCCCTTGAGCAGACGGTCGATGATGCGGCGGTTTTGCATGTCCGGCGTCAGCAGGCACAGGGGCACCTGCGCTACTTCCGACCAGGTGACTGATTCACGATTACCCATTGGTGCGTCGGCTGACGTGAGCAACCGGTAATGCTCTCGATAAAGCGGAACGGTACTGACGCGGCCAAGCGGCTCGTTTTCGACGTAAGTGATCCCGGCATCGATCTCGAGATTATCGAGAAGGTCGAGGACTTCGAGCGACGTTCGGGAATAGATTGTGAATTGGACGTTGGGGTGCTTCTCTCGATAGGGCGTCGTGAGCGCAGCCACCATCGCAAGCGCGGTGGGAATTGCAGCGAGCCGCAGTCGCCCGGACAAGCCGTGCCGCAGAGAGTTGATCTCCTCGCGCATTGTGCGGCTGTCGCCGACAATGCGTCTCGCCCATTCGAGGACCCGCTGGCCTTCCGGCGTGAATCCTTGAAAGCGTGAGCCGCGG
>DATGDN010000124.1:0-1881 GCA_035310865.1 Pseudolabrys sp. | reverse complement strand
GCATGTGAGTCTCGGCCTTATCTAACCAACTAGTTATTTAACTCATCGGTTAATTACAAAGAACCCGCCTTGCGTCAAGCGAGGGCCTTCTGAAAACTTCGGTGGACGTCTTTGATAGCAATGATTGCAATGCAATCACTGCCATGCTAAGTCATTAATCAATAGAGGGTTTTATGGCCTCACTAACCGTCCGGCAGCTCGACGAAAAACTGAAAAAGCTGTTGCGTCTGCGCGCGGCGAAAAGCGGCCGCTCGGTCGAAGACGAGGTGCGGACCATCTTGCGCGAGGCGGCTGAGCAGACCGGGCATGAGGCACTCGAACTGATCAACCCGCCTGCGCCTGCAACGCCCAGAGCGCGAACCGTGCGTCCGGCGATACCGGCCGGCACCAAAAGAGTGCTGCTGATCATCGGCGGCGGCATCGCCGCCTACAAGTCGCTCGATCTCATCCGCCGGCTGAAAGAGCGCGGAATCGCCGTGCGTTGCATCATGACCAAAGCCGCCGAGCAATTCGTGACGCCGCTCTCCGCGGGCGCGCTCGTCGGCGAACGCGTTTTCACCGATCTGTTCGACCCGGCCAGCGAATTTGACGTCGGGCATATTCGCCTCGCGCGTGAAGCCGATCTGATCGTGGTCGCTCCCGCGACCGCCGATCTGATGGCGAAACTTGCCGGCGGCCACGCCGACGATCTTGCCACCGCCGTGCTGCTGGCGACGACGGCAAAAATTCTTTTGGCGCCCGCGATGAACCCGCGCATGTGGGCGAACAAGGCGACGCAACGTAATCTCGCGCAGCTGGCCGCCGATGGCGTCGCACTGGTCGGCCCGAACGAAGGCGAGATGGCTGAGACGCAGGAGCACGGATTGGGCCGCATGGCCGAGCCGTTGGAAATCGCATCGGCGGTCGAAAGGCTCCTCGCCGCGCAAACCGCACGCGTGCTAGAAGGCCGGCGCGCCCTCGTTACGTCCGGTCCAACGCACGAGCCGATCGATCCGGTGCGCTATATCGCGAACCGCTCATCCGGCAAGCAGGGCCATGCAATTGCCGCCGCCGCAGCGGCCGCTGGTGCCGATGTCACATTGGTGAGCGGCCCGGTGCAGATTCCCGACCCGCCAGGCGTCAAGGTGATCAAGGTCGAGACCGCGCACGAAATGCTCGACGCCGTCGAACGGGCGCTGCCGGTGGATGTTGCGATCTTCGCTGCCGCGGTCGCCGACTGGCGCGTGGCCAATGCAGCTCAGCAGAAGCTCAAAAAGCAGGCCGGTAGATCGACTCCCGAGCTGCCGTTGATTGAAAACCCCGACATCCTCGCAACCGTTGCCAAACGAAAGACCCAGCGGCCGAAACTGGTGATCGGATTTGCCGCTGAAACCGAGAATATTGCGGTGAATGCCAAGGTGAAGCTCGCCAAAAAAGGCTGCGACTGGATTCTGGCAAATGACGTCTCGCCGCAATCCGGCGTGATGGGCGGTGACCGGAACACGATCACTCTGGTCCGCACCTCAGGTGTGGAAACCTGGCCGCCACACAGCAAGGACGAGGTGGCGGCGTTGCTCGTCGCTCGAATTGCAAAAACGCTCGACGGAGCCAAGCCATGAGCGCCATCGAAGTCCGAGTGATGCGGCTCACGCACGGCGACGACTTGGCATTGCCGTCGTATCAAAGTGAACACGCAGCGGGACTCGACTTGCTTGCAGCCGTACCATCCGCCGCGCCGGTAACGCTAGCGCCGGGCGCTCGCGTACTCGTTCCGACCGGCCTGGCGATTGCACTTCCGGAAGGCTACGAAGCGCAGGTGAGACCCCGCTCGGGACTCGCGGCCCGGCATGGCCTCACCATCCTCAACGCGCCCGGCACTATCGACGCTGACTACCGCGGCGA
>DATGDN010000123.1:0-13407 GCA_035310865.1 Pseudolabrys sp. | reverse complement strand
TACCAGCACACCCAGTGGCCGGAACTGAACATTCGGGTCCTGATGCGGGCTTTGCTGAGCTCTTCGTGAATCGCTGGTGCATCCTGACGCCGCCTGAAGGGGCTGATCCAAAGTCGGTGGACAAGCTTGCGGCTTTCTGGCGTCTGCTCGGCGCCAATGTCGACACCATGGCGCCCCACCATCACGACCTGGTGCTCGCCATCACCAGCCATCTGCCGCATCTGATCGCCTACACCATCGTCGGCACCGCCGATGAATTGCAGACGGTGACGCGTTCGGAAGTGCTTAAATTTTCCGCCGGCGGTTTCCGCGACTTCACCCGCATAGCAGCGTCTGACCCGACCATGTGGCGCGATGTATTCCTCGCCAACAAGGACGCCGTGCTGGAAATGCTCGGCCGCTTCAACGAGGACATCTCGGCACTGACCAAAGCGATACGCAAGGGCGACGGCAACGCGTTATTCGAACATTTCGCCCGGACGCGCGCCATTCGCAAAGCAATTATCGATATCGGACAGGATTCGCCGACGCCTGATTTTGGCCGACCGCATCCGGACCTGCCGCACGAACCGATGCCGAAGCCTTACGCTTCGGAAAAAGGCTAGAACAACGCCGGCGTGTTTCCGATCGGGATGGGTCCGAGGAATGCCGATCCATCGTTGAAACGAAGCGGCAGTGTCACGGCGCGCTTGCCCTCGAGCGTGGTCTGCTCGCCGAGTAAATTAATGCCAAGCGAAAGATTCGCGCCGGCCTGCTGCCGCGCGACGTCCCCTAGCCCAGGCGCGAGACGATCAAGCGCACCAACGAGTTTATCCATATTGGGCGACGTCTGTATCCGCTGCTGTGCGCCGATCGCGGCCAGGAACTGCTCGAGACCAGCTATCGTGATGCGCAACTGACCTTCAAGCCGCCCGTTGCGATTTATCGACAGTGCCCCGGCACCAACGGCAAGGATGTCGCCTTGCTGAATCCGAACCTGCGTGATGTCGACGCGGCCATCAGCCGCCTGGATTTCTCGGAACCGCGCCGCCCAGGGCTTTGGTGAAAAATCATTCAATCCTCGAAGCAGCACGGTGGCATTGCCGTCGATCGGTTTCGTTGCCGCGGAATGCAGCGATGGTGCTGACGCCTGATTAATCTGCAAAGCGATTTCTATGACCGGCTTGTTCGTAGCGGAGCCTTCCGCCAAGCGGCCGTGAACTTCAATATGCCGGGCTCGCAATAAATTCTGCCGTACATCGCCGTTCAAGCGGTCGATTGAGGGGTCGTCGAAAACGAGGGATGCACGTTGGGGCGCCGCGGGCGTACCACGCACGCTCGATTGTGCCAGTTTCCAACTAGTGAGAATCTCCGGCTGTTTCCCTGGCTGGCCGATTGTTAGCGGCCCTTTGAATTCGCTGATGATCAGGCCGGGCTGATAGACCTGCGCCACGACGAGCAGGCTGTCAGCCTTCAACTCAAGTGGCGCTTCGCTGCCGCGGAATAGCGCGGAGGCTTGATCGCAGGTCACTTCAATGCGGAACGGGTAACCGCCGACGGTCTGCGACCCGCAACTATATGTTCGCCCCGCCTTGGCCTCACGGGCGCGCCAGCCGTCGATCGTCTGCTGCGTCTTGTCGGCAGCAATTTTCCAAAACCCGGTCCAACCCGCGATCAATGGCAGGACGGCAAAGAGCAGGATGGTGTAGCGCCGCCTGGTGCGGCGCCGAAATTGCAGGTGTCCTGTGCCGCGCATCATCTGACTTCAAAACCTGCTGAATAAGGCCTTTCTGCGCCCGCTTCCGGCTTCGGGTTGCACGAGAACGGGCGCCCTGTTACGCGGACCTCAGCGGCCGGCTGTTTCCCTCCACGATGAACACAGGCTCTAATCAAAGCAACGAGGACTTCTGGGTCTTCGCCTACGGCTCGCTAATGTGGCGGCCCGGGTTTGAGTTTCTCGAGCGCCGAAATGCGCGTCTGGTCGGGGCCCATCGCGCGCTTTGCGTATATTCGTTTGTGCATCGTGGAACCCCGGCAAAGCCCGGGCTGGTTTTCGGTCTCGATCGCGGGGGAAATTGCCGGGGTATTGCCTACCGCGTGTCCGCAGCAAAGCGCCCGGAAACGATCGATTATCTGCGCGCCCGCGAACAAGTCACCCTCGTGTACCGCGAGACTTGGCGCAGGGTCTGGCTCGATGACGACCCGCAACAAGGCGTGCATGCCCTGTGTTACGTCGTTGACCGCGGACATCGTCAATATGCGGGACGACTGAGCTTGCACGAACAGCTCCACCATGCCCGTCAGGGCCATGGCCGATCCGGCGCCTGTCGTGACTATGTGCTCTCGGCAATGAAGGAGCTGCAGGCATTGGGAATTCGTGACGCCGAATTGCAGGTTCTAGCCGAACAACTGAAAGGAATTCATGAATCGGCGAACCGTTGAATTTTGAAGCGTCATAATGTTCGTATTAACGGTTCGTAGCCAAGCCGCTCATCTTTGCCCGTCCTTCCGCAATCAGGCGCGCGGTCGCGGTTTCAATGTCGTTTTGCAAACGTGCGAAGAAGGTATCCTTGTCGAGCCCCGGCGGAATCGGATCAAGAATCTCGGCAATCACTGTTCCCGGAAAACGGAGAAGTGATCGACGCGGCCAAAACAGGCCAGAGTTCAGTGCGATTGGAACGCAGGGCACCCCTTCGGCCGCATAAAGATGTGCCACGCCAGCCTTGTACCGCGGCTCTGCACCCGCGGCGCGCCGCGTGCCCTCGGGAAAAATGATGAGTTGGCGATTGTCGGCGAGCTCGATGCGCGCTCGCTCAATCATGGCGGCAAGGGCATGAGAACCTGCACCACGATCGACCGGCACCATGCGCCCCTTGATTGTGAGCCAGCCAAAAATCGGAATCCATTGCAGTTCGCGTTTGAGGATAAATACGGGATTGTCGATCAGAGGCAATAACGCGAAGGTTTCCCACGCAGACTGATGCTTCGAGGCGATTATGATTGGGCCCTTGGGCATCTTATCGCGGCCACGAATTTCACAATCAATACCGGCGACCACACGCAGCAGCACAAGGTTGGCTCGGCTCCATGATTTTGCGACCGCAATGATCGCGCGATATGGCATGAAAAATGTTGGCAGCGCCGCAATCAAATACAAAAGCGTGTTCAGATAGAACAGCAAATTGAATGCGAGCGAACGAAGAAGAATAGCCACTGGTAGCCCTTCTATACCGCGCCATCCACATCGAGACGCATGCGTGCAAGTGCGAAAACGTACTTCAAGTATTCTGCGAATAGCAGGCGTGCGGTGTCTATGTTCGACCACCAAGGCTCACTCTTCACCTTTTCCGATATGACGGGGAAGGTAATCAGCGTCACATCTGGGAGTTGGTGCGCAAGTTCAGCCATGGCGCGTGGCATGTGCCAGTTCGACGTCACTACGATCAACGAATTAAAATTGTGCTGGCGTGTCCAGCGCTTTGTTTCAAGCGCATTGCCGAAGGTATTCAGCGCCGAACGGTCAAGATCGATGCAACAGGAAAAATACTTCGAATAAAGCGGCGTGAGACGCGCTATTTCGCGCGCGCTAGTGGCACGAAACACCCCGGTTATCAAAAGACGCTTGCCGTGCTCGGTGGCCAGCAATTCGATTGCATCGGGTATGCGGGCAGCGGCGCCAGTAAGCACAACAATCCCATCGGCTTTGCGATCGAGGGATATTTCATCGTTCGCAATTTGGGCAACGAACCAGCCGAATCCACCTGCGAGCAGCAAAACACCAGTGGCGCCGGCAGCCATCGTCAGGAAACCGATCCAGCGGGCAAAACCGGCAAACATGTCAGTCGATCGTCTCCAGCGTGCTATTGACCGTATGCCGCGAAGTGAAAGCGGTCACAGCCGCAATCAAAGCTACTTGTCCGAGGACGGCGGCATAGCCCGCAAGGCCGATCGAGAACGATCCAAAAAGGGCCGACGCCTGATCGCCTCCTGGTGAGCCGACGAACCAGCGGCTAATCGTGGCCGCCGCCGCGAACAGAATGATGGCCGCGCCGCCGCCAATGACGCCTCCCTGCAGACCGAGCACCAGGAAGTGGTGTTGAAAATGCCGTGCAATGAAGCCGTTTTTGGCGCCAACAAAATGAAGGACCTCGATCACCGCCTTATTTGTTGCCATTGCGCCGCGCGTAGCGAAGGTCACCGACAAAATCGTTGCCGCGAACATCAATACCAAAATGCAGATCCCGGCAGCGACCGCCGTGCTCGCCATTGCACGCATGCGGTCGACCCAGCCGCGGTGGTCGTCGAGCATGGCCCCCGGTACTTGATCCGCCAGCACGCGTCGCAACTGCCCAAGATCGGGCCGCGGGTCCGCGGCAACCTTGACGACAATCAGTCGAGGCACGGGCAACTCATTGAGTGAAAGCCCGCTTCCAAGCCACGGCTCGAGCAGTTTCGCTGATTCTTCCTTGGAGTACGGTCGCACCTCGACAACGCCCGGGACGGCACGCGCCACTGACACTGCCCTGTTTACTGTGCCGTCAATATCTCGACCGGGTGCCGGCATAATCTGAATCGTAACTTCACGCGATATATCGGATTGCCACTCGCCGGCGGCATTGGTCACCAAAACAGCCGCGCCCGTCGTCAGTGACACCAGGAACGTCATGATCGCAACAACCGCCACGAGCGCCCGGCCGGAAATCGAATTGCGCGGCACCAACGGCGTCTCAAATCGCGGCAGCGGCTCGTGCAGTTGCATTGTCAAGGCGATCATGCGGGATTCAGTCATTTGCAAACCTCAGTCGTAGATATGCAGCCGGCCATCGTGGAGGACCAGGCGTCTTGCATCGTACTTGTCCATCAGCGCGATGTCGTGAGTGGCGATGACGACCGAAGTACCGGACTTGTTAAGCTCGACGAAAAGCCGCAGCAAACGCTGTGCCAGGCTCGGATCAACGTTGCCGGTTGGTTCGTCAGCAAGCAACAACTGCGGTCGCGCGATTACGGCGCGTGCGATCGCAGCGCGCTGCTTTTCTCCGCCCGAGAGGACAGGCGGCAGGGCCCACATCCGTTCACCAAGCCCAACCCAACTAAGGAGTTCGATGACTTCCTCGCGGTAGCTATCCTCCGGCCGGCCCATGACCCGCAATGGCAGCGAGACGTTTTCATACGTCGTCATGTGGTCGAGCAGGCGAAAATCCTGAAACACGATGCCGATGCGTCGGCGCAAGGTAGCCACCGCATCACGCGACAGCGTCGCGACATCATGGCCGAATTGAGTGATTAGGCCGCGTGTCGGTTTCAGCGACAGGAACAATAGGCGCAGCAGCGAGGTTTTCCCGGCGCCGGATGGACCAGTAAGAAACTGGAAGGAGTGCGGCTCGATACGGAACGTAAGATCTCGCAGGACCTCGGGGCCCAGCCCATACCGCAAGCCCACGTTCTCAAATCGGACCACTCCACCCCTCTCCGACAAATTCCCCAAAAGGCCGAGCGAATCACGACCGCGCCGAGGTCCCCACAGGCATCCCACGAGCCGTTCTCGGTCGCCTGCCTATCCGCGTTTTTACAGGATTATCATGAGGCTGCCATAGTAGGTGCGGAGAAAATGGCGAAAACCACCCATTTGGCAGGGGCTGGCATGGTTTCCGATCCATTAACGGACGGCTGCTAGGTTTGGCCACCCAAATTCCAATGATGCCATGTTGATCGCCTGTCCGAACTGCTCAACGTCCTACATGATTGACCCGGCGTCGCTGGGTGACGCGGGTCGCACCGTCCGCTGTGCCCGTGCAGGACGACATGGTTCGCGTCCAAGGCCGAGATGGCGGCTACTGCCAATGGGCCTACAGAGGATGAGGTCCAAGCGCCCACAGGCGTGATCCGTCCCGATCGATCTACACCGGTCGGCGATAGCGATGCGAGTCCAGAACCACTGGCGCCGCAAGAGGAAGGCGCCACGGTCGCTCCCGAACAGAATGAGCCTTCGGTGGTCACCATCATGGATGCGCCGGCCATTGTGCCAACGGCAGAGCCGCCAGTGACCGAGACACCTGCAACAGTGGTGGACGCTGACGAGATTGAAAATTTTACGGCGCGGCGCAAACGATTGAAGGCAAGGCGCAAAAAAGAGCGCCGATCTTCTCGGTGGACCGCTCTTATCCTGGTCTGTTCGCCTTCAACGTCGCGTTAGTCGGCGCCCGCAGCGAAGTTGTGCGGTTTCTTCCGCAGCGGCCTGCCCGTCAACCTGCGTCACCTGAAATTCGAGAATATGCGAATTTCAAAAGAAACGCAGGAGGGCTTATCCTCGCTGGTTATCGAAGGCACGATTGTGAGTATCTCGGGCAAGCCGACTGAGGTGCCGCAGCTGCGTTTTGCAGCGCGCGACGCTTCCGGACAAGAGGTCTATACGTGGAGCGCACTTCCGAGCCGGAGCATCCTCGGCCCTGGAGAAAAGCTGGATTTCCGCTTGTTTCACCGCCGCCGAACGCCACGGATGTAATGGTGCGCTTTTTCACTCCGCAGGATTCGGTTGCCAGCGCGAAGTAGCGCACGCTACGCGGTCGTGGCTCAGAAGTCTTTCAGCAGCCGCTCGATGTAGTCAAGTTCGAGTTGCGGACGAAAGCTCTCGCCGAATCGTTTGCGCAGCTCTTCCAGGATACGGCGCGCACGTTGCGCGTCAATTTCACCCGGAACCTTGACCGTGAAGTCGTCGCCGTAGTCACGGCCGCGCATCGGCCGCCCCAAGGGATCTGTGTCTTGCTGCGCGCGCGCCTGACCGCGGCCTGGCCTTCCATTGGGGCCTGGGCCCATTCCTTGCTGCTGCATCGATTGCGCAAGGCCTTGAGCACCTTTGCGCATCGCCTCCAATGCACGACCCTGACTGTCGACAGCACTGTCGGCGTCGCCTTCGCCCAGCTGGCCTTCGGCGCGACCCATGGCCTCGCCCGCGTCGCCAAGCTGGCCCATTTCATTGCCCTCGCCTTGCTGACCCTGTTGGCCCTGTTGGCCCAGGCCGCGCTGGCGCAGTTGCTCCAAAAGCTTGTTGAGACGATCCCGCAAACCCTGCTGATCCTGGCGCAGATCGCCCATCTGGTTCTGGCCTTGACCGGGCTGGCCGCGCTGCCGGTCACGCCGCATGTCCTGACCTTGCTTGAAGGTCTTGTCGCGCAGTTGCTGCTGCTTACGGATCATGTCGCCCAGTTCGTCGAGGGCGGACATCATGTCATCGTCGCCATCGTCGTCTCCGTTGGCGCCGGGCCGTGCCATCTGCAGATTCTCGAGCATCGACTGCAACTGCTCGAGCAGCTGGCGCGCGGCATCCTTGTTGCCCGAGCGGGCCAGATTCTCCAGCCGGTCCAGCATGCTCTTGAGGTCCTGCTGGCTGAGCATGCGGGTATTGCGATCAAGCGGCCGCGCAAGTTGCTGCGGATTCTTGCGCATCTCCTCGGCCAGCGCCTGCAGGAACTTGTCCATCGCCGCGCGCAGCTGCTCCATCAGCTTCTTGATTTCCTCATCGCTCGCACCGCGCTCGAGCGCCTGACGCAAGGCTTCCTGCGCCTGCCGCAGGGCCTGTTCGGCCTGCGACACGTTTCCGTCTTCGAGCTGGACCGCCATGTCCCACAGGCGCGCCACGACCTCGCGCAGCGCGTCGTCGCTCTTTGCATGTTCAAGGTCGTGATAGATCGAGCGCAGCCCCAGATAAATTCCGGACTCGGGCGTAAAGCGCTCCGGCGCGATGGTGAGCGCATCCAGCGCGGTAAGCACGAGCGGCTTGGTTTCGGCATCGAGCGCCAGGTTGCGCCTTTGCTCGATCAGCGCGCGCGCCAATGGCTTGACGAATATCCGCTGCGGCAGCTGCAGCTCGCGCGGCTGGCTGCGCCCCTCGTTACCCGCCTCATCGCGGGCGGTCAGCGTCACCATGACGTCGGTCCCCGCCCATGGATGCTCGGTCAGATCGTGAGTCGTTTGCGCGACGCCGGAGCGCGTCCGTGCCTGCGGCAGGGCGAGCGGATAGTCCGGGGCGCTGAACAGCGGGCGCCGCGGAGATGGCTTTTCGTCCTTGAGCGCGAAGGTGGCTTTCGCTTCGATCACGCCGTAGTCGTCGTCCATCTTGTAGTCGAGACGCAATGCTCCGCGCGCCTGCCTCTCCGGCTCTTTAGTCAATTCGATCGTCGGCACGCGGTCGGGGATCGCGGTGAAATTCCACACGAGATCGCTGCCGAGAACGCCGTGGACCGACGCCGAGCCGTCTCCCTTGATCACAAGCCTGCGTTCGTCGGTTCCGGCTGGCAGAGGCGCGCGCGCCTCGGCGGGCGCATCTTCGAGTCCACCTTTGCGGATAATGTCGAAACTCACTTTACCGGTCGCCCGGATCACGAGCTGGCTGCCCGACGGCACAGCCACCGGCGCGGTCGCCGTGTTTTGCGGAGCTTCACCGGGACGCAGGCCGGGCAGCATCACCGGCGGCCGCCCGGTATAGACCGGCGGCGTGATCCACGCATCGATCCGGAAATTCGCCGGCGCGACGACGCCGCGCCAGTCGAAGGCAGCCGCGACGCGCTTGAAGCGTTCGCCACCGGCGGCGAAAAAGCTTGCGACCACCAGAATGGAAACAAGCGCACGGAATGCCATCGGGTCGCGCAGCGACATCCGCGGCACGGGCCAGCCTGCCCTGATCTTGCGTGCCGAAAGCAGAGCTCGCTCGACATGCGCCTGCCACAAGGCTTGCGCCACGGGGTCCTGGCTGTTGGCGGCGATGTGGTCCGCGACCGCCGTGGCCGGGCGGTGCGTTTCGCCACTGCTCCGGTCGAGCCGGCGCAGGCCGTCGCTGACACTCGGCAGCCGCAGAATGAGCAGCGGCACCGACGCCAACACCAGCAGCACCGCAAAAACGAACAGACCGATCGCGCGCGCGAGCGGCGGCAGCACCACCCAGAGCCCGGCCCAGGAGAATGCGAGGAAGAGACCGATCACGGTCGCAACGGTGGCGAGACCCGGCCACAAGCCCTCCCACAGCAAGCTGCCGCGCGCACGATTCAACGCTCGCGCGAGCAGGAGCCGTGTCGGCTGCCGGTCTTGAATCTGGTCTTTCAACTCGTCCACAAGCCGCTCCGTCGCGGTGGCTCAGGAGAATCTGCCGACGGCCAAACTAACATGCGCCGAAGCGCCGGGCCACGCGGGCATTCATGCACTCAAAGCCAATCCGGCATGCGATCGAGCGCAATTAATTGGTCAACTTCAAGGCGCGGCCGCACAACGGCCCAATGGGCACCGTTGACCAGGATTTCCGGCACCAAAGCCCGCGTATTGTAGGTACCGGCCTGCACGGCGCCGTAGGCGCCGGCCGACATTACGGCAAGCAATGCGCCGCTTTCCGGTTCCGCCATATCGCGGTTAACAGCCAGGAAATCGCCACTTTCGCACACCGGCCCGACCACATCGGCCCGCACCCTTGCAGCGCCCGCAGCTGCTTGAACGACCGGCCAAATCTCATGGTGCGCATCATATAACGTGGGCCGGACGAGATCGTTCATCGCTGCGTCGATGACAACGAAATTCTTGGCTTCACCGTGCTTCATGAACAGCACGCGCGTCACCAGAATCCCGGCATTGCCGACGAGCAGACGGCCGGGCTCGAAGATCAGCCGGCAATCAAGATCGCGCGTGGCGCGCTTGACCACATCTGCGTAAGCCTCAGGGTGCGGCGGCGGTTCGTTGTCATCGCGGTACGGAATTCCCAGGCCTCCGCCGAGATCGACATGAGAGATCGTGTGGCCATCGGCACGCAGCGTGCGCACGAACTCGGCGAGCAGAGCGAAGGCGTTGTCGAACGGCTCAAGTTCGATGATCTGGCTGCCGATATGCATGTCGACGCCGGTGACTTTCAGGCCCTTGAGTTTGGCCGCGCGTGCATAGATCTCGCGAGCACGGCTGATCGGAATGCCGAACTTGTTTTCGGCCTTACCGGTCGCAATCTTGTGATGCGTCTTCGCGTCGATGTCGGGATTGACGCGTACCGAAACATTCGCGGTACGCCCTTTCGACGCCGCAATCGATGACAGGAGCTCGAGCTCGGGCTCGGATTCGACATTGACGCAGAGAATGCTTTCGTCGACCGCCAGCGCGAGCTCGGCCGCAGTCTTGCCGATTCCGGAGAACATGATCTTGTCGGCGGGGATGCCTGCAAGGCGCGCACGCTTGAGCTCGCCACCCGAGACGACGTCCGCGCCCGCGCCAAGCTTGGCAAGCGTGCGCACCACGGCCTGATTGGAATTGGCCTTCATGGCATAGCAGACGAGCGCGCGCACGTCGGCGAAAGCGCCGGCGAAGACCTGATAGTGACGCGTCAGCGTCGCCGTCGAATAACAATAGAACGGCGTTCCGACCGCGCTGGCGAGCGCGTCCAGATTCACCGACTCGGCGTGGAGGACGCCGTCGCGATAGGCGAAGTGGTGCATCGCACGCTCAGTTGAGTAGGACGTCGATAGGAATACGTTTATTCACGCCGCCTGGCGCCAACGGTTTCACGTCAGGCCCTGTGGGCCCGGCCGCCGGCCCATCAATTGGAGCTGACTGGTCGCCGGCGAGCGACGCGCCGGGAGGCGGATCGAGCGGCCCTTTTCGTCCGCATGCAGCCAAAGCAAACGACGCCGCAAGCGCGCCGATCAGCGCGAGGCGGAGGAATGGACGATAATCACGGCTCAACACGGGCGCTCCTTGCATAGCGGAACGATAGCAAAACAGGCAAACAAGGCGAAGTCAGGATTTTTCCTTTTCCAGCTTGCGCAGCCATTTCTTCGCCTGCGCGCGAACATTTTTCGGCGCGGTGCCGCCAAAGCTGGTCCGGCTCTTAACGGATCGGTCGACCGAGAGAACGGTGAATACATCGTCGCTGATCCGCGGCTCGATCTCCCGCATGACCGGCAGCAGCAGTCGATGCAGGGCCACGCCGGCATCCGCAGCCTTGGCGACGATCTGGCCGGTCAGGTGGTGCGCCTCGCGGAACGGTATTTTCAACGTCCGCACCAGCCAGTCCGCCAGATCAGTGGCGGTCGCGTAGCCCTCGCCTGCGGCCTTTTTCATGCGTGACGCATCGGGTTCGAGATCTGCAACCATGCCGGTCATGGCCGCGATCGAAAGCAAGAGCGCGGCGAGCGCATCCATTGCGCCCTCCTTGTCTTCCTGCATGTCCTTCGCGTAGGCGAGCGGCAGGCCCTTCATCACGATCAACAGTGCGCTGAGCGCGCCGATCACCCGTCCGGCCTTGGCGCGTACCAGTTCGGCGGCATCGGGGTTGCGCTTCTGCGGCATGATCGAGGAGCCGGTCGTGAACTTGTCCGACAGTTTGACGAGAGCCGTAAGCGGAGATGTCCAGATGACGATCTCTTCGGCGAGCCGGGACAGATGCACCGCCGCAATGGAAGCGGCGGCCAGCGTCTCCAATGCAAAGTCGCGCGCAGATACTGCATCGAGTGAATTCGCCATCGGCCGATCGAAGCCGAGCGCCTTCGCGGTCATGTCACGGTCGAGCGCAAACGAAGTCCCGGCGAGCGCGGCGGCGCCCAAGGGGGACTCGTTGAGTCTCTTGCGCGCATCCGCAAACCGGCCGCGGTCGCGCGCAGCCATCTCGACATAGGCCAGGAGGTGATGACCAAATGTCACCGGCTGCGCCGTCTGCATGTGAGTAAGCCCAGGCATCACGGTGCCTGCATGCGCCAGCGCCTTCTCGACAAGGGCATGCTGATAGCCCACAAGCGCGGCATCGATCGTATCGATCGTGTCGCGCATCCAAAGCCGGAAGTCGGTCGCTACCTGATCGTTGCGCGAGCGTGCGGTATGCAGCCGGCCCGCCGCCTCGCCGATCAGCTCGGACAGCCGGCCCTCCACATTCATGTGAATGTCCTCGAGCGCGCGCTTGAAGGAGAACTTGCCCGCCTCGATCTCTGACAGGATCGTGTCTAGACCGTGAGCGATCTTTTTCGCATCGTCGGCCCCAATGATGCCTTGCTTGGCCAGCATGTCGGCATGGGCCTTGGACGCGGCGATGTCCTGGCGGTAGAGATGCCGGTCGAAATCGATAGAGGCGTTGATCTCCTCCATGATGGCGCCGGGGCCAGACTTGAACCGCCCACCCCACATTTTGTTGCTCATGGCCTATCCACCAAGCCGCTCATGACCGGGACCCAATCAAGCCTCGCCAAAAAGCGCCTCGCCATGATCCTGGCAGGCGGAATTGCCGGAGTCGTCGTTGGGCTGGCGGGGGTATACGGGATTGCGACCCTTACGCGCAATGCAGGCGGCGATGCCACCTGCCGGCCGGCCGTCGCGCTGGCCAGTAAAATAGCGCCTTTTGCGCATGGGGAGGTGGCAGCCGTTAACGTTGCCAAGAGCCCCTTGAAGATCCCTGACCTTGCCTTCCAGGACGCGGCCGGCAAGCAGCTGACCCTCGAACACTGGCGCGGGCGCACCGTGCTGCTCAACCTGTGGGCCACCTGGTGCGTGCCTTGCCGCAAGGAAATGCCGGCGCTCGCTGCGCTGGAGCAGCGGCTGGGCGGACCGGAATTCGAAGTGGTGGCGGTCAATATCGATACCCGTGACGCCGAAAAGCCGAGGGCTTGGCTCAAGGAGGTCGGCGTTACGAAGCTCGCCTACTATGCCGATCCGAGCGCCCGCACATTCCAGGACCTCAAGGCCATCGGCCGAGCTTTCGGTATGCCGACCACGCTGCTGATCGATCCGCACGGCTGCGAGATCGGCACGATCAACGGCCCGGCTGAGTGGGCGAGCGATGACGCAATCAAGCTGATCAAGGCAACCCTCGGGCAGTAGCCTGCTCCGCCGAGGGCTTGAATCCGCTTACGCGCTGATATTGAGGTTCCGGCCGACGCCATCAGCAACGTTCGCCAGGCTGGCCAGATCTTTCTGGGCAGCGTCGAGCACCTGCACGATTGCGGACGCATTGTCGGCATTCATGCGCAGCATCTTGGCCGCGAGGGCCATCTGCACATTGCTCATTTGAGCACCGATCATAGCGGCGGCTACTGATGCCGGATCCATCCCGATACCGCTTCTACGGCCTTTTCATCAACGAATTGTAAATGCAGCGGCGGCGGCCTTGACTCTTTGGCGCGCTGTCATATACTTAACCAAATGGTTTACTATCAGAAGCCAAATCTTGACCGCACTTTTGCCGCGCTCGCCGACCCGACGCGCCGCGCTCTGCTCGCCCGCTTGAGCGAAAAGGAAAATCTGTCGGTCAGCGAATTGGCAAAACCGTTTTCGATGTCGCTCCCCGCGGTCATGAAGCATCTCGACGTGCTGTCGGATGCGGGCCTTGTTGGCCGCGAGAAGAACGGCCGCATCGTGAGTTGCCGCCTGCGCGCGGAACCCATGCGCGCCGCCAATGATTGGCTCAATCGTTACCAG
>DATGDN010000122.1:0-10659 GCA_035310865.1 Pseudolabrys sp. | reverse complement strand
GACCTTGACCGAATGCGGGCCGGAAAATCGGCCGTGGCCTTCGTAGACCCTGCAGCCCTTGAGGCCTTTCAGCGACTGCTCGACGCCGGTCCGCGACACGCCTGAAACGTGATCCTTTCGCGCCTTCACCGCCTTCATATCGACGGTGATTTCGCACGGGATTTTCACACCAAAATCGAACGCCCGGCGCGCCATGTGCGCGGCATAGGCGCTCGCCACCAGCGTTTTGGTCGGAATGCAGCCAGTATTGACGCAAGTTCCGCCAAAATGTTTGCGCTCGACAACCGCGACCGTCTTTCCAGCGCCGGCGAGGCGATGCGCGAGCGCCGGCCCCGCCTGACCGGTTCCAATAATGATTGCATCGTAGCTTTGCATGTCACGGCTCATTGGTTTCCCGGAATCGCCCCGTCAACTATTCCGCGGCCTCCATCATTTCCGGCCTCGGCTCGTGCAGGATCACGCCTTCAAGCGGGTCGAACTCGCATTCCCAGGGCGCCTGTTCGAGTGCCCGCATAGTGTTGGTGTAGCCGGCTTCCCAACGCATGCGGATGCTGGACGGGCTGAAGTCGACGTCCTTGGTATGATTTTCATTCTCAAGTTGCGGGGCCAGCAACCGTACGACGTGCATGGTCGTGTGGCAGCCAAATGCAGAAAGCGACTGTGCCTCCTGGGTCTGGCGAACGTCGTCCGGCAGCAACTTGGCGAGGTCGCGAATGATGTGCCGCATCTTGTGGATTTGCCGCTGGCGGGCGATATGGCTCGCAACCCGGCTCGAGTATTGGATGTCCTTGTGCCGGTTGAGAACTTCCCAGATCGTGCCGGGCTCGTCGCCCATGGGATTCCAGAGGTGAACCGCAAAAATCAGCGAGTTCTTGCGCGGGTTGTCGTCGAAGATCACTTCGGTCGGCGTGTTCGAAAGGATGCCACCGTCCCAGTAGAGTTCACCGTCGATGCGTACTGCAGGAAATGCGGGTGGCAACGCACCGGATGCCATGATGTGCTTGACGCCAATCTCGCCGTCGCGGCTGTCGAAATATTTCATTTCGCTGGTGCGAACGTGCGCCGCGCCGACCGTGAGCCGCGGATTGCACTTGTTCACCAGCGCGAAATCCACGAGCTCTAGCAGAGTCTTTTCGAGCGGCGCAGTGGAGTAAAAACCGGCTGCATCGTGTCCGAGCGGAACGTGCGTTCCGAGGAATGCCCCAGGATTGGGCTCAAAGAAATCAGGAATGCCGCGAAGGATCGTTTTCCAGTAAGAGAGAACATCAGGCAATCCGGTCCATGCAGGAGCGCTGAACGGGGGCCGATATGCCATCCTGGTCCAGAATTCCTGCAGCCTTTGGAGCCGGTTCTCGCGCGGGTTTCCGGCGATCAGGCTTGCATTGATCGCACCGATCGACGTGCCGACGATCCAGTCGGGGTCAACTCCGTGTTCGTGCAGTGCGTGATAAACGCCGGCCTGGTAGGCCCCGAGCGCGCCACCGCCCTGGAGAACCAGGACGGTCTGCCGATCCTTTTGACCCTGCCGTCGTTGTGTTTCAGCGAGCCTCGCTACACGCGTCGATGAATTCTTGTTCACGTTGTCCTCCCAAAGTCATGTTGTCGAGCAAAGAGACCTCGTTGTCTCAATGCGCCGTCCAGCCGCCGTCGACCGGCAAAGCCGTTCCGGTGATCGACGCGGCTGCATCGCTCGCAAGAAAAGCCGAGAGAGCACCAAGCTCTTCGACCGTGGCAAAGCGCTTGTTCGGTTGCTGGGCAAGCAGCACGTCGCGAATGACCTTCTCGCGCGGGATGCCATACGATTTTGCCTGGGCATCGATCTGCGCTTCGACCAGCGGCGTGTAGACATAGCCTGGGCAGATCGCGTTGCAGGTGATGTTGGATTCGGCGGCTTCCAGCGCGATGACCTTGGTGAGACCGACGATTCCGTGTTTGGCTGCCACATAAGCCGACTTGAACGGCGATGCGATAAGTCCGTGCGCCGATGCGATATTGATGATGCGGCCAAACTTGTTGCCGCGCATTGAAGGCAGGACCGCGCGCGTGGTGTGGAATGCCGACGACAGATTGATGGCCAGGATTGCGTCCCATATCTCGACCGGAAACTGCTCCAGCGGCGCGACATGCTGGATGCCGGCATTGTTCACCAGGACGTCGATGTGGCCGTAGGTGTCCAGCGCCGCTGCGATCATTTCGGCGATCGGCGCGGCCTTCGACATATCCGCCGGCGAGAAGCTGGCCCTCACGCCAAACTCGGAAATGATTCTGGCCTGGGCCTCGGCGATGTCCTCGGGCTTGCCGAAGCCGTTGAGCACGACCGCAGAGCCCGCCGCCGCGAGCGCGCGGGCGATTCCAAGCCCTATACCGCTGGTCGACCCTGTCACCAGCGACACCCGGCCCTCCAATGGGCGCGAGCTCGGCTCGATGCGAAGAGGTAGTTGAATGTTCATGGCCCGATCCTTTCCGTTGCTAGACGCAACACGCCGTCGTTGTTGCGAATTTGCATGGCGCCTGGATCGGCGGGAAATGCCGGTTTGCTAAAGTTACGATAGCGAGCGGCTTTCAAGCGGGGATAGACCGAGGCTATGGCGCACATTGCCAATCGGTATTTCAAAAGCCCCGACTGTCGCGCTTTCCTGCCGGAATAGCAGCCCCGACGGGAGACTTTCAATGAGCGTGCGCGACTATCTCGAAAAAGGCCGTCACCTGGCCGAACGCATCCCCTACAGCGTGATCGCGCTTGCATCGCGCTTTGCCGTTGCCGACGTCTTCTGGCGCTCGGGCCAGACCAAGATCAAGGGATTTTCAATCCGTGAAGAGACCTTCTATCTCTTCCGCGAGGAGTACAAGGTGCCCCTGCTGCCGCCTGATGTCGCTGCATATCTGAGTACGATCAGCGAGCACGTTTTCCCAATCCTGTTGTTTCTTGGGCTGGCGTCCCGGCTGTCGGCGCTCGCATTGTTCGGGATGACGATGGTCATTCAGCTCTTTGTGGTGCCCGGCGGATGGCCGGAGCATACTTTGTGGCTGTCGCTGCTTACGTTGATCGTGGCGCGCGGACCTGGCTCGATTTCCCTCGACCATCTGATCTGGCACGGACGGCTACCGGCACCTGCGCTCACTCACCGCGAGGCTTGAACGTCTTTTAGCTCGTGGGCCGCCGCTCAACCACGAGCGGCGGCCCATTCGTTATCCGAAGTGCGATGCCTGCCCGCTATCGGATCGAGAGAGTAATTGTAATTCTGTCACCGGTCGTCCCGCTGCATGCTGAAACGAAGGCTGGCGCAATCACGCGCGAGTCAAATTCTGAGGGATGACCCATGTTGACCAGAGCAAAATTCCTGCGCCTGTCCGGCTTGACCGCCGCGGCGCTCGTCATTTCACCCGAGGCCATGCCGAAATCGAACGACGGTATCGTGCGTGTAAAAAGCAGCTACAACTTCCAGGAGACAATCGCGCGGCTCAAGAAGGATATCGCCGCGAAAGGCATCCGGTTCTTCAGCGAAATCGATCAAACCGAGCTTGCTGCGGGGGCCGGCATCAAGCTCAATCCTTCCACGCTGCTGGTGTTCGGCAATCCGCCACTCGGCACCCAGTTCATGACGGCAAACCCGAACGCGGGCCTGGACTGGCCGGTACGGCTCCTGGTGGTCCAGGACAGCGCCGGCGTGGTCTGGACGGTTTACACTGACTTTGCCTGGATTGCCGCGCGTCACGGCATCGTCAATCGCACCGAGCAGTTCAAGATGGCATCGATGGTGATCGCTTCGATTACGTCGAGCGTGAAGGCTTAAGGCCATGAGGTCAATTCGGCTCCGGCGCTTCGCGGCCGGAGCCGTTTCTCGGAGACGATGCGTCGAATAGCGGTCGGCTATCGCGATTAGAGCAACCCGGCATTTCCTTCCAACTTCGCCGCGCTTCATCATTGCAATCACTGCGGCGGCTCATAGCGAGGCCGCGGCGAAACAGAGAGGAGATGACACGATGTCCACTTCAATTAGCAAAGGCTTGCTTCGCGCCATCGCTGCCGCGGCCTTCGTTGCCACGTCCGGCTTTGCATTTCACGCCCAAGCGGGCGAATGCGCGGCAGATAAGCGCATGCCGAATGCGCGCCAGCCGGTCGATTTCAAGGCCGTCGGCGTGACCGACACCACGCTCGGCTCGATCGATCTCGGTAAAGAGCGGGCGAAAATTGCCGGCCGCGAGCTGCGATTCCGCAAGCTCGTCATCCAACCGGGCGGCATAGTCCCGTGGCACAGCCATGACGACCGGCCGGCGCTGATTTTCGTCCAGCAAGGCGAGATCATCGAATACGCCAGCAATTGCGGGGGGCCAATCCATCACAAGGCCGGCGAGATCCGGGCCGAAACTCAGGGCACATCGCACTGGTGGAAGAACCTCGGCGAGGTGCCGGTGATTCTGTACGTCGGTGACGTCCGCCACGACGAGCGAGACCACAATATGTGACGGCTGCGCGTCCCCCACACCCCGTCGCATGATGTGATGCCCCGTTGTCCCCGAACGGGGCATCACTTTTCCGCCGGACCGCTCTGGAACCGCCAATGGCAGGACCGGAGGGTGCGGCAGGCAAATCATAGAGAGCGGCTATCGAAAATGCGCTTAAATCTGTGGCGTTTGGACGGGTCAATCGCCTATGAATGGACGTGCTGGCGCAGGTCGCCGCAGGGAAGCCTTGGAAATGGCCACGCAAATTCTGGTCAAGGACCTCAGGCAGGCTTTCGAGCAGGCCCGCGCTCTGGATGGCTCAATGGCGGAGCGCCTTGACGTCTTCGCCGATGCCACGCGAAGGCTTCACCCATCCAATGCCGCGATTGTCGACCGGCTCGTGGCCCGTCTCAAAGAGCATGACGCTGGCAAGGATGCGCCGAAGCCAGGCGACGTCATGCCTCCGTTCGTGCTCCCCGACGAGAACGGGCGGCTGGTGAGCCTGAAGGATCTGGTCGCTCGAGGCCCTGTTGTCGTCACGTTTCATCGTGGTCACTGGTGTCCGTACTGCCGGATCAGCATTAATACCCTGGTAAAGGCGCAGCCACGCATCGAGGCGCTGGGCGCACGCATGGTCGCAATCGTGCCGGATCGTGAGCAGTTTGCCGCCGAGATGAAGGAGGACTGCAACGTAAACTTCCCGATCCTCTCCGACATCGACAATGGCTACGCGATGTCATTGAACCTTGCGATCTGGGTCGGCGACGAAATGCAGGAGCACATGTCCAAGATTGGCCGGCCGCTTCCGCAATACCAGGGAAACGATTCCTGGATGCTGCCGATTCCCGCCACATTCGTGGTCGGCAAGGACAGCCGGATCAAGGCGCGGTTTGTTGATCCGGATTATCGCAAGCGGATGGCGGTTGACGATCTGATCGCCGCGCTGAGCTGAATTCAGGCCGGCATTTTCTGCCAGTTCGCCGCGCGCAGCATTTTCATGAAGGTCGCGGCGATCGGGGTGCGTTGCCTGCCGGCGACGCCGTAGAGGCATACATCCCGCCCAAGCTCGAGTCCTTTCACTGAGACGCGGACCAGGCTTTGCGGCGCATTGACCGTTCGCGGCAGAAAGCCGATGCCGATATTGGCCTCGAGCAGTGCCAGCAGATCGTGATCCGATGAAACCTCGTGGCGATGGTCGGCATTCAGTCCCTTTGCACGCAGCATCGAGGCAAGGTCGCCGCACTTCTCGCAATGGCTCCGCAGGAGAAAACGCTCGGGCTTGAGGTCATCGAGGCTGATCGCCTCCTGGCTTCCGAGGCGATGCGTTCGGCTGAAGACCATGTCGAACGACTCTTCGAAAAGCTTCCAGCTGTCGAGCCGGTCCCAGGTCTCGCCGATCGAAGTTCCCACCGCGAGCTCGGCGTCACCGGCCTTAAGGTATTCGACGATTTGCGGCCCGGTGCCACGCAGGATCTTGAGTTCGACGTCGCTGAAGCTCTTTCTCAGTTCGTTGACATGCGAGAGGATGAGACCGAGCTCAATGCTGCCGGATACGGCGAGCTTGAGCGCGCCGACCTCGCCATCGTTGATCATGGCCGCGAGCGCGCGGGCGCTCTGGGCGCTGTCGTAACACTGCTTCAGCAGCGGAAACATGCGCTCGCCGAGCGGCGTGAGCATTGCGCGTGGCCGCTCGCGCCGGAAAAGGTCGCCACCCAATTCGCCTTCCAGAAGCTTGACCGCGCGCGTCAGCGACGGCTGTGCTACGTGGCATTCTTCCGCCGCGCGGGTGAAATTCAGCGTCCGCGCGACTGCCAGGAAATATCGCACCTGGTGCATTTCCATTCAGATGCTCCCCTTGGCGACCACTAAAGCATAATTCTTTGGCCTGCTTGCGATCGAAGTTCGGCTCGCGGCGACTGGCGCATGCCATCCACACGTGCGTAGAGGCCTGTGATCAGGCGGCTGCCCCGCTGAAAAGTGAGGTAACTCCAGGCCCAGTTGAGGGCGACCACGAAGCGATTCCGGAAACCGATCAGAAAGTAGACGTGGGCGATGCTCCACAGAACCCAGGCCGCAAAACCCGAAAGGCGAACCCTGCCAAATTGGGCGACCGCCCGCGAACGACCGATCGTCGCGAGCGAGCCGAAGTCGCGATAGCGGAACCCCGGGGCGATGCGCCCCTGATGGCGCGCGATCAGCGTGCGGGCAATATACTGGCCCTGCTGTTTGGCAACGGGAGCCACGCCAGGGAGCATTGCTCCGTCCGGCCCGGCCACCGCCGCAGTATCGCCGATGACAAAGATGTCGGGGTGCCCCTGCACCGAAAGATCGGCCCGCACCACGACGCGCACGGCGCGGTCGATTGCGGTGCCGAGCCAGCGGCCCGCAGGCGATGCCATCACGCCGGCGGCCCAGATGATGGTTCGCGTCGGAATGAATTCATCTCGTACACGCGCACCGTCGCAGCTGCATTGGGTTACGGCCGTGCCGAGCCGTACCTCAACGCCAATCTGCTTAAGGGAGAGGTGGGCCGCATCCGAAAGGGAAGGGTCAAACGGGGTAAGGAGCCGCGAGGCACCTTCGATGAGGATGATTCGCGCACAAAGCGGGTTGATCGATCGGAAGTCGGACGCGAGCGCCCGCTTGGCGAGTTCAGCGATGGCTCCGGCCATCTCGACCCCGGTTGGGCCTCCGCCGACCACGACGAAAGTCATCAGCCTCTGTCGTTCTTCCGGATCCGCCTCGTTTTCGGCGCGCTCGAAGGCCAGCAGGATGCGGCGGCGCAGATAAGTCGCGTCGTCGATAGTGTTCAGGCCGGGCGCGAACGCAGCCCAGTCGTCGTGCCCGAAATAAGTATGCTGGGCACCGGTGGCGAGCACCAGGTAGTCGTAGCTGATGCGCTTGCCGTCCGCGATCACCTCCTTGCGGATGACATCGACGCCCGACACGTCCGCCAACATAACTCTGAGATTGCGCTGGCCACTGAGGATGCCGCGGATCGGCGAAGCGATGTCGGCCGGTGAGAGCCCTGCGGTCGCCACCTGGTAGAGCAGCGGTTGAAATAGATGATGGTTGTTGCGATCGATCAGCGTCACCTCGAACGGAGCGCCCGCCAGGCCCTTGGCGGCTGAAGGCCCGCCAAAACCGCCCCCAACGATCACGACGCGTGGATTTGACGGCTGATCCATTGTCCGTCCAATAGATTTACGCGCTTATTGCTACAGCCAGCGGCCCGACGGACAAGTTTTTAGTCCCTATGTCGTCGATAGCGTGCGGCTATCGTGGGACTCCGACTGTAACGTCGGCGGAAATCAGCGTTTCGAAGCATTCGGTCAGGTCAAACTCCGGGGCGTTGGCTACGCTCCGATCGATGGCGTCGCCGACGCTGGATCCCTCCGCCAAGGCGGACAGGAATTCATAGGCGCCGGGCGTCAACCGTCGCACCTCCACGTCCAGTCTCGGACGCGCAATCAGGGCACACTCCGGCTGCCAGAGATTCAACGCGTTGTCGTTGGCGTGGAGGTTGGCTTCCCAGATGCTGACCACGGGAAATCGCGACGTAAGCAGATGAACTGAAGGATGCAACGCGAGACGCAGATTCGAAATCTCATCGGGAGCCAGCTTGCAAAAAACATCTCGAGACACCGGGTTCGCGTCGGCGGCATGGTAGGCGCGGGTGCGCGCGGACTCGAGTTCGGCCACGTCGGCAAGATAATCCGCGGAGATGCTTTGTCCGACGCTTCGAAGGAATTGTGGGAAGTTCTCGCCGTATTCGAGCATAACCGGCGAACGTGGCGGCTCCGCCGCAACGTAAAGCTGCGCAATGCGATTGAAGCCGTCTTCCCACAGCAACCTTCTTACGACCGGATATCGTGCGCCGATGGCGTTTGTCAGACCGGCGAAGACATTGTTTCGATAGACCGAAAAGCGGCTGGCGTGGGCCTGGCCCGATGCGTCGCGAATTGTCGCGGGAATCGGCGCGTGGTCGAAGAAAACCGCGTCGGCAAACGCGCCTTGGAGCTGCGTCAATCCATCGTCCAGCGCCAGTGCGAGCATGACTCTAGGCCGCCCGCTTGATCAGTGAAACGCCAGCCGGCGCAGACATCAACTGACGCGCGCGTGCGACCTCGCCGGCCAACGTGGCGAATGGCGGCACATGGTTGTCCCACTCGATCAATGTGGGAGCCAGACATCGCCGCGCCAACGCGCGACAGTACAGATCCCACACGACGTCACTGACGGGTCGGCCATGGTCGTCGATCAGAAGCCGGGCTCCTTCGCTGTCGCAATCTTCGGCGAAGCCGGCCAGGTGAAATTCGCCGACATGCTGCATGGGGAAAGTGTCGATGTAAGCCGTGGCGTCGAACCCATGGTTGACCGCGGAAACATGTACGTTGTTGACGTCGAGCAGCAGTCCGCATCCGGTCCGCTGTGCGACTTCCGACAGAAACTGGATCTCGGTCATCGCGGTCGCGCCAAAGGCGACGTATGTCGACGGATTCTCCAGCAGCATTTCCATGCCAAGACTGTCCTGGACCTCGTCGACATGGGCGCAGACATGGGCCAGCGAAACCTCGTTGTAGGGTAGGGGCAGCAGATCGTTGAGGAAGACGCCGTCGTGGGTCGACCACGCAAGATGCTCTGAAAAGAGAGCCGGCTGATAGACCGCAATGAGGCGCTTCAGGCGTGCAAGATGGTCACGGTCGAGCGCCGCCATGCCACCGATGGAGAGGCCCACGCCGTGAATTGAAAGAGGATAGTCCGCTCGGATGCGCCGAAGAAGGTCATGCGGCGGGCCGCCGTGGCCCATATAGTTCTCGGCATGAATTTCGAAAAAATCGACCTGGCGCGGCTGCCCGAAAATGTCTTCGGCGTACTCGGGCTTGAGCCCGGCGCCGGCGGCAATGGCTAGCATGACCGGACTGTCGATTTGGTGTGACGCGTGCTCTATCATGTGCTCCTCCGAGGAAATCGTCGCGGCGGGCGGAAGCGTGTGGCGGCTCCCGCCCGTTGCGCGTATCAGGCTGGACGTTTGATGGGCGTGAGCGAACCCGGGCCAAGCGGAGTCTGCGTGGTGGTGCAGGTGCCCTGATCGACAAGCCTCCAGGCGTTTCCTTGGTAATCGACCTTTGACGTTGCGGCGCACGTGGTGCCGGCGCCCGCCGCGCAGTCGTTCTGGCCCTTCAGAGAAACGCCGTAGCATTTCTCTTTTCCGCCGGCCTGTGCCGGCGAGATTGCGGTCGCGGCAAGCGCGGAGCTCAGGGCTGCTGCGATTACAAGCGACGTTGTGATCTTCTGTACCATCGAATTTTCTCCCGTTTTGCGAAGCGCTCGCCATCGAGCGATGCCGGAAGACTGCCGAGTTTCGCAACGACGCTGAAATATCGTCTGCCGATGGTTCCGATAGCGGCCTGCTATGCCGCTGAATGAAGCTTCCGGAGCTCCGCAATGATGGCCTCAGGCTCCATGCGCTCGCGGAATTCGATATTCACCTGCCGCGCCTTCACCAGCCCATCACGTCCGACAATGAATTTGGACGCCATGGGCAGAAAATAGGCGTGATTTCCGTGGTACTTCTCGAGCTCCACGCCGGCTTGGCTGTAAAGCTCCCGGATCTGGTCTCCGACCCAGAAAATCAGATCAAGCGAAAGCGCGTAGCCGAGATCGATGTCGCTGAGCACGGGAAAGGGCAAACTGTTTTTGCTGGCATAGCTCTCAGTAAATTCTGCTCTGTCCGGCATGATGGCGACCGTACGCGCTCCGAGCCGTTCGATTTCGCCGTTGATTTCCGCGAGCGAACGCAGATCGAGCTTGCAATATGGACACCAGTGGCCCCGGTTAAAGCTGATAACCACCGGTCCGGACCGCAGAAGGGATCTGAGCGTTACGAGCCGCCCGTTCTCGTCGGGAAGGTTAAATTGCCGCATCGCTTCGCCAAGTTGAGGACCGACCTCGCCGCGATCGATCACGTTGAGTCGCTCAACAAGTTCATCGTAGGCCTTGGCGAAATCGGGCCGCCTTAGACCGCTTTCTTTACGATATGACGACAACCGGGAACTCAGATTGTTCTGGTCTTGAACTTGTTGCTCCTCACGGTACGGTTGCTGGGATTTTTTTGATTCTTTCAACGTGTCCTCGGCCGAATTGGCGGTTGTTCCGGCAACAAGTACCACAAGCGCACATAGCAGAGGGCTATCGAATTGATTGTCACTT
>DATGDN010000121.1:0-6995 GCA_035310865.1 Pseudolabrys sp. | reverse complement strand
AAGCTGCCCGAAAACGACAAGCAGAAACTGGTCGTCGAGTACTATAAGAAGACCTACGAGCAGAGATCCGGCGGCCAGCCGGTCTCGACCTTTGGCGGCCATGCCTATGACGGACTGATGATTCTCGTTGAGGCGGCCAAGCGCGCCGGCAGCTGGGACAAGGCCAAGTTGCGCGACGAGATTGAGAAGACCAAGGGCTTCATCGGCACTGGCGGCGTTGTGAACATGTCACCGACCGACCACCTCGGCCTCGATCTCACCGCGTTTCGCATGCTCGAGATCAAGGGCGGCGACTGGACCCTGGTGCCGTAGACACTGGCCGCCTGCTCGCCGCCGTTACCAACTGGCGACCTTCCCAAACCGGGGAGATCACCATTGACGTCTCCTGCGCGAAAAAATTTGGCTCCGCATGGCCGAGTTTCTGCAATTTATTTTTTCCGGGCTCACCGTTGGCGCGGTTTACGCTCTCGTCGCGCTTGGTTTCACGCTTATCTATAACGCATCCGACGTTGTGAACTTCGCTCAGGGCGAGTTCGTGATGTTGGGCGGCATGACGACGGTGTTCCTCGGGCTGGCAGGCGTGCCCTTGCCAATCGCCGCGCTGATCGCCGTCATCGCCACGGTCGGCGTCGGTATTGCGCTGCATCGCCTTGCCATCGAGCCGGCGCGCGATGCCGGTCCGGTTGCGCTGATCATGATTACCATCGGCGCCTCGATTTTCCTGCGCGGACTCGCCCAGATCATCTTCGACAAGCGCTTCCACAGTCTGCCGTCGCTGTTCGGCAGTGATCCGATCCGCGTCGGCGGCGCGGCTATCCTGCCGCAGAGCCTCGTTGTGCTGTCCGGCGCCGTCGTCATCGTCGTCCTGCTTTGGGTGTTTATCGATCGCACCCTGCTCGGCAAGGCGGTGATCGCCACGGCGGCGAACCGGCTGGCCGCGCGCCTCGTCGGTATCGATACTCGCCGCATCGTTGGCTTTTCCTTCGGGGTATCAGCGGCGATCGGCGCGGTCGCCGGCATTCTCGTTACTCCGATCACGCTGACCAGCTACGAGGTCGGTACTCTGCTTGCACTCAAGGGATTCGCTGCGGCCATGCTCGGCGGCATGGGCAATGCGATCGGCGCCGTGGTCGGCGGCATCCTCCTGGGGCTGTTCGAGGCATTCGCCGCCGGTTATTTGTCCTCGCAATACAAGGACGCGGTTGCCTTTCTCGTCATCTTGGTCGTGCTATTCGCCATGCCGCAGGGCCTATTCAGCCGCGCCAAGGTTGATCGGGTGTGAGCATGCGCGCGCTGTTCTATTCCCGGCTGATGCCGATCGCCGCAATGGCGGTGATTGCCCTGGTGCTGCCAGCGTTCTTTCCCTCCGCCTACTACTACCGCGTCGCCGCGTTGGTGTTCGTGTTCGCCCTTGCCGGGATCGGACTGAACCTGCTGATGGGCTTTGCCGGTCAGGTCAGCCTCGGCCATGCTGGATTTATCGGCATTGGGGCCTATGCGGTCGCGGTCGGCCCGACCCACCTCGGCCTGCCAACTTGGCTGTCGTTTTTCGTCGGCGCCGCGCTCTCCGCCGCCGTGGCCTTTGTCGTCGGCAGGCCTATCCTGCGCCTGAAAGGACACTATCTCGCCATCGCTACACTCGGCTTCGGCACCCTGTTGTCCATCGTGATCACTAACGAGGCGAACCTCACCGGCGGCCCCGATGGCATGTCGGTTCCGCGCCTGGTTCTGTTCGGCTGGGCGGCGCGTGGATCGGAAACCTGGTACTGGATCAGCGCGGCCAGCTTTGTGGTCGGCGCCGCGCTCGCGCTGAACCTGATCGACAGTCCGACCGGGCGAGCACTCAGGGCGATCCATGACAGCGAGGTGGCTGCGCGCGTGCTCGGCATCGACGTGGCGCAAAAAAAGCTCATGGTGTTTGTCGTCTCGGCGGTTTATGCCTCGGTCGCCGGGTCATATCTGGCGATGTTCAACGGCCACATTACGCCCGAGGTATCCGGCTTCCTGCGGTCGATCGAACTCGTTGCCATGGTGGTTCTGGGTGGCATGGGATCGATTGTCGGTTCGCTGGTCGGATCCGCGGTCATCGTCGTGCTCCCGCAGGCGCTGAGCTTCCTGCATGATTACGAGCACATGGTGCTCGGGCTCATCGTTATGGGAGTCATGATCTTCCTGCGCGGTGGCATTGTGCCGAGTCTGTCCGCCCTGTTCGGGAGGCGGGCGTGAGCATCCTGTCCGTTGACAATCTTTCGATCACCTTTGGCGGCGTGCGCGCCGTCGATGGCGTGAGTTTCGATATCGCCGAAGGTCCCGTGTTCTCGATCATCGGCCCGAACGGCGCTGGCAAGACCACGTTGTTCAACCTCATTTCGGGCCTTTACGTACCGCAGGGCGGGCGCGTACTGCTGGCCGGCGAGGACGTGAGCGGATGGACGCCAGAACGGCTTGCCCGCCGCGGCCTGTCACGAACCTTCCAGAACCTGCAGATTTTCTTCCGCCTGACCGCCCTCGAAAACGTCATGGTCGGCCGCCACCGTCACGAGCGCACCGGGATTCTCAGCGATCTCTTGCGTCTGCCGGCGGTCGAGCGGCAGAACCGCGCAACGCGCGAGCAAGCAATGCTGGCGCTCGCCCGCATCGGCTTGCAGGCGATGGCGGACCGCCCGGCCGGCAGTCTTGCCTATGGCGATCTCAAGCGCCTCGAAATCGCCCGCGCGCTCGCGACCGAGCCATCTGTGCTGCTGCTCGATGAGCCGGCGGCCGGCTGCAACGCAGTCGAGACGGCTGAGCTTCAAGGCGTCATCCGCGGCATCGCCGAGGATGGAGTCACCGTCGTACTAGTGGAACACGACATGCGCTTGGTGATGAATGTTTCCGACCGCATTCATGTCCTCGCCAATGGCTGCACGCTTGCCGAGGGGACGGCGGCCGAGGTGCGCGTTGATCCTGCGGTTATCGAGGCCTATCTCGGCGCGCAGGAGGTCGGCCGTGCTGTCGGTTGAGAACTTGCGCAGCGGCTATGGCCGTATCGTGGCGCTGCATGGCGTCTCGATCATGGTTGCGTCCGGCGAAATTGTCACTTTGCTCGGCGCCAATGGCGCTGGCAAGACGACACTGTTGCGCGCCATCTCCGGCGTACAGCCAATCGGTGCCGGCAGCATTTGTTTCGACGATCGGCGAATTGACCGTCTGCCCGATCATGCGCGGGTGGCGCTCGGCATCGTGCAAGTGCCCGAAGGCCGCCAATTGTTCGCTCCGCTCACCGTCGAAGACAATCTGAAGCTAGGCGCTTGGACACGTCGTAGCGGCGACTTCGCGCCCGAGCTGGCACACGTCTACGGGCTTTTCCCCATGCTTGCCGAACTGCGCCGCGCCGCTGCCGGCACGTTGTCCGGCGGTCAACAGCAGATGCTTGCCATCGGCCGCGCGTTGATGGCCAAACCGCGGCTCTTGCTGCTCGATGAGCCGTCGATGGGTCTTGCGCCTATCCTGGTCGATCAGATTCTCAGCGCAGTTCAGAGCTTGCGGCGTGCTGGCCTGACCGTCCTGCTAGTCGAACAGAATGCCAGCGCGGCGCTCTCGATCGCCGACCGCGGCTATGTGCTGGAGACAGGCAGAGTGACGCTGAGCGGAACCGCCGCGGAAATCCAAGCCGATCGCCGGGTCAGGGAAGCCTATTTGGGCATCTAAAGCGCTCGGAGATTGACCTTGGTCAAGTCGATCGGTCGAAAAGTGAATTTAATTGTTACTTGATTGCGATCGAATAGTCAGGAGGATGGCGATGAAGGAGAGCCTTCGTCCGGGAGTGTCGCGGGTCAGCCAATTTGAAGTTGATCGCGATCGGACAATTGGATTCATGGGTGAGGAAGGCCGCGTTTACGGAACCCCTTACCTCGTGCGCGATATCGAACAGACCTGTCGACAGCTACTACTCGATCATGGTGATGCCGGCGAAGATTCGGTCGGCACCGACATTGCAATCAAGCACCTTGCCCCGACGTTGCTCGGGATGTCGGTCGAGATCAAGGTCAGCGTTACCGCTGTGGAAGGGCGCCGTGTTGCATTCGAGATATCGGCCAAAGACGACATCGAACAGATCAGCACCGGAACGCACGGCCGTTTTGTGGTAGACGTAGGCAAGACCATTGAGCGCTTGAAAGCGAAAGCGGCCAAGCTTGC
Source organism: Pseudolabrys sp. (assembly GCA_035310865.1). Classification (GTDB taxonomy): domain Bacteria; phylum Pseudomonadota; class Alphaproteobacteria; order Rhizobiales; family Xanthobacteraceae; genus Pseudolabrys. The sequence goes on along the minus strand of DATGDN010000121.1, from coordinate 2,816 downwards.
CGGATAGGGGATGACCAAGATGGTGGGCAAGCCCGCGCATAACGAACGAACGGTCTCGACCTATTGCTACCAGTGCGTCGCTGGACCCGATCTATTGAAAGTGCGGGTTGAGGACGGCATTGCCACTGAAGTGACTCCGAACTTCGATGCGGCGATCATTCATCCAGCTGGCGGCAAGGCATGCGTGAAGGCGTTCGGGCTGGTGCAGAAGGCCTATAATCCAAATCGGATTCTCTATCCGATGAAGCGGACGAATCCGAAGAAGGGTCGTAACGAAGATCCGGGCTTTGTTCGCATCTCCTGGGAGGAGGCGCTGTCGCTCGTCGCCGACAAGCTGAATGCAGTGCGCGCGACCGGCCTCACCGATGAAACGGGATACCCACGTGTCGCCGCGAGCTTTGGCGGCGGCGGCACACCGACGGCCTATATGGGAACGCTTCCCGCGTTCTTGGCCGCGTGGGGCCCGATCGACATGAGTTTCGGCTCAGGGCAGGGCGTGAAGTGCTATCACTCCGAGCATCTCTATGGTGAGCTGTGGCATCGCGGCTTCACAGTATCGCCCGACACGCCGCTCTGCGAATACCTCATTTCATTCGGCGCCAATGTCGAGGCTTCGGGTGGCGTGTGCGGTGTAAAGCGCCATGCCGATGCGCGCAAGCGCGGCATGAAGCGCGTGCAAATCGAACCTCATCTTTCTGTGACTGGCGCGTGTTCAGCTGAATGGATTCCGATCAAGCCGAAGACTGACTCGGCGTTTATGTTTGCGATGATTCACGTGTTTCTGCACGAGAACTCCCGTGACCGGCTTGATATCCCGTTTCTTAAGCACCGCACGTCGTCGCCCTATCTGGTTGGGCCAAACGGTCTATTCATGCGCGATCCGGTCACACGCAAGCCTCTGATTGTAGATGCTGCAACTGGCCGCGCAGTGCCGTTCGATACTCCCGGCATCGACCCGGCACTGGAAGGGTCGTTTGTCGTCAACGGCGTTGAGGCCGATGCCGATGAGGTGACCATAACGCACGAAACGGTTTCGGTCAGTCCGGCGTTCGTACATCTCGTGGCGCATGTGAAGGAGTATTCGCCGGAATGGGCGGAGTCGATTTGCGATGTGCCGGCGACGAATATCCGCCGCATCGCCAACGAATTTCTCGGCCACGCGCGTGTGGGTGAAACGATCCAGATCGAGGGCGTGACGCTGCCATTGCGACCGGTTTCGATTTCACTTGGCAAGACCGTCAACAACGGCTGGGGCGGTTATGATTGCTGCTGGGCACGGACGCTGATCGGCTGTCTGTTCGGAGCACTCGAAGTGCCGGGCAGCACGCTTGGCACGACCGTCAGGCTCAATCGGCCGGCCGACAATCGCTGGTCGAGCGTCAAGCCGGGCCCCGATGGCTTCATGCAGTATCCGATGAATCCAACCGGCAAAAGTAATTGGATCTCGCGTCCACCGGTGCGGAGCGCCCACCGGACGCTGGTGCCGCTGGTTGCCGACTCGGCCTGGAGCCAGGCGCTGGGGCCGACTCACTTGGCCTGGATGATGCAAAACGAGGACTTCGACAAGCTGCCGGTGGCGACACCGCCGGACGTCTGGTTCGTCTATCGGACGAACCCGGCGATTTCGTTCTGGGATACCAAAGCCGTCGGAAATGCGATGGCGAAATTTCCGTTCATTGTCTGCTTCGCCTACACGCGCGACGAGACGAACCACATGGCCGACGTGCTGTTGCCGGACTGCACAGATCTTGAGGGCCTCCAGCTGCTGCGAATCGGCGGTACGAAATATGTCGAGCAATTCTGGGACTACCAGGGTTTTGCGCTGCGCGCTCCCGCTTTGCCTCCGCAAGGAGAGGCAAAAGATTTTACCTGGATCGCAACCGAGCTCGCCTATCGCACCGGACTGATCGAAGCCTACAATTCGTCTATCAACCGCGGCGCCGCTGGCGTCAGGCTTTCTGGAAAAAACTACGACTTCTCGCTCGCTTCGGAAAAAAAGCACGATGTCGAGGCAATCTGGGACGCGAGTTGTCGCGCCGCCAGTGCCGAGATCACCGATGGTGCCGAATCGCAAGGGCTGGATTGGTTCCGCGAGCACGGCTTCCGCGTGAAGCCGTTTCCGCGGCTGCAGTGGTACCTCTATCCGAAACTCGTTCAGGAGGGATTGCGCTTCGAGCAGCCTTACCAGGAACAGTTGTTCCGTGTCGGCAAGGAGCTCGGGCGCCGGTTGCATGAACAGGGCATCAATTGGTGGGACAAGCAACTCAACGAGTACGAGCCGCTGCCGAAGTGGCACGATCTCAACGCATTGTGGGAAGTTGCGCTTGAAAAACATTTCTCGGTGCGCATCGCCGACTATCCATTTTGGCTGATCACCGCACGCAGCATGCAGTACTCCTGGGGCGGCAACGTTGGCATCCAGCTGATCAAGGAAGTGGCGGATAACGTCGCCGGCCACGGCAATATTGTCATGAATCACGGAGCGGCGGAGCGCCTGGGTATCGCCGACGGCGATCTCGTGGAGGTGCGCTCGCCGCTCAACGAGACCAAGGGACGGGTCATGGTGTGCGAAGGTATTCGTCCCGACACGCTGCTGATGATCGGCCAGTTCGATCACTGGGCAACACCCTACGCCAAGGATTTCCACGCCCCCAGCATGAATGCGTTGGTGCCCATGCTGCTCGATCTGACCGACGCGACCGGATCGAGCGCCGACCTCGTCAAGGTTAAAATCACGCGATTGGAGGCTGCGGCATGACGCGCTGGGCCATGGTGGCCGATCTCGAGCGCTGCGTCGGCTGTCAGACGTGCACGGC
>DATGDN010000120.1:0-3976 GCA_035310865.1 Pseudolabrys sp. | reverse complement strand
CCGGCGCGATCAAAACCCCGGACGGGGTCGATTTGCGCTTTGCACGTTGGGCACCTCCGCCGGGACGCAAGGGCACGGTCCTCGTCCTGCAAGGGCGCGCCGAATTCATCGAAAAATATTTTGAGACCGTGCGCGATTTACGCGCGCGCGGCTTTGCGGTGGTGACTTTCGACTGGCGGGGGCAGGGGCTTTCGGACCGTGCGCTCTCGGATCGCCACAAAGGCTATGTGCGCAGTTTTTCTAACTATATCACCGATCTCGAAGCGGCGATGGAGCAGGTCGTGCTGCCCGACTGCCCGCCACCGATTTTTGCGCTGGCGCATTCGATGGGTGCCGCGATCGTGATCAGGGCCTGCCACGACGGCAGCCGATGGTTTGAGCGGATTGTGCTGTCAGCGCCGATGATCGGTCTGCCGCAAGGTCGCCTTACCCGCATGGCCGGCCCGCTCACGCGCCTCATGCGGTTGATCGGAACCGGCGGCGCCTATGTACCGACCGGAGATTCCGCGGCGACGGGCACCGAAAGTTTCATAGGCAATGTGCTCACCTCGGACCCGGTACGGTACGCGCGAAATGCCGCGCTGCTCGAGCAGGAGCCTGCGCTCGGTCTTGGCGCACCGACAGTCGCCTGGGCCGACGTGGCCCTCCGGCAAATGAAGCAATTCGCAGACCCCGCCTATCCAGCCAGCATCCGCCAGCCGATTCTTATGGTCGCTGCCGGCCGTGATGAAGTCGTCTCCACGCCGGCAATCGAGGCCTTTGGACAAAATCTTCTTGCGGGCCGCCACGTCATCATTGCCGGTGCCAAGCACGAAATCTTGCAGGAACAGGACCACTATCGCGCACAATTCTGGGCGGCGTTTGACGCGTTCGTGCCTGGAACTCCGCGCTTCTAGCGAACAAGTATGTCCAAAGCGGCTGCGTGCACACGCTTGTCGCCGGCAACGATGATCCGTCCACCGCCTTGGGCCGGTCCGTTTTCCCATGTCGTCACGATGCCACCGGCGCCGGCGACGATCGGGATGATTGCGACGATGTCGTGTGGCTTGATCTCGGTTTCGATGATCACGTCGATCAGTCCCGCAGCCAGCATGCAGTAGGCGTAGCAGTCGCCGCCGTAGCGGGAGAGCTTCACCTTGTCCTCGAGTCTGCCGAATGCTGTGCGGTCGTCGCGATTCATCAGCAGCGGGCTCGTCGTACACATCAGCGCGTCGTCGATGCTCGCGCACTCCCGCACATGCAAGTCGCGCTTGCCTGCGGGCCCGCAATAACGGGCCGCGCCGCCATCGCCAGAAAAGCGTTCGCGCGTGAAGGGCTGGTTCATCAACCCGAACACCGGCTCGCCAAAACGCATCAAGCCGATCAGTGTGCCCCAGGCCAGCATGCCGGAAATGAACGATTTGGTGCCATCGATCGGATCGAGAACCCAGACATACTCGGCATCTGTGTTCTCGGAACCGTATTCCTCGCCGAGGATGCCATGGTCGGGGAACTGCTTGCGGATGAGCGCGCGCATGGTCTGCTCTGCCGCCCGGTCGGCGGCAGTGACCGGATCAAAGCCGTCGGCCTTCTTGTTCTCGACCGCCAGTGCGGTTCGAAAGAATGGCAGGATCGTCTCGCCGGACGCGGTGGCGAGCTGATCGACGAAGTTACTGAAGTCGATGGCCGTCATGCCATGCCTGTCTATGGTTTCCGGCGTATCGAAGACCTGGCCGGCCGGCAACCGCGCGCTGAAATTGATGGTGGATGAGCGACGATCGCCGCACATCCGCGTGGGATTCTGCTGCTTTGCCGGCCCTTACCGGCGTTCCACTTTCGCGTGGACATGCCGAAGGGGCGTCGATCTGGGCCCCAGCTATGCAAAATGAGCATAGGAAAGGGGCTTCAAACCTTGATTTTTGTGCGTCGCGGTGTAGCTTATTGCAGTGCGGTAGCGAGAGCTACCGCTGCCCTCCTTGGGCGTTTCCTCCCTAGACTTGGGCCGCTCGCATCCGCTGGCGGCCCCTTTTTTTGACCGTTATTCGGCAGCGGCCCTGTAAGGACGCAGTTGTTCCAACGGGATATCGGCCAGCCGCGCGGCCAAAGTCTCCATGTCGGCAGCAAGATGATCGAAGGCGGACGACCGTTGATACCGGCGTTCGTCCATGTAGAGCGCCCGGTTGATCTCGAGCTGGATCGCATGCAGGCCTGCGGCGGGGTTGCCGTAATGCTCTGTAATGAATCCGCCGGCGTAGGGCTTGTTGCGGCTGACCGTGTAACCGAGCGACCGCAGCGTTTTCTCCACGGTTTCGGCAACCGCTCCGACGCAGCTTGTGCCGTATCTGTCGCCCAGCACAAATTCCGGCCGTGGCCTTTCATCCTTATGGCCTGCCGTGGACGGCATTGAGTGGCAATCAACGAGCACAGCGGCGCCGAAATCGCGATGGAGGCGACTGAACAGGCGGCGTAACGCGCGGTGATAGGGCTTGTAGAGGCTCTCGATACGGCGCAATGCGTCGTCGACCGGGATGCGCTGATCGTAGATTTCCTGGGCATCGCCGACGACTCTGGCAACGGTCCCGAGGCCTCCGGCAACCCGCATCGATCGAGTATTGGCAAAAGAAGGCAACCGGCCTTCGAACATGCGCGGATCGAGCTCATATGGCTCGCGGTTCACATCCACAAAGCAGCGCGGAAAATGCGCGCGCATCATCGGATAGCCGCGGCGCACCACGCCTGAGATCAAATCGTCGACAAAGCTGTCTTCGGAGCGGCGCAGGGTCGCAATATCGAGCCGGCAGGCCGCCAGGAAGTCACGTGGATAGGTCGACCCGCTATGGGGGGAATTGAACAGGACCGGCCCTTGGCACGCCTTGGGCTCGAGAATCTCGAATGGCGGGTCAAGCTCGTCGCGGATTTCACTCATGAATGAACGGCCATTGAAGATCTCATGCCCTTGGCACCTGTCGCTCTAAGGAGTTTAACATTCCATTATACTGTCTATTGTCCACGGCTGGGGCACAAAGCCAAGCAGTGCTTTAGGTTCACTCGTTATTTACCGGGCATAAGTCTTAATCGGGTCGCTGAGACGGCCAATGTGGCCCGACGGGGTGTCGCGTGAGTATGTCCAAAATCCTGCTGGCGGAAGACGATACTGATATGCGCCGCTTTCTGGTGAAAGCGCTGCAGAACGCAGGGTTTGACGTGACTTCCTATGACAATGGCCTTTCGGCCTATCACCGCCTGCGCGAGGAACCCTTCGAGCTCTTGCTCACCGATATCGTCATGCCGGAAATGGATGGTATCGAACTTGCCCGCAGGGCAGCCGAACTCGACCCCGACATCAAGATCATGTTCATCACCGGCTTCGCCGCGGTGGCGCTCAATGCGGATTCCAACGCGCCCAAGCAAGCCAAGGTGTTGTCGAAACCGATCCACCTGCGCGAACTCGTCACCGAAGTGCAGAAAATGCTGGCCGCCTAGCGGTTTTAGCGGCCTTGCCTCGCCGGTTTGGAGCCGATAGATCAATCCCGGCCTAAGGGCGCGTAGCTCAGCGGAAGAGCACTACCTTGACATGGTAGGGGTCACAGGTTCGATCCCTGTCGCGCCCACCACGCAGTCTGGCTATCGGGCATTTTGCGGAGACTTGCGGACTTGGCCCGCCGTTGGCGGGCTTTTTTGTTCGCAGCTTGCGGTGTCTCTGTTCCTGTCGGCGCATGAGGCCGCTTTGAGGCGTCGGTCTCCGCGGCGAAAAATCCCGTTCCTGGCGCGACGCCTTGTAGGTAGTCGGTACGTCAGCCAACGTCGTTCGTGGGTCAACCGTGTGAGCCCTTCCGGCTCATCCCAGGCCGAAAAGTTCCATTTGTGTGAACTACCTCACACCCCAACGCACCGCAGCCGTCGTAAACGGATTGCAGCCATGGAGGGTCACATGCGCGAAACAGTCGGTGTGGCGATTGCTGCCGTTGTTGGCGTTGCGGCTCTTGCCGCCCCGCTC
>DATGDN010000119.1:0-17888 GCA_035310865.1 Pseudolabrys sp. | reverse complement strand
AACTTCCCGAATCCCTTCCTCGTCTACCAGCACGATACGCCCGACAAGAAATTGTTCGCGCGCGAAAGCCGTGCGTTCAGCCACGGCTGCATGCGCGTGCAGAACCCGGAACAATATGCCGAGGTCCTGCTGTCGCTGTCGCAGCCGGAGGAAGGCTACACCATCGCCCGCATCCGGAGCCTTTATGGCGACCAGGAGCGGACCATCAAGCTGCAGCAGCCGATTCCCGTTCACGTGACGTATCAGACCTCGTTCGTCGACAAAAAGGGCCAGATGAATTTCCGGCACGACATTTACGGTCTCGATGCCGCCACGCTTAAGCTCATGCGCAACGACGAGCGCATGATCGCGGATACGCCGATCGCCCGCCCGCAGAACGCCAGCAGCAAGCCGGTGATGGCGCGGCTGCCGTCCCGGCAGACATACGAATCTCGGGATGATTTTTACTGGAACGGGCGTTTTGGCGGCGCCGATCGTTCCTATGCGGCCTATCCGCCTGCGCGCCGGTTCGACCGGGCCGTCGGACTCTGGTAGCCGTACTTACCTCATCCGTCATCGTTCGTTACTATCTCGTCCGTCACGCCAGGTGCCGTTTATGGAACTGCGTCATCTCCGCTATTTTCTCGCCGTCGCGGACACGCGCAGCTTCACCCGCGCGGCCGAACGGCTGCACGTGACGCAGCCGACGCTCTCCCATCAGGTCAAGCAACTGGAATCGCTGGTGGGCACCGTGCTGTTCGAGCGCAGCACCAAGGACGTCGAACTCACCGCCGCCGGCCGCCTGTTCAAGCCGTATTGCGAGCGGATCCTGAAGGAAATCGAATCGAGCGCGCTTGCCATCACCGAGCTCGAAGGCCTGATGCGCGGCACGCTGCGCATGGCCGTGTTCCATTCGTTCTCGCATTCGATGCTGCCGCCGATCATGTCGGAATTTGCGCTGCGCTATCCCGGCGTGCATGTGACCGCGCGGCTGGTGCCGCGTTTCGACATGGAGCGCGACCTGCTCAATGCCGACCTCGACATGGCGGTCGCCTACATTTCCGACGACAACGACCAGATCGAGGCCGAACGACTGTTCGATGAAGAGCTGGTGCTCGTGGTCGGTTCCCGGCACACGGAAGCCGGCCGCAAATCGATGCCGATGCGTGAACTGGCGAAGCTTTCCCTGGTAATGCTCACGCCTGAATTCGGCGCGCGCCAGTTCGTCGATCGTTTCCTTGCCGATGCCGGCCTGCAACCGCATGTCGTGCTCGAAATGAATGCGATCGAGCCGATCCTGGCGACGATCCGCGATTCAGGCCTCGCCAGCGTGTTGTCGGCCGGCGCCATCGTCGACCCGATGGGATTGAAACTCGTGCGCCTGACCGAGCCGGCACCAAAGCGCACCGTCGGAATCTTATGGCGGCGCAATGGGCACCGCTCGGCAGCGGCGTTGCGCATGGCCGAGATGATCAAGGCGGCCTACGGCGCGCCGGAACGATCCCTTCGCCGCGCACGGCGCTGATCGCCTTATAGATATGATCTATTGCTGCAATAATCAGAATACGCTTGATCTATCCGCTTGGCGTCATACGCTTTCCGGGATGCTCGCCGGCCGGTAACGAGCGAGCGCGACGGGAGTGTGTATTGTCCGCGTTCGACGCGCAGACGCCGCGCGTGCCGGTGCTGCTAGTCACCGGCTTCCTCGGCAGCGGCAAGACCACGCTGGTCAATCGCCTGCTCAAGCTGCACGACTTTTCGCGCGCCGCCGTCGTTGTCAACGAATACGGCGAAGTGAGCATCGACCACGTGCTGGTGCAAGCGCCGCGCTATCGCATGCGCGTTGTCGACAGTGGCTGCCTTTGCGGCCACGTGCACGACGAGATCGCATCCAGCCTGCTTGATCTTCATGCCAAGCGCCGTCCCGATCGCGATTTCGACCGTGTGCTGATCGAAATGTCCGGCCTCGCCGATCCGGTGCCGGTGATCCAGCTTCTGCTCACCGATCCGCACGTCACCGCGCTTTACGAACTCAAGACCGTCATCGCGGTCGCCGACGGCCTGCACGGCGGCGATCACCTGCTGCGGCATGCAGAGTCGGTCAAGCAGGCGGCGGTGGCCGATACCATCATCGCCAGCAAGACCGATCTCGCCGATTGCGCCCAGCTCGACGCGCTGGCGGCACGTCTTGCGGCCATCAACCCCGGCGCACGGCAATTGCGCGTCACCCGCGGTGAAGTGAGCGCATCCGAAATCCTCGACCATGCCGGTTTCGACGTGGCGGGCCGAAGCGCCACCGCGCGCGGCTGGCTCAATGACCGTTCCTACGCAAAGAGTGTTGCGCCCGCGTCGGCTGATCCGGCGATTGCCACATTCACCCTCACCTACGATGAGGAAATCACCCTGCCCGGCTTCGTGCTGTGGATGAATCTTCTCGCCGGTTTTCGCGGCGCAAACCTGCTGCGCGTCAAGGGCATCGTCAACGTCGAGGGCAAGCCGTACGCCGTGCAGGCCGTGCAGACGGTGCTCAGCGAGCCGGTTGCGCTCGACGAATGGTCGGAAGGCGACGACCGCCGCTCGCGGCTTGTGTTCATCACGCGCGGCATCGACCCGTCCGACATCCGCCGCACGTTCGAGACCTTTAGATTCGATGCCGGCCGCGCCGCGCGCAACATGACGATAAATCCGCAAACCTACGCACGCTTCCGCGACACCATCGAACTATTCCGCATCTCGCCGCGCCCGGCAGCCATAAAACAAGAGAGTGAGTTGGAGATCCGATGACAGCAGCAACTGATCCCGCGTCCGAATCAGGCGCGGTCAAATACATCACCGCCGCCAGCATGATCGACTGCACCGGCGCCGCCGCGCGCAAGGATCCTGTGATCGTGCTCAAGGGCAAGCGCATCGACAAGATCGGCACTAGGGACAGCATCAAGATCCCGCAGGGCGCCGACGTTCTCGACTGCGGGGCGTGCACGCTGATTCCCGGCATGATGGACATTCATCTGCACACGATGATGTTCAACTGCCTCACCTTCCACAATCACCGTGTCGCGCAATGGGAAATTACGCCCGAGCTGCAGCAGATGTACGGGGTGTTCCACGCCCAGCTCTGCTTCGACATGGGCTTCACGACGTTGCGCGATCTCGGCCTCAATTCGCAGCGCGGCCTGCTGGTGGCGGAAGCCTGCGCCATCCGCGATGCGTTCGATGCCGGCATCCTGGAAGGCCCGCGCATGTTCGTCGCCGCCTTCACAACGATCACCGGCTCGCATCTCGCGCTGATCCAGCCACGCGCGGCGGTGCGCCTCGGCTTCCAGACCGCCGACGGCCCCTGGGAACTGCGCAAGCTCGCGCGCACCAACCTCCTTGCCGGCTGCGACGTCATCAAGACCTGCACCACCGGCGGCGGCGGCACCGACAAGGAAGAGCCCGACATCCGCAATATGACGCAGGAAGAGCTCGACGCGGTCGTCGACGAGGCGCACGCCTTCCACAAATCCTGCGCCGTGCATTGCTTCACGCCCGCAGGCCAGCGCATGGCGCTCAAGGCCGGCGTCGACACCATCGAGCACATGGTGTTTTCCGATGACGAGACCATCGGAATGATCAAGGAAGCCGGCACCTGGATGACGCCGACGCTGGCGCACCGCACCGATCACGCGATCGAGATCCGCAAGAACATCGGCACGTCTAAATTCGTCACCGACAAGATGAAGAAGCTGCAGCCGTCCTGCTTCGATACTTTCCAGAAGATGTACAAGGCGGGCATCAACATCGCGATGGGCACCGACATGGGCTTCGACCCCGAAATGGGCACGAATGCCTCGGAGCTCGCGATCTACGTGAAGCTCGGCATGAAACCGATGCATGCCTTGCAGACGGCGACCATCAACGCCGCCAAGGCGCTCAAGATCCACAAGGATCTCGGCAGCCTCGAAACCGGCAAGCTCGCGGATATCGTTGCCGTCAAAGGCGATCCGATCGCCGACATTACGTGCCTGCAGGAGAAGAAGAACATCCAGATCGTGATGAAAGAGGGCAAGGTCTACGCCGATCGGCGCCCGGGCGGCCCGTCGAAGAACGTCGTCAACGCGCAGCCCGGAAGCTGGAAGATCATCGACTACCTCTAGACCGAAAGAGTTCGCGCATGGCAGCGGCCGATACCGCGGTGGTGACGGGTGCCAGCTCCGGCATCGGCGAAGCCATTGCCGCATCGCTGCTCGAACGCGGCATTCCGGTCGTCACGCTCCAGCGTTCGGCGCCGAAGCTCAAGCACAAGGATCTGCACTTCCGCGCGATCGACCTCACCGACCTTGCGGCGACTCGCAAGGTGGCAAACGACGTCGCCGCCGAATTTCCAGTGCGTTATCTCGTCAACAATGCCGGCGAAAACGCGCCCAATCCGCTGGAAAAGGCCACGGTCGAGGAGCTCAACTACGTCGTCACCATAACGCTCGGCGCAGCCATGGTATTAATCCAGAGCTTCGTGCCCGGCATGCGGCGTGCGAAGTTCGGCCGCATCGTCAACATTTCGTCGCGCGCGATCCTCGGCAAGTCCGAGCGCATCGTCTACGCCAGCGCCAAGGCCGGCCTCGAAGGCATGACGCGGGTGGTCGCGATCGAGACGGGCGCCGACGGCATCACCGTCAATTCCGTGATGCCCGGGCCGGTCGAGACCGCGCATTTCAATCGCGGCCACCCGCATGGCTCGGTCAAGCGGCAGACCGTCATCGACAAGGTGCTGGTGAAACGGCTCGGCGCGCCGCAGGACGTCGCCCACGCGGTCACCTTCTTGCTCGCGCGCGAGAGCGGCTTCATCACCGGCCAGTCGCTGTTCGTGTGCGGCGGCACCAGCGTCACCGGCACGGGAGGCGAATGATGGCGCGCCTCCGCACCGCTCTGGTCGGCGTCGGCGCGTGGGGCAAGGTGCTCGCCAAGGCCGCCGCGCAACCGGGCAAGATTGAATTCGCGTGCTGCGTCGGCCGCAATCCGGAGCGGCTTGCGGCCTTCGCGCGCGAGACCGGCGTTCCGGCGTGCGATTTCGAAACCGTGCTCGGTGACAAGTCGATCGCCGCCGTTGCATTGGCGCTGCCGAACGAGCTGCATTTCGAGTTCGCGCGGCGCGCGGCTACTGCCGGCAAGCACGTCTATATCGAAAAGCCGATCGCCAACACGATGACGGACTCGCTCGCCATCGCCGCGCTCGAAAAGGTGCACGGCGTGCGCATCGTGGTCGGTCATTGCGCGCGCCTGCTCACCGGCGTCCGCGCCATCCGCGCCGCCATCGATGGCGGCAAGCTTGGAAAAGTGAGCCAGATCGAAGCCACGTTCTCCAATGATCGCGGCCTGCGCATCACGCCGCAGGACTGGCGCTGGTACTCCGAAAGCGCGCCGGGCGGATCGTTGAGCCAGATCGGCGTCCACCAGTTCGACACCCTGCGTTATCTGGGCGGGGATATTGCTGCGGTCAGCGCCAGCGCGGGCCGCCATTCGCCGGTCGGCGCCGAGGTCGAGGATCAATGGATCGTCACGGTGCATTTTGCCGACGGCAAGCTCGGCACCGTTATTTCGAGCTGGACCAGCCCGGGAAGCTTCAACGTGCGCGCCACCGGCGCCGAAGCCTTGATGTTTTACGACATTGACCAGACCTATTGGGCCAGCCCGGAAAAGCTGCACGAAAATGCGACGCTCTACATGCAGGCGCGCGGGAAAGGGCCGGCCGATCGCCAGGCCCTGCCCGTACCGCCGGGCAATATGTATCGCGACGAGCTCGAGCTTTTCGCCGACAGCGTCGCGGCTAACAAGGAATGCGAGCTTTCGGCGCAAAACGGATGCCGCGCGGTGGCCGCGGTCTATGCCGCGCTGAAATCGGCGCAGGAAGAAAGCCGCGCGGTGCGCCTGAGCGAAATCATCGACCTGGCGCGGCGCAATTGGCGGACGCGGACAGTCAGCGACGCGGCGCCGCCGGCGGACGATAGGTGGACGACGTGACGGATCAGATTGAGGTCAAGAACGTGACGTTCGAATACCAGGTCGAGAAAGGCCGGGTCCTTGCGATCAAGGACATCAATTTCTCGGTCCGCCAGTCCGAGTTCCTCTGCCTGCTCGGCCCCAGCGGCTGCGGCAAGACGACGATCCTCAACATCCTCGCCGGCCTGCTGGAGCCGACTTCAGGCGAAATCCGCATAGGCGATGCCGCGCTGAACGGCGCGACGCAGAACCGCGGAGTCGTGTTTCAGGATTTCGCGCAGCTCTTTCCCTGGCGCACGGCAAAACACAATGTCGAGTTCGGCCTCGAGATGCGCAAGATCGATAAGGCCACGCGCGAGAAGACGGCGCTCGAATTCCTCCGCCTGGTCGGTCTCGAAAAATTCGCCGACGTGTTTCCGCACCAGCTGTCCGGCGGGATGCAGCAGCGCGTCGCGATCGCGCGCTCGCTCGCCTACAATCCGCAGGTACTGCTGATGGATGAGCCGTTCGCCGCGCTCGATGCCATGACGCGCGACGATATGCAGCTGCTGCTCACCGACGTCTGGCGGAAAACGAAAAAGACCATCGTCTACATTACGCACAACGTTGCCGAGGCGGTTTTTCTCGGCGACAAGGTGATCGTGCTCAACGCGCATCCGGGGACGGTGAAGGCCGAAGTCGTGCTCGACCTTCCGCGGCCGCGCGATCCGCTTAGCGAGCCATTCGTCGCGAAACAACGCGAGATCATGCGCCATTTGCGTTCACACTGACGGGAGACTGTCATGCGTAAGTTGCCGTTGGCTGGAATCGTTGCGTGCTTAGCCGCCGCGCCGGCGGCCGCCGCCGAGGTGGTGGTGTTCTGCCCGGGCGCGGTGCAGTCGGTCGTGCGCCCGCTGGTCAAGACATACGAGGAAAAGACCGGAAACACGGTGAAATTCGAGTTCGGCACCGCCGGCGCCGTCGCCAAGAAGGTGGCCGAAGGCGCACCGGGCGACGTTGTGCTGGCGACCGACAAGGGCCTCGCCGCGCTCGCGAAGGACGGCAAGGTCGACGGCGGCAGCATCAAGGATCTCGGCAGCATGGGCGTCGGGGTCGCGGTGAAAACCGGCGCGCCAAAGCCCGACATTCATGACGTCGAGGCCTTCAAGAAGTCGATGCTGGCCGCGAGATCGATCATGTATGCCAATCCGGCCAAAGGCGGCCAGAGCGGCATTCACGTCGCCAAGGTGTTTGCCGAGCTTGGCCTCGACAAGGAGCTCGCGTCGAAAATCCAACTGCGCGACCGTGGGCCCGAAGGCCTGAAGGAAGTCGCCGCGGGCGGCATCGAGATCGGCCTCGGCCAGATCAGTGAGATTCTCGCCAACAAGGATGTGGTGCTGGTCGGGCCCTTCCCGGCCGCCATCCAGGGCGCAGTCACATTCTCAGCCGCCATTCATGGTGCGGCAAAGGAGAAGGCGGCGGCCAAGGCACTGATCGAGCTTCTGACGTCGCCGGAAGCGAAGGAGAAATTCAAGGCCGTCGGCTTCACCGTGAGCTGACGGAAGGTGGAACCGCACAAGCTTTAGATAGGGAGGACATCATGACCAAGCTCAGTCTGCCACGCCGAGAATTTCTGACGATCACCGGCGGCGCGCTTGCCGCCGCGGCAACCGGAATGCGTGCGGGCGCCCAAGGCGCCGAGATCAATTTCGGCTACCAGAACACGTCCTGGGGCACGATCGGCATGATCGCGGGCTCGGAAGACCTGTTCAAGAAAGCCGGCGGCAACGTCGCCATACATACCTTCGACAGCGGCAAGACCACGCGCGATGCCATGATCTCCGGGCGCGTCGACATCGGCGTGATCGGCTCGACGCCGTTCGTGATCGGCGCGGCGAAGGGCGAGCTGGAGGCGATCGGTCTGGCGCTCTACGGTGCAAAGACCCTGGCGATTGTCGCGGGCACCAAGTCGGGCATCAATTCGATCAAGGATCTCAAAGGCAAGAAAGTCGGCTCCCAGCCCGGCTCGGCGACGGACGCCGTGTTCCTGAACAAGATCCTTCCCAAGGCCGGCCTGACCAAGGACGACGTGCAGCTGGTGAACGTGCGTTTCCAGAACCATATTTCGGCGCTCGCCTCCGGATCGATCGATGCGTTTGCCGGCGTCGAACCGTTTCCGTCGGTGGCCGAGGTCGAGAAGCTCGGCAAGGTGCTAACCGACTACAGCGACTACGACTTGCAGCCGATCATCCTGGCGGCGAACAAATCGGTCATCGACAAGAACAAGGACGGCGTCGTCGCGTTCATGCGCGGATGGCTCGCGGCGGTGAAGATCTACCAGGAGAACCGCGACCAGGCGACCGCGATCGTGCTCAAGCACTTCAAGGATCAGGGCTTCTCGGTCAACGATCAGGTCATCAAGCTGATGCTGTCGAAGATCGACGTCAATCCGGATTTCGGCCCGCAGCTGAACGCCTATCTGACCGAGGAATCGAAGACACTGCTCGATCAGAAGAAGATCGCTGCGATCCCGGATTGGAATACGCGGCTCAACAACAGCATCCTCGCTGCTGCGCGCGCCAAAGCCTGATTTTGGCCTGATCTGCAGGTGATGAGACGGACACTATCGATCGGCTTGCCGCTCGCGACCTTCGCGGTGATCGCGGCGGGATGGCAAATCCTGGCGAGCTACGGCGGGTTTCCGCCGAAGCTGGTGCCCGGTCTCGGCACCATTGCCGACGCCCTCGTGCGGCTCGCGGGCAACGGCACGCTGCTGGCGGCGACCGTGGCGACGATCTATCGTCTTGGCGCCGGATTCCTGATCGCTGCCGTCATCGGCGTGTCGGTCGGCATCGCGATGGGGCGGCGGCAGTGGATCGAGGACACGCTGCTGCCGATCGTCACGTTCCTCTACCCGATTCCCGGCCTCGCCTACGCGCCGCTGTTCGTGTTGTGGTTCGGGCTGGGCGATCTGCCGACCATCCTGCTCGTCGGCGTCGCGTCGAGCTTCACCGTCATCATCAATGCCTGGAAGGGCGTGAAGGCGGTGAAGCCGATCTGGCTACGCTCAGCTGTAGTAATGGGCGCGCGCGACCGTGACATCTTCCGCCGCGTCGTGCTGCCGGGGGCATTGCCCTACATCATGATCGGGCTGCGGCTCGGGCTGGCGCAGGCCTGGCGCCTTTTGATCGCGGTCGAAATGCTGATGTCGGTGAAGCGCGGTCTCGGCTGGCTGATCTTCGGGGCGCAGACCTTCCTCAACACCGACGTGATGCTCGCCACCATCGCGGTGATCGGCGCCATCGGCATCCTGCTCGAATGGCAGGTTTTCACACGCATCGAGCGGTGGACGGTGGTTCGTTGGGGCATGGTGGCGGCATGAGAAAAGGCTTCTCTTTTGTCGCTTTTGCGCGCGGCATGGCGGGCGTCGCGGTGCTGCTCGCCATCTGGGAAGGCTTCGCGCGCAGCGACATGTTTTCGACGGCGATGACACCGCCGCTCGAAGCTGTCGGCAGCGTCATCTGGGCCATGCTGGCCGACGGCAGCTTCATCAAGAACGCGCTGGCGACGCTGGTGCGCGTCTTCATCGGCCTGGGCATTTCGTTTGCGGTCGCAGTGCCGCTCGGCGTGATGATGGCGCGCTCCTGGGTGGCCGAGCGCATCTTCCTGCCGGTTCTGAGCGTGCTGCTGCCGATCCCCTCGCTTGCCTGGGTGCCGCTGTTCATTTTGTGGTTTGGCATCGGCAATCTCGCCACCATTCTCGTCGTCATCTATGCCTCGATTTTCCCGCTGGTCTACAGCGTGTGGACCGGCGTGCGCGCGGTCAATCCGTTGTGGCTGCGCGCGGCAACGGTGATGGGCGCCGACGAGGCGACCCTGTTCCGCAAGGTGATCTGGCCCGGCTCGCTGCCTTACGTCATCACCGGCCTGCGGCTTGCCTTCGGCCGCGCCTGGATCGGCGTGATTGGCGGCGAATTGCTGGCGAGCCCGAAGCTTGGCCTCGGCGAGATCATCTTCACCGCTGCGGAATTCCTCGACGCCGGGATCATGCTCGCGACGCTGGTCGGTATCGGTGTCATCGGCGTGGTGTTCGAACGGTTTGTCTTCCAGACCCTTGAACACGCTACCGTCCGGCGCTGGGGCATGGTGTCGGAGCCGCAGGCGTAGAACCTGACGATTTCTTTTCCCAAGGCCGAAACAGCGTTGTCTGGCCGAAAGGCGCTCGCTACCGTGCGCGGGGGCGAGCAAGGATTGCGGGGGGCACATGATATATCGTCACCTTGGTCGGATTTGTCGCGGCGGGGCTGGTCATTGCCACGCTTTCGATGCGGACCATGATTCCGCTTCGCATGGTAGGCATTGCCAGCAACGTAGCCTTCGTCACCTACGGGATCCTCTTCGGCAGCATTCCGACGGTGGTGCTGCACACCGTACTGCTCCCGCTCAATATATACCGGCTGTACGAGATGCTGCGGCTGATCAAGCAGGTGGAGGCGGCGAGCAAAGGCGATATGTCGCTCGACTGGCTCAAGCCGTTCATGACCGAGCGCGCGATCAACGCCGGGGACACACTGTTTCGCAAAGGCGACCAGGCCAATCACCTCTATTTCGTCGTCGGCGGCAGGCTGCATCTCGACGAGATCAATATCGATATCATGCCCGGCGCGGTGGTCGGTGAGTTTGGAATGCTGGCGCCCGAGCGCACGCGCACGCAGACGCTCACGTGCACGGAAAGCGGTGCTGTGCTGGAGATCTCGTACGAAAAGATCGAGCAGCTTTACTACCAGAACCCGACTTTCGGATTCTATTTCCTGCGGCTGTCGACGGCGCGCCTGTTCGACAACATCAAGAGGCTCGAAAGCGCGCTGCGCGCGCGCGACCAGGAAGTCCTCACCTTGAGGAAAGCCGTCGCCGGCTAGCCGCGTGCACGCCGTTGAGCGTGCACGCGCGCCGATAACGTCTCAGGTGCCGCTTGAGCGGCTTGCGACCATTGTGTGCGGATTGACGAACACGTAGCCGCGCACGTCGCGCACATGCATGCGCGACAGTCCTCCGCCGGAATTATAGTCGCGGATCAGCCACTGGCCGTTGCCGGCCGCGGCTTCGATGTACATGACGTGCCCGCTGCGCACGGCAGCCAGTGCGGCGCGCGGTCCGGACTCGCGCGGGAACAGCCGCGCCCAGTTGGATGCGAGGTTCAGGCGCTTGTCCTCGAGCCCGAGATATTTGCGCAAGCCGCAGCCGCAGTAGGCATGCGGGCAGCCGCTGGGACGCGAGCCGATGATGGAGCCGGCATCGGCCATCGCATAGGCGCGATTGCCGGCCGCATCCAAAACCGGCACGCCGGGCGCTGCTGCCATCGCCACCTGGGGAACGGCCCCTCCGCAAACGCGCCGCCCCTCGTTCGTGTCGATGCAACCGTCGGCGCTGCGATCGGCGGCATGCCGCGTGGAGCGCATGCGTTGATGGCGAACGACGCGGTCGGACTGCTGCAGGACGAAATGATCGGGATAGGAATGAGAGTACTGATCGTGGTGACGGTTGTGATGGCGCTTGTGGTACGCCTCTGCCGGATTGAACACAAAAGCCGCAAGGAGCAATACGATAGACGCTCCCATGATAGTCGATCGATTCATGGTGTCCCTCTTGTGAGCTGATGATGATTTCCGGTCACGCCGCCTCCTCCGGCATGAGTTCATTCGTCAAAAGTCCGGGCGCGACTAGCGCCCAGGCACAACGCCAGACTTTGGACGGGTAAATTCCGCCGGCCTCAGCCGGGGAGAACCCGTTTCGACTCGCTTCCAAGTAAACCGTCTGGACCGCAGACGTAGAAAATCGCCTCCCGAAAGACTGTGCCCCTAACTGCGCAGGCCGTTTAAAGTTCCGTCAGGTTCTTTTTGGCGGTCAGTCGTATTTCGGGGAAGATCCGGCGCAAAAGCTACTTGCGCGCGTAAATATTGCTTTTTTGGCGAGCCGATCAGCTTCGGCAGCGGACGTGGCATAATAAAATTAACCTTCGAGACCTGGAGCGACCTACCCCATTTCCTTGGACGGGACGCGGAGAGCGCATGGACCTTTCCTACACGCAGAACATGGAGGACACCCATCTCTGGCTCGCCTTCGGCGGCGCGCGGTCAGGCACCTACGTCGATATCGGCGCCGGCCATCCGATCGCCGACAATGTCTCGTTCTTCTTCTACGAGCGCGGTTGGCGGGGCGTCGTGGTTGAGCCACAGCGCAAGCTCATCGATCTGTACGCGCGGTTGCGCCCGCGTGATGTCGCGGTCGCGGCCCTGATCGGCACGCGCAGCGGCGATGCCGACTTCCACGTGTTCGAAAACTTTCACGGGCTGTCGACGACCAGCGCGAAGCACGCGGACGCGGTGAAGGCCGCCGACGCCGGTTACCGCACCGTCAAGATGCCGATGATGCCGCTCGCCGAGCTGTGCCGGACGCACGGCCTTGCCGCGATCGACTTCCTCAAGGTCGACGTGGAGGGCGCCGAATCCGACGTGCTCAGGAGCGGCGACTGGAAAACCTTTCGGCCGAAGGCCGTGGTGGTCGAGGCAATCACGCCCGGATCGAACGAGCCGTCATGGGAGGAATGGGAACCGTTCCTGCTCGCGCAAGGCTACCGTTTCATGCTGTTCGATACGCTCAACCGCTTTTATGTCGCGGAGGAAGCGAAAGAGGTCGCGGTGCGGTTTCCGCGTGAGCGCGCGCCGTGGAATTCGGTGCGGCACATGTACGAAATTGGCCGCGCGCCGGAGAACCCGAACCATCCCGACCACGCGCTGACGCGCATCCTCGGCAAGGGATTCTGGTCGGTGCTGCCCTATCTCGACCGGAAGATCCTCGCCGACATTCTCGAGCGTGGCCGCACGCCGTCGAATGCGGCGGAGGTCGATGCGGCCCTAAAGGTGATCGACACGGAGGAATTCCGCTTCCGCCTCGGCCGCATCGCCTGCGGCTACGACGGCGGGCAGATTTACAAGCAGTATGAAGAGCGGTGAGCGCACACCCCCTCCCTCGTCATTCCGGGATGCCGCCCATAAGCGCGTTTACGCGCGTCTTCGACGCGCTATGGCGGCGGACCCGGAATCCAGATGCAAGTACGGTGATCGTTTCTGGATTCCGGGTCCGGCCCTGGCGGGCCGTCCCGGAATGACAAACAGCATGCAGGGTTGGCTAAGCGAAGCGTCTGTAGGGTGGGCTAAGCGAAGCGAGCCCACCGCGGAATTCACACGGTTCGCAATGCCGATGGTGGGCTCGCGTCCGCCTGCGCCAAGCGCTTCGGCGGCCGCTTAGCCCACCCTACTCCGCTCATTCCCGCGCATAGCCGTCCGAAGGACGGCGTGCTTCCGCACGCCTATGCGGGAATCCAGACCGTTCAGTGAGCTGGGTCCTCGCTTTCGCGGGGACGAACGGATGAAAATTCCTGCCGTTTGCCAAAATGCGAGAGCGTGACCATCGCGCCGATCAGCCCGAAAAGCACCAGCAGCTTGAAGTGTTCGATGATGAGGGCGAGCATGGCGTGCTCCATTTTTTGTCCCTCTCCCGCGTCCCGCGGAAAACCGATACCCACGATCAAGATACCGGAGCGGCAAGCGGGCGAATGTGAGGCGCTTCACAGACAATTGTCTTTTCCTGCCCCATCCTGGTGGACGCGAAGATCCTCCCTCCCCTTCTTCGCCCCGCCGGATACGGCGGGTTTTTTTATGAGGGCGGCGCATGCCCCGATGCCATGGCTCTCGCCCGGTTACGGCCATTCCTCAAACCGAAACCGGATTGGCGGCCGTCATGGCGGGGCTTGTCCCGGCCATCCACGTCTTTCTTGCGGCACGGACTGAAGACGTGGATGCCCGGCACATAGGCGTGCGAAAGCGCGCCGTTCTTCGAACGGCTATGGCCGGGCATGACGATACGACGCTTGTAGGGTGGGCTAAGGCGCGAAGCGTCGTCTTCGCGCCTGAAGTCCCGGCCATCCGCTTAGGAGGACACGCCTCTCACTCGTCATTCCGGGACGGCCCGTCAGGGCTGGACCCGGAATCCAGAAACAGGCAACACGCTTGCGTCTGGATTCCGGGTTCGCGCCTATCGGCGCGCCCCGGAATGACGGTGTGCCAGATGAATCGAGATCGCCGGGACATAGGCGTGCGAAAGCACGCCGTTCTTCGAACGGCTATGCCCGGCGATGACATGGAACGAGAGTGTGAATTCTACTCCCGCATGCGTTCCGTGAACAGAACGAGCGTCTTGCGGTAGATCTCGGACCTGTTCCACTCGCGCATCACCTGAAAATTCTCGGTGCCCTCGCCGAACGGCGCGCCGGCCTTCCAGCCGTTGACCTTCAGCAGATTGGCGGTGGATGCAAGCACGTCCGGCACGCTGTGGCGCAGATCGACGTGGCCGTTGCCGTCATAGTCGACGCCGTACTTGATGTAGGACGACGGCAGGAACTGCGTCTGCCCGATCTCGCCCGCAAAGGCGCCGATGAGGTCGCGCAGCGGCAGGTCGCCGCGCTGGAGGATTTTCAGCGCGGAGACGAGCTCGTTCTGGAACAGCTCGGTGCGGCGGCAGTCATGCGCCAGCGTCGCAATCGTGCGGACGACGGGCAGTTTGCCCATGTCGCCGGTGCCGTTGTCGCTCTCCATGGTCCAGATCGCCATCAGCAATGTCTGCGGCACGCCGAATTGCCGCTCGATGCGCGACAGCAGCTGCGCGTGCTTCTGCATCAGCGTATTGGCGCGCTTGATGCGCGGCGGAATGACGCGCGTGCGCGCGTACTCCTCGAAGCTCTTGGCGTGGAACATGCCGCGTTGGCGGCGGTCGAAGGCGAGCACGTTCTGGTCGATCGTGACGCCGGCGAAAGCCTGGTCGATGACGGCGCGCGAGACGCCGGCCGCCTGCGCGTCGCGGCCCATGGCGGAGAGGAACGTGCCGAAATCGCCGCCGCACTGGGCGGCCGAAGCCGGCATCGCAAGCAAGAGCACAAAGAATATCGAAGCGATCAGCCTTGGCATGAATGGACCTGTGTTGCCCCCGCGCGATCTTTACACTGTCATGGCGGGGGTTGTCGCCTGTGGTCAATTGGCGCCGGTGCCAGATCCGCTCATTCCCGCGCATAGCCGTCCGAAGGACGGCGTGCTTCCGCACGCCTATGCGGGAATCCAGCACCCTTCCGGCCTCGTGGTGAGGAGCGTCGCGCAGCGACGCGTCTCGAACCATGGGGCCGCCCCATGCTTCGAGACGCGCACTTCGTGCGCGCCTCAGCATGAGGCGGAGAGAGGAACCCGCAAGCCACCTTTCTCCCGCGCTCACACAAGGACTAGGATTGGAGTGCCATCATGGGGAGGAAACCAATGCCCAAAGCCTACTGGGTCACGACGTATCGCGAGATCAAGGACCCCGCGAAGCTTGCCGCCTACGCCAGACTTGCGCCGGTCGCGCTGGCGCCGTTCGGCGTGCGCTATCTCTGCCGCGGCAACCCGAACGCGACCTATGAATCCGGGATGAAGGAACGGCTGGTCGTGTCCGAATTCCCCAGCCTCGAAAAGGCGATCGCGGGCCACGACAGCCCCGGCTACGCGGAGGCGCTGCGCGCGCTCGGCGACGGCGCGGTGCGCGACATCCGGATCATCGAGGGGCTGGAGTAGCGGCAAACGCCGTAGGGTGGGCCAAGCGAAGCCGGCGCGCGCCAGCGCGAAGGCGAGCGAGCCCACCGACACATATGCAAATTCCACGGTGGGCTCGGCGTGGACGAGCCGCGCCTTAGCCCACCCTACAGAGCGAATCGGCGCGGCCCTCGCGCGCCTAGCGCCAGCCGTCCGGCCCCTGCTCGAAGAAAAGCCAGCCCGCGATCGTTGCCTTCTTCGCGGCGGCGTCGACTTCCACCAGATAGTTGTGCAGCTCGGGCAGAGATGCTTCCGGCAGCGCAGCCTGTCGCCGGGATAATTCAGCACGGCCACGAACCGCATTTCATACATCCTGCGGCCGCGCGTCTCGAGGCTGCGGCCATCGCGCTTCTCCAGCGAGACCAGCGCGTGCGGCGTGACGTAGGCCGAGCTGAACAGCCGTTCCAGCTTCGCCCGGGCCTCCTCGATCGCAGGCTCGCAGGCTTCGGTTCCGGGGCCGCAGGCCGCGTGGCCGGCGGACGAAAGCACCAGCATCATGAGGCCGGCAATGACTGCCGCCCGCCGGACGGACCGTGCTTTCATGACTGTTGCCATACCCCTAGCCGATTGACGCACCCGTCACGCAGACGTGTAACTTTGTGTAATGCCGCACCGTATGAGAGATGCAAGATAGCTTCAAAATCACTCACCGGGATGCCCATCATGACGCGCCGCTCCGCCTTCCTCCTCGCTTTTGCCCTCGCCGCCTCGCCGCTTGCCGCCCACGCCGAATCTGCCGTGACCATCCCGCCGCCCGCGGCGGACGCGCCCGCGCAAAATTCCGGACAAGCCGCCGGACTCGAGACCGCCGTGCTCGCGGGCGGATGCTTCTGGGGCATCCAGGCCGTCTACCAGCACGTGAAGGGCGTGAAGAACGCGGTGTCCGGCTATGCCGGCGGCGCGCAGAAGGACGCCTATTACGAGACCGTCGGCTCGGGCCGCACCGGCCACGCCGAATCCGTGCAGGTGACCTTCGACCCGCGCCAGGTTTCCTACGGCAAGATCCTGCAGATCTATTTCTCGGTTGCGCACGACCCGACGCAGCTCGACCGCCAGGGCCCGGACACCGGCCCGCAGTACCGCTCGGAGATTTTCCCGCAGAGCGAGGCGCAGGCGAAAGCCGCGAACGCCTATATCGCGCAGCTCGATGCGGCCAAGGCCTTCAAGCGCCCGATCGTCACGAAGACCGCCACCATGAAGGCCTCGTTCTTCCCGGCCGAGGCCTATCACCAGGACTACGCGATCAGGCATCCCTATCAGCCGTACATTGTTTTCAATGACGCGCCGAAGGTCGAGAACCTGAAGAAGATGTTTCCCGATGTCTGGCGCGACCAGCCGGTGACCGTGGCGGAGGCGACCAAAACGAACTGACGCTCTGAAGCGGCAAAAGGCTCTGTTCAAACGAAAGCCGATGGTTTAACTCCGCCGCACCGGAAGCCCCGCGCCACGCCGTGGGGGTTTCCGTTTCGCGCAGGACCGGAACCAATGGCAAAAAAACCGGGGACCAACCCCAAGGGCGAATTCGTCTTTTTCGACGTGGTCTATGAGGACGGCTCGCAACGCTCCAACCGGCGCGTGCCGGCCGAGCTGCTCGGCGGCCTGGAGAAGGACGCGCCCGCGCTCGGCTTCCTGATCGAGCAGGACCGCGAGATCGCCGAGAAGTCCGGCCGCGCGCCGCTCGCGATCAAGAGCATTACCCGTGTCGGCGCCAAGCCGGAAAAGATGATGAAGGTGAAGTAGCGGCGGCGGGACAGGCGGCCGGACCAACGCGCGGAACGGTCCGCGGCCTGCGTGCGTTCCTCCTCTATCAGCAGGGAGTAAACGTCATGCCGGCAAGATCGAAAAGGCAGCAGATGGCGGCGGGCGCGGCATTGTCCGCGAAACGCGGCGAGCGCCCAATCTCGAGCCTCAGGGGCGCCTCACGGCAAATGGCTGAATCGATGAGCCAGAAGCAGCTCGAGGAATTCGCCCACACCAAACGCAAGGGCCTGCCGCGGAAGAAGGACTGAGGCTTGCGTCTCCTCCCCCCACGGCGCGCCGGAGGCCGAAACCTTACGCCACGAGCTTGTCGAATTCCTCGATCGTGACCGCGGGCGAGGTCCTGAAGGCGATCCCG
The DNA here is from genome assembly GCA_035310865.1 of Pseudolabrys sp. GTDB lineage: Bacteria > Pseudomonadota > Alphaproteobacteria > Rhizobiales > Xanthobacteraceae > Pseudolabrys. The sequence goes on along the minus strand of DATGDN010000119.1, from coordinate 164 downwards.
GTCATTTTCGCCGCGGCCGCCGACGTTGCCATTGCGCGCGGGGTGTCCGACAGGTCGACGATCAACACGAGATCGACGCCGCCGAGCGCCGCATAGCCGGCCTTCAGCTCGCCGCCATTCTTCTTGATGAGCGCCCTGGTCTCGTCGGACCGCCTGGCGCTGAT
>DATGDN010000118.1:0-18039 GCA_035310865.1 Pseudolabrys sp. | reverse complement strand
ATCAACGATACCGGGCCGTGGGGCATCGCCTATCGCATGGGCGCACGGCTCGACCTCGCGCGGGGCGCCGCGCAGCGTCTAGGAATGACCGCGTCGCAATACGTCTGCGTCGCCTGACGCGTCCCAATACATAATATTAAGGAAGCACCCCGTGCGGCCTTGGCCGTGCGGGGCTTCGTTTGCTTGCGTCTTGGCGCGACATCGGCGCGCGCGGTGAAACGCCCATCAGGCTCGAGCTGGAAATCACTGAAGGCGTGCTGATCGACCTTCTCGCGCGCAGTGTCGATCCTGCGTAAGCTGAAGCTGCTCGGCGTACATATCGCGCTCGATGATTTCGGATCGGGATATTCGTCGCTGTCCTACCTGCACGCCTTCCCGTTCGAGAAGATCAAGATCGACCGGGTCTTCGTTGGCGATCTCGACAATAATCACCATTCGATGGCGATCGTGCGCGCCATCATCACGCTCGGGCACAGCCTGAACATCCCGGTTCTCGCCTAAGGCGTCGAGACCGAAAGCCAGCTCTCGTTCCTGGCGCTGGAGGGCTGCGACGAGGTACAGGGCTATCTCACCGGGAAGCCACAGCCGATCGAGGCCTATGCCGAGCTCGTCGGCCGCGTGATTGCCAGGCCGCGGCATAAAGCGGTTGCGGGTTAGCTCCGCTACAGGGAACGCGCTGGAATAACTAGCGCGGCGAAAATTCCAGCATGCAGGTGACCCCCTTGGGGTCAAATCGCAGCGTGGCGGCGCCGCCGATCTGCGACGCAAACCCTTTTTCGATCAAGGTTGAGCCGAAACCCGCATTACTCGGCTTCTCAACACGCGGGCCGCCAGATTCCGACCACAACAGTTCGACTTTGTCGCCCGGCTTGAGCGACCAGTCGATGGCCACGCGGCCGCTCGGCGTCGACAGCGCGCCGTATTTGGTGGCGTTGGTGGCCAGCTCATGCAGCACCATCGACAACATGACGATCGACCGCGAAGACAGCGCAACGGGAGGGCCCGACAGGCGAATGCGGTCCTTCGCCGCACTCGCGAAAGGCTCGAGCGTCGCCTCGATGATCTCCTCAATGTCTGCGCCTTCCCATTTCCTGGCGCTGAGGACATCGTGTGCTCGGCCCAGCGACGCCAGCCGCGCGTCAAATTTGGCGCGCGCGGCGGCATCGGCGCCGTTGCGGAAAGTCTGCAGCGACAACGACTGAACCGTCGCCAGCGTGTTCTTCACGCGGTGATTGATCTCGTTGATCAGCAGTTCGTGCAATGCTTCGGCGCGGCCGATGTTGCTTGCCATGCGGATGGCAAATGCGAGACCGATTGGCAGCATCACAATACCGATCATGCCGGTCAGAACGAAGGTGCGGACCGCAGGAGCGGTCAGCGTCGCCTCGGCAATGCCGGCAGCCGCTGTCCAGCCGGTCAGTTCGGAACGGACGAAGGCCGTGAGCAGCGGCACGCCTTCGAGGGAGACCGTGCGGGCCTGCCCTTCCGGGGCGCTGAACATGACGGCGAACAGCGTCGGCGATGCACGCGAGCCGATTGTCGTCTCGGGGTTGGGGATGCGGGCGAAATTGACGCCTTTCTGGTCAAAGATTGAAATGGGGCGGCAGAGGTGCACCTGACGCGGTGGCGGAGTTGAAGACCTGGCGTCCCGCGCGTTCGGCAATCACGATCGAGGGATCGTCCGGATACTGCGACAGAAATGCTCGCGCCCGCGCGCGAAAGGTTTCGAAGTCGCCATGCGCCAGCGAATCCGCGCCCGCAAGAACGGCGAGGCCGGAGGCAATGCCCTGCATCTCACGGTCGAGCACCAGCTGGATACTGCGCGTGAACTGCAACACGCGCCCGAATGCCTCGCGCTGGTCCTGCTGGTAATGCTGATAAACAATGGCTGCGGAAAATCCGATCAGTGGCAAACTCGTGCCGGCGACCAGGACCGCCAAACGCAACGGGAGCGACAAACTGCGACGCATGAAGTGCTGGCTATCGCCCTCGAAGTGTTTTCAACGCCAAATGTCGCGAACGGCACGGACAATGAGGGTCCACTCTAATCGCGGTGGTCAGGAAGCCCCGGACCGCAAACGCCGGATGGAACTAAAAGTTCCAGCGGTCGGTGACGCACGTTGTTGGCACGATCTCGTGCAGGCGCCTGGCGGCAAGCTGCTGGAAATCTACGGCTCGCGAAAAACCAGCGAGATGTTTCCGCTCGAAGCCTGTTTCTCCGGTCGGCCGGCCCCGATCAACTTGCACAAGGCCGGGTAAGCAGTAGCTCCCGATCCACATCCACTTGGATTTCACAACGCGCAGCACAAAAAAAGCGGCCTGTGGCAGGCCGCTATAACAGTTTGGAGGTTCGTGAATTCGGGGCCTGCCCCTGGGGTAGGGGCAGGCCTGTAGACGGTCAGATCGCGTTCAAAATCCTGGCCGTCAGGCTGCCTATGGTGTGGGGACTAACCACCAGGCTCGCCAAGGTCGTGTCGGTTGCGGGGCCTTCGATGGTGCGCGCCACGCCAGTGACCACCGTCACGCAAGCAAGGAACATGGTGGCGGCGGCGGGGATGATGGTCTTACGCATGGTCGTTGGCCCTGATTGATGCGGGAGCAACCGGCTCCCTATGGCGATCACACTAGGGCGGCGGGCCCCACGTCGATGTGACCGGCGTCACAGATGCGCGCTTTTATCCAAGTGGCAGGCAAAAGCCTGAAAAGGCTATAGTTTCAGCTCTTTTTCGAGCCTCGCCTTGCTCTCGATGCAGTAATAGCCCGACAGCCGGGTCACCAGTTTCAGGCGCATCCATTCGTTGAGAATGCGGCTGACGTTTTCGCGTGCGATCCCCGCCATGGCGGCGACGTCGCTCTGGCTCAGTTTCTGCCGGATGACAATGCGGCCGCCGCCCACATCATTTCCGAACGCCTTCGCCAGATCGAGCAACGCGCGCGCGACGCGTCCCTTGACCGGAAGGAAAGTTCCGGCCGCCACGACCTGGTCGGTGTCACGCAGGCGCGCGGCCACCAGGTTGAGAAGATGCTTGTAAATTTCGGGATTTTTCCCGGCCACGGCCTCGAAGGCGGCACGGCTGACGAATCTGAGTTTACAGTCACGCAGGGCCGTGACCGACGCCGACCGCGGACGTCCGTCGATCATCGCCATGTCGCCGACGATCGAACCAGGCCCGAGGATTGCGAGAATCCGTTCGGCGCCGGTAGGCGAGACCATGCTCACCTTGAGCAGGCCTTCCTCCAGACGGTAACAGCCGTCGCCTGGATCACCGGTGAGAAACAGCACTTCATCGGCCGCCAGCTTGACCGGCTTGGCGTTGGCCAGAAGCGCAGCCGAAAGCCGCTCGGGCAAATCCGACAGCAAATCGGTGGAACGCGGCGTAGGCGTAGAGGCCATCGGATACCCGGCGTGAAACAACCCATGGGGCGCCGGGTTTTTCTAGCAGAAATCCGCTCGGAATACCTCAATGGCCTAGTGCCGCGGAGGCTTGCCCTTTCGGTCCTTCTTTTTGCTCGATGCGGCGAGCTGGATGGCTCCCTTCCCGCCTTTGTTGCTTCCAGTGCCGGTGCCCCCGGACCTCTTGTCGTGCTTGCCGCTCGCGTGCTCGGCAACCATGATCGTCGGAGTCTTCTCTTTTGCGAGGCGCGCAGGTTTCTCGCGGACCGCGGCCGTCTGTACGCTTGGTGCGCGCAACTTGATCCCGCGTGCGGGGCGGCCGGCAGCATTCGAGGCCACAAGGATGGCTGCGTCCTGACATGGCGCCTCGCGCGGGAGCACCGAGGACAACCCGCCCACCGTATGCCCCTTCCATGTTTCCGCCGGGCGGCCGGTGATCGTCTTCACATAATGCTGCGTCTCGTCCGGAAGTTTGCCCTTTTTGTCGATCCAGTCCTGGATGCGCCTCGGACCCGCGTTGTAGGCGGCGGCAGCCAGACCGAGATTTCCGAATTGACGCACAAGATCGCCAAGCAGGCGGCCGGAGGCCGCGATTGCCTGTATCGGATCGAAGGGATTGCGGAGGCCGACGGTCGCTGCCGTCTCCGGCATGAATTGCGCGATGCCTTGCGCACCGGCGCGACTCACCACATCAGGTTTGAAACCGCTTTCCTGGAAAAGAAGACGGATAAAAAACGGAATCGGCAGATCGTTCGAATGCGCGGCCCCAATCACGCTCGAACAGATTTCATGCCGCGAGCGCGCAACGACGAGATGTTTCACTGGCGGCGGGCGCCTTATCGGCAGCGGCACGACAGTCTCTGCTGCCGGCGGATTTTCCGATGCGTCGGCAGCTTTGGGCGGAGCATTCTCGTCCCGCTCTGGGCTGCCGGGACCTTCCGTCACTTGCGCCGCTACATTGTTGTCTTCGGCCTTGGCCCCGGAAAATTGCTCCGACGAAATTCCATCCGCGCCCGCGGCGCCGGATAAGGTCATCAAGCAGATGCAAGCAGGCAAGAACAGATGCCGCATATTGTCCCCGAACGGCGGTAAAACGCGCATCGCGCACGCACCGCGATGCGCAAACTCCGGTAATCGATAAGGATTGAGTCCCCTCGCGCGGGTATCGCTATGCTGTCGAAACGAGACCGATTTTTGGAGAGCGTGTGGAGAGAATAAGGACGCGCCCGCCTCGCCGTTGCCGCAGTTCCAGGCGGCGTCGGGGGCTGGTATATCGCGCGGCACGCACTTAGCATTGAGTCGGGCGGACTGATGATTTTCAGGGCTGGTGGAGCAACATGAGAAAGCGGGCACTCCTTTTGGTGGTGTTGGGTTTGACTCTTGCCTCATGCGTCGGCGTCTATGGCCCGAAAGGCAACGATACCGGCGGTATCATCCCATGGTCGCCGGAAGCCGAACGCGATGCGCTCGACATCGCGCAAAGCAATTGTAGCCACTTCAACAAATATGCGGTGATCACCAGCATCCATCGCGTCTACGGCGACTACATCGCCTACGCCTGCTGGTGGCATCCGCGGGCCAACAAAGGCCGGCGCCGGTCATAGGCCCCTCCTCCAGCGGACGGTCGGCCGCGCCCGTGCTATTCTTTTTTTATGAAGCGCGAGATTCTCATTGCGGCTTTTGCGTCCAGCCTTCTTACAAGTGCTTCGCTGGCGCTCGACCTCAATTCATTCCGCGCACAACACGGCCTGCCGCCGCTGTCGCCAAGTGGTTCGCTTTCCGGCGCCGCCTATAGCCACGCGCACAGCCTTGCTGCGCGCCAACGGCTCGACCATGCCGGCTTCCGTCAACGTGTTTCGATAACTTCAGGCGCTGCAGCTGAGAATGTCGCCTTCGGCTGCGCGACCGAGGATTGCGTCATCCGCATGTGGGCGAGATCAGGCCGTCACCGTGCCAACATGTTGCGGCGGGACGTGACGTACTACGGCATTGCCTCAGCTGTCGGCAGCAACGGCATGCGCTACTGGGTGCTCGATTTAGGGATTTAACAACGGCACGCGCGGAGCGCCGCTATTTATTCTCCAGCATCAATTGACCCTTCTGGCCGATCACGCGCTGTGCGGCGTGAGCAAAGCGTGCAAGCAACCACGGCAGCGTAACCTCGACCCGCACTCCCGCCTCATAGACATCGATGATACCGGCGGCCCGCTGACCGAGGGCTGAGACGCGGAAAGTCAGGCGGTCTCCGCTCCACATTTCTTCTTCCAGGGACAGCACCCAGGCAAATTCGGTCTTGGCTCGGCCAAGCCCATCCTTGATGCGGCGCAAGGCCTCGTCCTTGCCGAGGCGATGCGGGATGACGACGACGAACTGTTCCGACATTGCGGAAGGATCTCCCCACTGCTGTTGGCTATGTGGGGACGACGCCGGCGCGGAAAAAGGCCCACCCCGCCCCTGCGACGAGACGGATAATCGTCCAAATTGTGCTAGGCTGTTCGCATCATGATGAAGCGCGAGACCTTCGCGGTCGACACCATCTACGTGCCGGTCAAGCGGCGGGCTACGCTTGATCCCAAACGCGTCGAGGAGATTGCGCAAAGCATGCTCGCCGATGGCCAAAAGACGCCAATTCTGGTGCGTCCGGACGGCGCCCGCTTTGTCCTGGTCGAGGGCCTGCACCGGCTGGAGGCAGCCAAGGCATTGGGGGAGCAGACGATCGTCGGCTTCCGCGTCGACGCGCGGAAGCACTGACGCCGTCAGCCAACCCGGCCGCGAGAACGATCGACTCTATTTCTGGCCGCTGAGTATTTTGGCGCAGGCTTCGGCGACCATGCGGTTGTTCGCGCTGCCTGGAAATGTCGCCCAGCCACCCTTCTCGATGAAGGTGTCCTGATTCCAGCTGTCGGTTGCCTTCAACGCGGCCAGTGTCGTCTTGGCGTCGGTTGCATGCTGAAACTTGTCGACGCAGATGGGTGCGAGCGCCGCGACCAATGCCTCATTGGCGCTCTGCTGCGCCAATTTCTCCGCCTTGCTATGCAGCTGCCAGCCGCCCCAGCCAAAACCGAGGATCATGGTGACGACCGCGCCGGCGACGGCACCTTGCAGGAGACGCGTCAATTGCTCGCCTTGCAGCATGGGTGGCAAATTCATGAGTTTTCCTTTCGCCCGACCTTAGGTTCGGTGCGTGGGCAACGGAGCCCCGGATGGGGTCCGGTCGCTGAGTTGGATTGGAGGCCCGGCCGCTTTGATCTGGCGTTTCGGTCGTTGCCATCGTGCGCTCTATCCGGGATAAAGTCGATGGCCTCGCGCGCCGCCTCAAAAGGCCCAATCCTCCAGGTGACTCTATGCTTTCCGAGACCATCAAAACCCTGATCCGTAACGCCTGGGACGACGGCTATCCGTGCCTCGTCGCCACGCATGGGCCGCTGGGGCCGAATATCACGCCGAAGGGCAGCATGATCGTGTTCGACGACTTCCATCTCGCCTGGTGGGAGCGCTCAAAGCGGGCGCTGCTGGAAAATCTCGGCCACGACAAGCGCGTGTGCGTGATGTACGCCAACTTCAAGGCGCAGCGGGATGGCGTGTTGGATTCCGGATTCCTGCGCTTCTTCGGGTCGGTCGAATTGCACGAGACAGGACCGGTGCGCGACGCAATCTTCGCCAAGCTGTTGCCGCGCGAGCAGACTCATGCGGGCGCCGAGGCCGGCATCGGTGCGCTGATCCGGATTGAAAAGGCAATCGACGCCCGCGGCAAACCGATCATGTGAGCGACGCGCGCGTCCTAAACGCCTCGTTCACAATTTTTGAATCGTCCCGTTCGGGCTTGCCGCGTCGACAATGCCGGGAAGGCGGCTCGCCAGCATTTTCAACGCATCATCGACCGGGACGCCGAAGTGCTGCGCGAGCTGCCTGATCTGATCGCTGTCGAGGGCTGCCCGGATTTGTTCGGGTGTGACGTTCAAATTTGGCCCGTTGCTCAACCAGGAATTGACCTGATCGCCCAATCCGCCCTGTTGAAGCTGCTCCACAAGGCCCTGCAAATTTCCAAAATTGGTCTTGGAGAGCAGCGCCGACAGCACTGCCGGACCTTCGCCTTGCTTAAGAGAGCCGAGAACGCCCTTCAGCGAGCCGCCGAGTTGATCCAGAAGTCCCATCTCAACCTCCATAGCGTGAGTGCGATGGGCGGAGCGTCATGCGCTCAGGGATGTTTCTCGTTTTTCGCGGCCCGCATTCCCTGGCTCGTGGCATCCCGCTCGCACATATACGCGCCGGTTTTTGTGGTGCCGTAAGATTTATAGCCGGTGAAATGATAGATTTTTGAATCGAGGTTGGCCCAGACGACCGTGCCTGTTCCGCATCGGAACTTGGCCTGAGCTTCGGTCGCATATTGGTTGGCGCCGGTCGGTGCCGTCGCTGCAGGCGGAGGCGACGGCGTTGCTGTTCTGGCGGGCGGAGGAGTTTGGGCCGGCGCTGGAGCCGGTGCCGGCGCGGGCGTTGTTGTCGCGCGACGCTGAGCCGGCGGCGTGGCGGGTGCCGGCTGTGCCGTGGTGGTGCCGGCGCGGCAATCCGCAACATACGCTTTTTGCGTTATTCCCTTCGCCTCATTGGCGGCTCTGTTGGCGCGCCATTCTTCGATACATGCCCTGACGGTTTTCTGTGAACTGGCAGGAGCAGGCGTTGTTGCTGTCTTTTTCTTCGACGACGATGAAGCAGCGGGAGCGGATTTTGGTTGGGCCGTGCTTCCGGCCGTGCGGCACTGGGTGATATACGCCTTGAGAGTAATTCCTTTGGCCTGGTTGGCGTCCTTGTTGGCCCGCCACTCTTCCGTGCACGCCTTCACTGTCTTCTGCTGAGCGACAGACGGAAAAGACAGAAGCAATGCGCCCACAATGGCGCTGGTGATTACGACGATCGTACGCATTGTCAACTCCTGGCATCACGCCGTTGAAGCAGTTACGCGTCCTTCTCGCACTTGGTCATGAAGCTGTTTTTCGCGGCGCCCGAGAGCGGCTTGCCGTCTTTGCCGACAGCCTTGGACTCGCAGGCGTCCTGCTTGCACTTCTTCACAAAGCTGGTTTTGGCGGCGCCAGAGAGCGCCTTTCCGTCCTTGCCGACAGCTTTTGTCTCGCAGGATTGCGCCAGCGCGGATCCAACCGCGAAAGTGGAAATCAACGCCGCAAGAAGAACGCGCCTCATCGTTTCCTCCCTGTAATGACGTTTAGAACAATACCATGACGTTTAGAGCATGGATTGGGAAGCCTGCATATGGCGATTTTTTGTCTTTGCTTTTTCGTCTCTCATCGCTCGCATAAATTCGAGGCAATTCGATTTTGAACACGGACCCGTTTTCGAACTTTGGGATTCGGTTGTCCTTGCTTCATAATTTTTCGTCCAACCCATTGACCGGCCAATTGTTGTCGCCCCATGCTGGCGGTAAAAGGGCACCGCCGTGTCGCAGATTGACACTCAAGGTCCTTGACGGCGGCATCGGCTTCGATTGCGATGTTAGAGTTTCATTTACGGCTGAGCTTTGTAAGGCTCAGCGCGTGCGTTTTTTTGTGTCTATTCGATTCAACAACGAGGAGGCGATGATGTTTGGTATTTCTCGCGCGCTGAAATGTGCTTTAGCGGTTTTCGCGGCAGCGCTGATGCTGGTTCTGGCGACATTGCCGTCACAGGCTGCGAGCGGATCGGTCCGACTGCATATTACCAAAGCGGGCTTCATCGTTGGTGTCGGCGGTGGCCGGGGCACTTTGAATTTCCAGGGCAGAAGTTATCCGTTGAGCATCGGGGGCGTCAGCGTTGGCACTTTTGGCGCCAGCAGCGCCGATCTCGTCGGCCGTGCGTCTAACCTGCGCAGGCCGGAGGATATCGCCGGGACATATACGGCGGTGGCGGCGGGCGTCGCTGTGGCCGGCGGAGCCAAGACCGCGCGTCTCCGAAATTCGAATGGTGTTTTACTCGAAGTGCGTGGACGCCAGGTCGGACTTGAACTGTCGATCGACCTCAGCGGAATGTCGATATCAATGCGATAGGTCAGCCCCGGCTTGTGCAAGCCGGAACTGGAATTCATTGGGGGCGTTCGTTTTTGGCCCCGGCAACGCGGGCGCCGGGGCGGGCGCGCGGTTTGCGCGCTCGCGTCAAAGGTACTCGCTGGCCTCCCCTCGCCTCCATGAATATTGCGTGAACTTCCACTTTCGATACCCGGGTGCATGCTGGGCTGTTATGATCACGGTTGGAGATGGAGTATTCGTATGCGTCTCCGTTTCTATGCGCTCTCCTTCGCCGCGATGCTTGCAGCGCTGACGCTGACGCAAACTGCACGCGCCAATGTCATGATCATCATCGACAAGTCAGCGCAGAAGATGACCGTCACAGTGAACGGCGAGGATCGTTACACTTGGCCGGTATCGACCGGCCGCGACGGCTACGACACACCGTCGGGCGACTTCCAGCCGTTCCGCATGGAGAAAGACCATTTCTCCCGGGAGTGGGACGACGCGCCAATGCCGAATTCGATTTTCTTTACGAAGATCGGACACATGCCATCCACGGCACCTACGAAGTCCGCAATCTCGGCAAGCCGGTGTCGCACGGATGCGTGCGGCTGGCGCCCCAGACTGCGGCGACTCTCATTGCGCTGGTCAAGGACGAAGGTGTCTTCAACACCCGCGTGCGTCTTACGGGCGAGGCTCCGAAGCCCGACGATCTCGTGGCGAGCCGCGATCGTGGCAACGACGACGTGGCGGACTCCCCGCCGCAGCGCAGCTACCAGATCCGCAGCGGGCGTGAATCGCAATACAGCGCGCGACCCTATTACCGCGAGCGCCCCTATCCGTATTATGGGCGCCGCTACTACGGCGGCAGCCTCTTCAACCCCTTCAGCTGGTGACAGGCGATTTGCGCTAGATCAACGCCCGCCGCAGGGATTCTTGCTCCGTTAACATTGTCGATCAGGCTGTCAGGAGCACGATGCGATGGGTACATCCAAAAAATTGGCATCCAAGGGCAAGACGGCTTCCCGCAAGCGCCGGCGAGCCAAGCCGGGCACGAAATCCGGTGGCCGCTTCTTCCATATCGAACTCCGCCCGAGCCGCGAGTTTGTCTCCTTTCGCGTACAGGATGTGGGCGCGCCCGGCGGCGTCGAACGTGTCGCCGGTCTGCGGGCCAATGGGGCGTGGAACACCGTCAAATGGCTTGTGGAGAAAACTCACGCCCACATCGAGGGCGATAACCTTGTCGCCGATACTGCAGAAGCGCGCAAAGTATTGCGTACGCTAGGCTCGGTGCCGGTCCATGTTTCAGGCGACCGTTTTCGTGCCAAACCGCGACGGGATATTCCGGAAAGCGAGAAACCGACTCCCGCCATGCGGCGCGCCCAGCTTGCCAACATCAAGAAGGCCCAGGCAGCGGTACGAAAGCGCCGCGGAACCAAAGCATCGGCCGCGATTTGACTGGGAGAGGCGCGGAGTTGAAACGATGATCCGCAAACTTGCTGCCGGCAAATACCGACTCTATTCGCGCAAGAAAAATCCGCGGACCGGCAAGCGCCGCAACCTCGGCACCTTTAGCTCGAAGAAGGCCGCGCAACAGCATGAGCGCGAGATCCAGTTCTTCAAGCGGCATTGACGCCTAAGCCGGATTTATTCGCTCACATCCTCGTATATTTCGACATCGACCGCGCCCGGAAACATTGCGCGCCAGGTTTGCAGGAAATTTTGCATGGTTGGGTCGCTCGCCATCTGCTGCCGGCTGCGCTCAATTGTCTGATCCGTCTGAAACTCGATAACCTGAAGAAACCGGGTCTGATCATCGGCATTCCGCAAGAGTCGCACCTTTGCATCGCCGAAGGCTTTGTACAGGGCTGCCGTGTTCTTCATCATCGAGCCAAGCACGTTCGCCGCATCCGGCGTCGGCGCTCTGAGCCTGAGGTGCAGGGTTCGAGTTACTTTTCCTGTATCGCTGGACATGTTGTTCTCTCACTTTCGTCGCGGTTATTCATGGTGCGCAACCCCCAGTGCTTCCTCGCTGCGGTCGAGAATCAACGGGACAATCAGATCCTCTTCGTCGTCGAGATGGCGGACGAGACCCTTGAGCAAGCCAGCGCTCGCATCGGCATAGTCGTCGCCGCATCGGCGCAGCGTATCGCCGCCGGTCTGCAGTGCGCGTAACAGCGCGTTCGCGGTTTCCGCGGTGCGCGCCATATTCGCATGGATGTGGTGGTGGTCTCCCTCCAGCACCTCGAACCCGCGCGCCAGCCGTTCATCGGCCACCCGGAAGATCGGAAAATAATGCAGATCCTCGATCTGGTGGTGAACATTGAGCTGGTCGAGCATGAACTGGAGCCGCGGCACGAACTGCCGCGCAAATTCCTCCGGCGGAAGCTTGCCGGCGCGAAATTGCGCGGTGATCTCCTCAATCGCGACGGCCAGCTCACGAAACATGGCGTGGCGCGAGAGCCAGAAACGCGCCATCCCACCGAGGTTTGGATGGGCCTCCCACTGCTCGCGCGGGTAACGGGCAATCAGGACGCGTAATTCCCCAGGCCAGCCTTCGCGGCGGGTAAGAGCAAGCGCGCCAAGCTCGGCGGAATTGGGGACTTCGATCGTCACAGGGCCTAGATAGCCATTGCGCGCGCGATTGCGAAGGGCAAAGTTGCACCAATGAATTCAACCACTACGGTCGCTCGGCTCGCATGCGACGAACAGACTGCCCGCCGGCTCGCGGCCTTTCTCGGCGAAAGCCTTGATGCCGAGAACACGGCCTGTGCCGCCTTCGAAGACGGCGCCGGGCATTGGCAGGTGGCAATCCATTTCAGCCGCGCGCCGGATGAGACAATCCTGCGCGGTCTGGTCGAAGTTGCAGCAGGCGAAGCCGCTTCGAGGTCTCTGAGCATCGAGCCCGTCGCGGCAGCCGACTGGGTCGCACAAAGCCTTGCGGATCTGAAGCCGGTGCGTATCGGCCGTTTCCTCGTGCAGGGCGCGCACGACCGCGCAAAGCTGCGCGCCAACGATATCGGCATCGAGATCGAGGCGGCCCTCGCCTTCGGCACCGGACATCATGGTACGACCAGAGGCTGCCTCAAGTCGCTTGACGACCTTGCGAAGCGTGGGCGCGTACGGCGCGTGCTCGACGTAGGCACCGGCAGCGGTATTCTGGCCATCGCGGCGGCACGAATTCTTCATGCGCGTGTTACGGCGAGCGACATCGATGCGCGGGCGATCGAGGCGGCGCGCGGCAATGCGCGTGTCAACCGTGCCGCATCACTGCTCGCATTCGTTCGCGCATCTGGCACCGCGGCGCGCCTGATCGCCACAGCGGCACCGTATCAACTTATCTTCGCCAATATCCTGCTGGGAGCGCTTACGCGGCTTGCGGTACCCCTTCGCAAGCTGGCCGCGCCTGGCGCACGGATTGTTCTTTCCGGCCTGTTGCCAAGCCATGCGAATGCCGCACTCGCGATCTATCAGGCGCAAGGTCTCGCGCTCGAAAGGCGCGTTACGCTCGATGGCTGGGTCACGCTGGTCATGTATAGAAAAACAAAACCGCCCCGGGCGGGGAAGCCGGGGCGGTTTTGCCGGTGAAAGCGGCTGCTATTACCAGCCGCCGGTGGGCATGTCGGTTTCGGGTTGCAACGGATATTCGTGCGCACCGCGCCTTTTATCGATCAGATGCGCATGCCGCGAGATCTCGCGGTGTGCCTCCCGCAATCGCGCCTCCATCAGCGCGACAAGGAATCGCGTGGCGATGTTTTTGCGCTGGGCGGATGCTCGCGCGCGCTCTGTGTTTTTCGGGGCGGTAACGCCCGCAACCCCATAAGTGACAGCAACCATGGAAACCTCCTTTCTCGTCAGCAAACGTTCTCAAATTTGCCTCCGACTATTGCATTGCAACATAAACCCTTCCGCACGGATTGCTATCCGCGGTAATGCATGGATGCCCAGTAACTCCGGCATGAATCAATCAATAACCGGCGACGATCGATGCCATCAGCGGGACGAATTGTTGCTTTGCACAAATTTGAATCAAACGCCGCTGTGAGTGCCAAATTCAAGGGCGCCAATCCGGTTGTTTACCAAGCAGCCATGGCCCCGGGGGACGCCCGCACTGGCAGCATGCCTGCATTGCTACGTCCGTGTGGAGCGCTAGAGTACGGCCCTCCCATGTTCGAGGCCCGCTTTCAGTCATTCGGGGATGCCAGCGAGCGCGCCCAAAGCGCTGCACGCGTCGCCGCATTGCGCGCCGAGTTGCAACGGCGCGGCCTTGGCGGATTTGTCGTGCCGCGAGCCGACCGCCAGCAGAATGAGTATCTGCCGCCCAGCGAAGAGCGCCTGGCATGGCTCACCGGCTTCACCGGTTCGGCGGGCGCAGCGGTCGTCCTGCGCGACAGCGCCGCACTGTTCGTCGACGGCCGCTACACGTTGCAGGCCGAGTCGCAGGTTGACGGACTGATTTTTTCGATCGAGCACCTGGTGGAACGCCCTCCCGAACAATGGATCGTGGAAAATCTGAAAAACGGCGCGAGGCTCGGATACGATCCGTGGCTGCATACCAACGACCAGGCTGAAAGGCTCAGGAAAGCCTGCGCAACCATCGGCGCTGAGCTTGTGGCCGTCGACGGCAACCCTATCGACGCGCTGTGGCGCGATCGTCCTGCTTCTCCCGCCGGTGCGGTCAGTCTCCGCGATGCAAAACTTGCAGGTGAAACTGCGCTCGACAAGTTCAAACGGATCCGCGCCGAGATGATGAAGCTCCGCGCCGACACGCTGCTGGTGACCGATCCACAGAACGTCGCCTGGGCCTTCAACATCCGCGGTGCGGACGTCGCCCATACGCCGATCGCACTGGCGTTTGCGATCGTGCCGATACAAGGCCGACCGGCGCTCTACGTCGATGGCGCCAAGCTCAACAACACCGTACGGCATGCGCTCGAGGAATTTGCCGATGTGCGCCCGCCGGAAGAGCTCACCCGCGATCTCGGCAAGCTCAAGGACAAGACCGTGCGCATTGATCAGGCCAGCGCGGCCGACGCCTTCACGCGGCTCCTCTCAGGCCAGGGCGGCAAGCCACAGCGTGGTCCGGATCCGATTACCTTGCTGAAGGCAACCAAGAACCACGCTGAGATCGTCGGCAGCCGCAGCGCCCACAAGCGCGATGGCGCTGCGGTTGTCCGCTTTCTGGCCTGGCTGGACAAACAAGCTCCGACGGGCAAGCTCACCGAAATTGACGTTGTCGCGGCCCTGGAAAGCTTTCGCCGCGATACCGGTGCACTCAAGGACATCTCCTTCCCGACCATCGCAGGCGCAGGGCCGAACGGGGCCATCGTCCACTACCGCGTGACACAGTCCACCAACCGACGCATCGGAAAGAACGAGCTGCTTCTGGTCGATTCCGGCGCGCAGTACGAGGATGGGACCACCGACATTACACGCACGATCATCGTCGGCGAGCCGAGCGATGAGATGCGCGACCGCTTCACCCGCGTGCTCAGGGGCCATATCGCTATCGCCACCGCGGTCTTTCCGGAGAACACAAGCGGTGCCCAGCTCGACCCGCTGGCACGCACGGCCCTCTGGCAGGCCGGGCTCGATTTTGATCATGGTACCGGTCACGGCGTCGGCAGCTATCTGTCGGTGCACGAAGGCCCCGCGCGCATTTCCAAGCTCGGCACGGTCGCGCTCCGGCGCGGGATGATCTTGTCGAACGAGCCCGGCTATTACAAAACTGCCGCCTACGGCATCCGTATCGAGAACCTGGTCCTTGTGATTGCGGCGCCTGAGCCTGTCGGCGCCGAGAAGCCCCTCAATGCCTTCGAGACACTGACCTTGGCGCCAATTGACCGGCGGCTGGTCGACCCAGGCATGCTAACGGCCAAGGAACGCGCCTGGCTCGACAGCTACCACGAGCGCGTGCACGAGGTGATCGGCCCTCTTGTCGATGCGACGGCACGTAAATGGTTAGAAAAAGCCACGCAGCCAATTAGCTTTGCGAAACAAAAGCAGACGCACCGTGCGTCCGCGCCAAAACGGAAGCGAAGATCCCGCGCGCGAAGGCGGTAACCCACTTGGAGCTCTCGCGAGCGGATATGGGTACCGCCAGGTTATTTTCCGCCGATAAGCTTCAGCCACTCATCTTCGGTGAGCACGTTCACGCCGAGTTTCTTCGCATCGGCGAGCTTGGATCCCGCGCCGGGGCCGGCGACCACATAGTCGGTTTTTTTCGACACCGAGCCTGCAGCCTTGGCGCCGAGACGCTCGGCCTGGGCTTTGGCCTCCTCGCGAGTCATCTTCTCGAGCGAACCAGTGAACACGATGGTCTTACCACCGATTTTGCTATCCTTCTTCGGCTTCTCGGCGTCGAGGACTTTCACTTCCCTCGTCAACCGCTCAACGATGCCGCGGTTGTGGCTTTCGCCGAAATAGGCAGCGACCGCCTGAATCACCGTGTCGCCGATTTGATCGAGCGCGTCCATTTCGGCAATGGCCCCCGCGTCTCCCTTGGCGACCTTCAGCCCCGCATCGTGGAACGCCTTCCATGCGCCATAACCGCGCGCCAGCGCCAGCGCCGTGGTATCGCCGACGTGGCGGATGCCGAGCGCATAGATGAAACGGTCGAGCGATATGTGGCGGCGTTGCTCGATGGCGTCGAAAAGATTGCGGACCGAAGTCTCGCCATATCCTTCCTGCTCTTCGAGCTTGATCTTCTTGTTGCGCGCGGGGAGCGTAAAGATGTCGGCCGGCTCCTTGAGCCATCCCTGTTCGAAGAAGAACTCGATCTGCTTCTCGCCCAGCCCTTCGATGTCGAAGGCTCGCCGGGAGCAGAACAATTTCAGATGCTCGATCTTCTGGTAGGGGCAGGCGAACTCGCCGGTGCACCTCGCACGCGCGCCTTCTTCACCGGTCGCGGTTTCCTCGCGGACGACGTCGGTGTGCAGATGGCAGGGGCACTTCTTCGGAAAGTGATATGGCTTGGCGTCTTTCGGCCGCTTGTCGATCACCACGTCAACGATTTGTGGAATGACGTCACCGGCACGTTGGACGATCACGGTATCCCCGATGCGGATATCGCGGCCCTCGCGAAGGGTTTCGCCCTTGCCGCCGATACCCTTGATGTAGTCCTCGTTGTGCAGGGTCACGTTCTGCACAATGACGCCGCCGACCCCGACAGGCTCAAGCTTCCCGACCGGCGTAAAAGCACCCGTACGGCCTACCTGAATCTCGATATCCTTAAGCACGGTCACGGCGCGTTCGGCAGGGAACTTGTGCGCGATCGCCCAGCGTGGACTGCGCGAGACGAAGCCGAGCCGCTCCTGCCAATCCAACCGGCCGACCTTATAGACGACGCCATCAATGTCGTAGTCGAGTTTGGCGCGGCCTTCCTCAATCTTGCGGTGGAAGGCGAACAGCTCCTCAGTTGAGCGACAAAGCCTGGTGAGCGGATTCGTCTCGTAGCCGCAGGCCTCGAACCACTTGATCATGCCTGACTGGGTGTCGGCTGGCTTCTCGCTCATCTCGCCCCAGCCGTAAGCAAAGAAGCCAAGCGCGCGCGAGGCTGTGACGGCGGGGTCCTTCTGGCGCAGCGAGCCGGCCGCCGAATTGCGCGGGTTGGCAAAGATTTGTCCGCCGGTCGCCTTCTGACGCTCGTTCAATTCGAGAAAGGCGTCCTTGGTCATGTAGACCTCGCCGCGCACCTCGCAGATTTTCGGCACGTGCCTGCCCTTGAGCTTCTGCGGCACGTCCTTGAGTGTACGGATATTGGCGGTGACATCCTCGCCTTCGGCGCCATCACCACGCGTCGCGGCGGTGAGGAGTTCGCCGTTTTCGTACCGCAATGACATGGACAGGCCGTCGATCTTCGGCTCAGCGCTGAACGCGATCTTTTCGGCTTCATCCAGTTTTAAGAAGCGGCGGATGCGGGCGACGAAATCAATCACGTCCTGGTCGGTAAAGGCATTGTCGAGGGAAAGCATGGGCACCGCGTGCCGGACTTTCTTGAACCTGCCGCTCGGTGCGGCGCCGACCTTCAGCGACAGTGACTCCAGCGTACGCAACTCAGGGAAGCGTGCCTCAATGGCGTTATAGCGCGCCCGCAGTTCATCGTATTCAGCGTCTGTGATGGTCGGCTTGTCTTCCTGGTAGTAGCGCCTGTCGTGCTGCGCGATTTCGTCCGTCAACCGCGCATGCTCGGACTTCGCCTGCTTGGCGGTGAGGCGGTCAACTGGCGTGCTGTCGGATTTGACCTTGGACATCGATACTCATCACCGCCCGGCTTCAACTCGCGGCCTTGATCAGCCGTTCCGCGGCAGCACGGGCTTCATTAGTAATCTCGGCACCGGCCAGCATGCGGGCCACTTCTTCGCGCCGGCGCTCTGCCGCCAGTTCGGTTACGCGGGTTGCAACGCGCCTGCCCTTCTCCAGGGCGTCCTTGGTGATGAGATAGTGACGGTCGGCACGCGCCGCGACCTGTGGTGCGTGAGTCACTGCAAGCACCTGGACACCGCGGGCGAGCTTGGCCAGGCGCAGCCCGATGGCATCGGCAACCGCACCGCCGACGCCGGTATCGATTTCGTCGAACACAAGGGTCGGCGCCGACCCACGGTCAGCCAGCACCACCTTCAGCGCGAGCAGAAAGCGCGCCAGCTCGCC
>DATGDN010000117.1:0-6907 GCA_035310865.1 Pseudolabrys sp. | reverse complement strand
GGCGCAATGAGTGACCGGCGATATGTGCTGCTTGCGACGTCGCTTGGCGTGCTCCTCGCCCAAATCGACACATCCGTTGTCAATCTCGCGCTGAAAAGCATCGCAGGCGATCCGCATGCCGGCGTGAGCGAAATGCAATGGGTTATCGACGCCTACAACCTAGTCTATGCAACCCTGCTGCTCACAGGAGGAACACTCGGCGATATCTACGGCCGCCGCCGCATTTTCGTTATGGGCGTTGCGTTGTTCACAGCGGGTACCATTGTATGCGCGCTTGCGCCCAATGCCGCCGTTTTGATCGCCGGTCGCGTCGTCAGCGGACTGGGCGCGGCCTTTGCGCTGCCAATGTCACTGGTCCTATTGGCGCTCGCCTATCCACGCCGCGAAGAGCGTGCCCACGCGATGGGCATCTGGGCCAGTTGCAATGGGCTTGCCTTTATTATCGGCCCGACGTTCGGCGGCTGGCTCGTCGACAGCGTGGGTTGGCGCAGCATTTTCTACATGAGCTTGCCTGCTTGCGCCGCGGCTCTCCTTATTACGATGTACGCAATCGGCGAAAGCACCGAGCCCAAAGACCGGCGCCTCGATCTGCCTGGTCAGGTCTTGGCAATTGTTGCGCTCGGCGCCTTCGCCTTCGCCGCAATTGAAGGGTCACACTGGGGTTGGATAGCTCCGCTCTTTGTCGTGATGGCGTGCGCCGTCCTGGCCGCAGTCGCGTTCGTATGGGTGGAGGCCCGAACGGAAGGACCTCTGCTACCGCTATCCTTTCTGGGCCAGCCCGTGTTCTCCGCCGCGCTCGCTGTCGCCGGCCTGATGACGTTCGGCATGTACGCGCTGCTCTTCATCATGCCGCTCTATTTCCAGACCATATGCGGCTCCAGCCCGTTCATCGCCGGCCTTGAGCGTCTGCCGATGTCTTTCAGTTTCGTCGTCGTGTCGCAGTTGGTCGGTTATCTCACCAAAAAATTCAGACCGCGTGTCGTCATGACCGCGGGCATGGCATGCATGGGGTTTGGA
The DNA here is from genome assembly GCA_035310865.1 of Pseudolabrys sp. Taxonomy (GTDB): domain Bacteria; phylum Pseudomonadota; class Alphaproteobacteria; order Rhizobiales; family Xanthobacteraceae; genus Pseudolabrys. The sequence continues at coordinate 5,890 of DATGDN010000117.1, read as the reverse complement.
GCGCTGGCAATTGCATTCGTCGCTGAAAATACCAGACTCACGCTTATCGAACTCGCCCTCTTTGTCGTGGGCATCGGCCTTGGTTTGAATACTGCACCCGTCAATGGCGTTGGTGTCGCTGCGGTACCGCGGCGCGATCAGGCACCGCCTCCGGTGTGCTCAATACCTCGCGCATGGTCGGCGCAACGATGGGCGTTGCTATTTTGGGATCAGTGTTTGCCGCTTATGCGGGCCAACAGGCCAACATGGGCGCAGGCTTCATGCCGGGATTGCGCGCGGCAATGGTCGCCGCCGGAACGGCAGAACTGGTCGGCGCCGTGATTGCCGCCGTCTTTATCCGCCACGATTCGCTGCACGCGAAGAAATAGCTTAACCCCCGCGGCCGTCGCGAAACGCCTGCGGCGTCATGCCGGTCTGCTTGCGGAAAAACCGGGTGAAATGCGACGGATCCGAAAAGGCAAGGTCGTATGCGATTTCGTGGATCGCCTGATTGGTGAACACAAGCTGCCGCTTGGCGTCCGTGAGGACGCGCTGACGAATGAGATGACCCGCAGTAACTCCGGTTGCCCTTTTGACATGGTCGTTGAGGCGGTCAGGTGTCATTGCCAGCTTCTCGGCGTAAAAGCTGATTAGACGTTCCTTACGGAAATGCTCATCCACAAGGCGCCTTAATTCATCGACACGCGCATCGGCACGCGACAAAGTCACCGAACCGCTTCGTGCGCGGCTTACGGCCAGGCGCACCACCTCAATAGCGATGAGGGCAAGCAGGCCCCGCATTGCCAGCCGATAGCCCTCGCGCGCGAGCGAATCCTCTTCGTACAAATCTCCGCACAATGCCGACAGGCGCTTTGCTTCCACCAAATTCGCAAGCGGCAGGATCGGCTCGACGGCCACCGCTTTCAGGCGCGCAAGCGCTTCTCCCGACTGATCGCCGAGTGCGTCTGCTACGTCTTCGGTGAAGCTTACGACCCAACCATCCGTGACCTGCGGTGTGAAACGGAATCCGTGCGCCGTTGTCGCCGGCACGAGTATGACTGCTGGCGCGTCAAAGCGAGCCGTCGCTGTCTCGAAGCTCATCTCGCCTCCGCCCTTCTCGATCAACAAGACCTGGAAGAGGTTGCGGTGACGGTGTGCACGGATCGTCCAGTCATGGACCGATGAGCGCGATGCGATCGTCTCGATGTGAATGAAATCGAAAGCGGAATCGTCAGGCGGGTCGCCATAAAGATGAAACAGCGGCAGTGCTGAAACCGTGCCCATACTGCAAGCATATTCGAGCCGGACTTCGATAGCCACCGTATGAGAAAAATGAAAAGCCCACCTTCTGGCGGGGCTCTTCCGATCGATGTCAGAGCGTTAGCGGTTCTGTTGACCCTGCTGGTTCTGCTGGCCGCCCTGCTGTTGGCCACCCTGCTGCTGGCCTGGCTTCTGCTGGCCGCCGCCCTGTTGCTGACCGCCTTGCTGTTGCTGGCCGGGTTTCTGGTTCGGATTTTGATTCATGGTTCTTTCCTTTTCAAATATTGGTTCGAAGCGCCATTTCGATCACTCACGTCCCATGGCAAGAGTCAAACCGCGGAGGTTGCATTCGTTCCCACTACTCCGATCCACATGGAAGCAATATGTCCGGGAACCTTGAGCGTGCGTGCCGAGTTCCCTTCTTGCAACGAGGAGAGCCGACGATGGGACGCTATTTGCTTCTGTGGCTGCTTGGAGTGCCGATACCAATTCTTTTATTGATCTGGCTTTTCGGCGGCCTTCACTAGACGTAACGCCCGCACGGCGCCCCTCCCCCCAGTCAGAGGTGTTTGCCGTCCGCCGAGAAAATCCCAAGCGGCTATTGCATTGCTCGAGACGCTGGTTTCCCCTCAATTCAATTAACAGCGGCGTCTAAGGGCGCCGTTGCCGCTCGCGTGTTGCCCTGTTAAGCCTGTCCCGTGGGCCTGTTGTTCGTTGGCCGGACGACATCGGGGAATGGGGACGGCATGGAAATTTTCCTTCAGCAGCTCATTAACGGCATCACGCTGGGCTCGATCTATGGTCTGATCGCCATTGGGTACACCATGGTGTTCGGCATCATCGGGATGGTGAATTTTGCCCACGGCGATGTGTTCATGGTGTCTGTCTTTATTGCCTTGGTCGCCTTTCTGATCCTGGTGGGTTTCCTCGGCATCTCTTCAATCGTCCTGGCCCTGTTCATCGTGCTCCTGGTCGCGATGTTGTTCACGTCAGTCGTGAATTGGGCGATTGAGCGGCTTGCATACAGACCCTTGCGCGGCTCATTCAGGCTTGCACCGCTGATTTCGGCGATCGGAATGTCGATCTTTCTCTCCAATTTCGTGCAGGTGACGCAGGGACCACGCAACAAGTCAATCCCGCCCATGGTGCAAGGGGAGTTCGTGCTATTCACGAAAAACGATTATCCGGTGACGCTGTCGTATAAGCAGTTGATCATCTGGGCCGTGACAGCAGTGATGCTCGCTTGCTTCTGGTACCTCGTCGCCAAAACACGGCTCGGCCGCGCCCAGCGCGCCTGTGAGCAGGATCAGAAAATGGCTGCGCTCGTCGGCGTCGACGTCGATCGCACCATTTCAACGACGTTCATCATCGCCGCCGCGCTCGCCGCCGTCGCGGGCACCATGTACCTGATGTACTACGGTGTCGTCAGTTTTTCCGATGGCTTCGTTCCAGGAGTCAAAGCGTTCACCGCGGCGGTGCTGGGAGGCATTGGTTCGCTGCCGGGCGCAGTGATCGGCGGCATCTTGATAGGCCTCATCGAAACTTTCTGGTCGGCGTATTTTTCCATCGACTACAAAGATGTTGCTGCCTTTTCAGTTCTGGCGATCACATTGATCTTCCTGCCGCAGGGACTGTTCGGCCGGCCGGATGTCGAAAAGGTCTGACATGGCGGGCGGCGCGCAGGACAAGCGCGTCGACATCGTTCGCGCTTTCCGCGACGCGGGCGTAACCGGCTTGCTCGCGTTCGGTCTGTTCCTGCCGCTGATCGGCTTCGAGACCGTCACCAATATACGCAACGAACTGATCCTGACGACGCGATGGACGCTTCTGTTCGCCGTCGTCGTCGTGGTCACCGCCGGGCGTCTGGGCTACTCGCTTTTGCTCGAACCTTGGCTGGCCCGGCGCACGCTTCGACCGGCGGCCATTACCGTACCGAAGTGGCGCGTACAGATCGGCAAATGGTTTGTTCCGTTTGCGATCGGGTTCGTCGTCGCCTACCCGCCGATCATCATCGCAACCGCCGGCTTTGGCCGCGCGGTCAAGTGGATCGATAATTTCGGAATTCAGATCCTGATTTACGTGATGCTCGGCTGGGGCCTCAATATTGTCGTCGGCCTCGCCGGACTTCTCGACCTCGGCTATGTCGCGTTTTACGCTGTCGGCGCCTATTCCTACGCGCTGCTCGCCAAGACATTCGGATTTTCGTTCTGGATCCTTCTTCCCCTCGCCGGCATTCTTGCATCGTTCTGGGGAATCCTGCTCGGATTCCCGGTGCTGCGATTGCGCGGCGATTACCTCGCGATCGTCACGCTCGCTTTCGGCGAAATCATCAGGATCGTGCTGATCAACTGGGTAGATTTGACGAATGGCTATGCCGGCATAACCGGCATCCCGCGTCCGACATTTTTCGGAATTCCATTCAATGCGGACGACAACGGCTTTGCCGCGGTGTTTGGCATCGAATTTTCGCCGATCTATCGCACCATATTTCTCTATTACGTCATTCTCGGCCTGGCGTTTCTGACAGCGTTCGTGACTTTGCGCCTCCGGCGCCTGCCGGTTGGCCGCGCATGGGAAGCGCTGCGCGAGGATGAAATTGCCTGCCGTTCGCTCGGGATCAATACCACGAACACAAAGCTTACGGCCTTTGCTATGGGCGCAATGTTCGCGGGCTTTGCGGGCTCGTTCTTTGCCGCAAGGCAGGGCTTCATTTCGCCCGATTCATTCACCTTCCTGGAATCGGCCACCATTCTCTCGATGGTGGTCCTTGGGGGCATGGGAAGTCAGGTCGGTGTAGCGATTGCAGCCGTTGTGATGATCGGAGGCACCGAGATCATGCGTGATCTCGACTTCTTGAAATTGATCTTCGGGCCGACCTTCGATCCAACCCAGTACCGCATGCTGCTTTTCGGGTTTGCCATGGTGCTGATCATGATCTGGCGGCCGCGCGGGTTGATCGCGACACGTGAGCCATCGCTTGTCCTCAAGGAGCGGAAGGTCATTGCCGCCGACCTGGTCAAGGAAGGGCACGGCTGATGGCGGGCGAGCGCGACATGCTGCTCCAGGTCGAGCACCTCACCATGCGCTTTGGCGGACTCGTTGCCGTGGACGACTTGTCGTTCGGGGCGCGGCAAGGCGAGATTACCGCACTGATCGGCCCAAATGGTGCGGGCAAGACCACCGTTTTCAATTGCATCACCGGCTTCTACAAGCCGAGCGAAGGACGCCTTGCGCTGCGTCACGGCGATGCCGCGGCCTGGGAATGGCTCGAAGCCCTCACCGCGAGCGGCGAGCGCAGCATGCGGCGCGCTGCAAGCGGGCTCTACTTGCTCGAGCGGATGCCCGATTACCTGGTCGCACAACAGGCGCGTATCGCCCGCACGTTTCAAAACATCCGTCTATTTCCCGGTATGACCGCGCTCGAAAACCTTCTTGTGGCACAGCACAATCGGCTGATGCTCGCCTCCGGTTACACCTTGCTTGGTGTGCTCGGGTTTCCCTCATATACGGCTGCCGAGCGCAATGCGGTCGAGCGTGCCCGCGAATGGCTCAATCGCATCGGATTGACGGCACGCGCGGACGATGCCGCCGGTGACCTTCCTTATGGCGCGCAGCGCCGGCTCGAGATCGCGCGCGCGATGTGCACAGAGCCTTCGCTGCTCTGCCTCGACGAGCCCGCCGCCGGGCTCAATCCGCGCGAGAGCGCCGAGCTCAACAAGCTTCTGCTCGCAATCCGCGAGGAGCACGGCATGTCGATCCTTCTGATCGAACACGACATGTCGGTGGTGATGGAAATTTCGGATCACATCGTCGTGCTCGATTATGGGGTCAAGATCGCCGATGGGACACCGGCGGCAATTCGCGACGATCCAAAGGTGATCGCGGCCTATCTCGGAGTGGTCGACAAGGACGTCGCCAAAGTCGAAGCGGAGGTCGGGCTATGACCGCGCCGCTCCTGACCGTGCGCGGGGTGAAGACGTTCTATGGCCGCGTAATGGCACTCAAGGGCGTGGACCTGGAGGTCAACGAGGGCGAGATCGTCACGCTCATCGGCGCCAATGGTGCCGGCAAGTCCACCTTGATGATGACCATTTGTGGCAACCCGCGCGCGCGCGAAGGCACTATTGATTTTGCCGGCCGCGATATCACCCGGCTCCCGACGCACGAAATTGCGCGGCTCAAGCTCGCACAGGCTCCGGAAGGCCGTCGCATCTTTTCGCGCATGACGGTGCTTGAGAACCTGCAAATGGGCGCTGTCGTCGCCGAGGCGCCCGAATTCGATCGCGATCTCGAGCGCATCCTGACGCTATTTCCCAGATTGCAACAGCGCATGAACCAGCGCGGCGGCACCCTGTCTGGGGGCGAGCAACAAATGCTCGCAATCGCCCGCGCACTAATGGCACGGCCTCGCTTGTTGCTGCTCGATGAGCCTTCACTCGGTCTTGCACCCTTGGTCGTGCGGCAGATTTTTGATGCCATCAAGGCGCTCAACACCGAAGGCCTGACCGTTTTCCTGGTGGAGCAAAACGCCTATCACGCGCTTAAGCTCGCACACCGCGGTTATGTCATGGTCAACGGACTGATCACCCTGTCCGGCGGCGGGCGCGATTTGCTGGAGCACCCCGAAATCAAGGCGGCCTACCTCGAAGGA
>DATGDN010000116.1:0-3563 GCA_035310865.1 Pseudolabrys sp. | reverse complement strand
ACCACCGTGACGACGATCCGGCTACCGGAATGGCTGATCCGAACGTCGGAAAATAAACCCGTAGCAACAAGAGCCTTGAGGGCCTCGTCTTCCTGCTCGGGCCCCAGCCGGCCCCCAGGGCCGGGCCGGAAGTAGGAACGGATAGTATCCGGCTCGACCCGGCGGGCACCCTCAACAACGATGGAACTGACCGTTTGCGCAATGGCGACGCCCACGGACAAAACCGCCCCGCTGCCGGCGCCGACGAGTATGCCGCCGAGGACTAGGCAGCTCGCCACCCATCCCCGAACTCCCCGCACATAAATTCCCATGCGCTACGCGCCCTTATGATCCATGCGGCCGCCCCCACTGCGGATTCGACAGACGGTCCGGGCTGGCATAGGCAAGCTTTTTACAGCGTTTTTTACGCGCTGCAAACGAAACCCCGCCCGAACTTTCCCTTTTCCCTCAAAAAGTTGCCCGTCAGCAACGGTCAGGAAGTGGCCAGGCGGAGGATGTCATTAAAGGTGGCAAAAATCATCAACATCACGACGATCGCCAACCCAATTCGGAAGCCCAGTTCCTGCGCCCGCTCTGACAGCGGCCGGCCGCGAATCGTCTCGATAGCGTAGAACAAAAGGTGACCACCATCGAGCAAGGGGATCGGGAACAGGTTCAGGAGCCCAATTGAGACAGACAACACGGCGGTGAGATGGATGAGCGCCGTAAACCCGGCCGTGGCGACTTGGCCGGAGACCTGGGCGATGCGGATCGGCCCGCCGAGTTGGTCGGCCGCCTCACGGCCCACAAACACCCCGCTGATGTAGGCGAGTGTCCGATCGACCACGAACCACGTCTCTTGCGCCCCCATGACGATAGCGCGAAGCGGCCCGGCCTTTTCAGTCTTGATGTCGCCGGGCGACATGGATCGGCTAATTCCGAGCACACCGAGACGATGCAGGTTGCCGAAGTTATCCTTGATCTCCTTGAGCTGCGGAGCGGCTTTAAGGTTGATCTGCGCGCCGCCGCGATCGACATCAATCGACAGTGTTTCGCCAGCGCTGATGCTGACAATGCGTTGCATGTCGGAGAAGCTCTCAATTTTTTCACCGTTGATGGCGACCACCAGATCGCCAGGCTTGAAGCCTGCGGATTGAGCGGCGCTTCCCGGCTGGACCGTGTCGACGCGGGCGCTGGTGGTTTGCTTGCCGACAGTCATGAAAATGGCGGCGAAAATGGCGATCGCCAGCACGAAATTCGCAATCGGTCCGGCAGCAACGACGGCGGCGCGCGAGGCCACCGGCTGGAAAATAAAACTGTCCTTCCTCTCGGCTTCCGTCATTGCCGCGGCAGCCGCCTGGTCCGGCACGCTGGCGGCATTGTCATCACCGTAGAACTTCACATAGCCGCCCAGCGGAATTGTGGAAATTTTCCAGCGCGTTCCATAGCGATCATTGAACCCGGCAATTTCGGGACCGAAACCAATCGAAAAGACCAGCACCTTGATCCCGCACAGGCGGGCCATCAGAAAATGGCCAAGCTCATGAAAGAAGACGACAACAGTCAATACAAAGAGGAACGGCACGATGTAGCCAATCAGGCCGCCTCCAAATGTGCTCAACCCCCCCATAATTTCACTTCCCATTGCGACCTCGTTCTGCCCGATTTGGGCCGTCACCCTTAGACAGCGTAGGATGCCTTTGCGGCAATTTCGGGCAAGAGGTCTCGGGCAAGACTTCTTGCAATATGGTCAACGGCCATCGTCGCTTCGATTCCGGCTGGTTCAGCCAATAAGTCGCGCCTTGCGGCCATGTCGAGCGTAGCCTCCACGAGCGCGGTAATCCCTGCAAAACCGATACGCCCCGCAATAAATTCGCCAACCGCCACTTCGTCAGCCGCATTAAGCACGGTCGTCGCGGCCCCGCCGGTTTCCAAGGCACGGCGTGCCAGAGCCAGCGCGGGAAAACGAGCCAGATCCGGTTCCTCGAAGGTCAGCTCGCGCAGGGCGGCAAGATTGAGCCGCGCCGCAGGCCCATCGATACGCCGCGGCCAGGCAAGACAATGCGCAATCGGAATGCGCATGTCGGGCGACCCGAGTTGGGCCACCACCGAACCGTCGCGAAATTCGACCAGGCCATGCACGACGGACTGCGGATGAACGAGGACATCAATCTCATCAGACCTGAGCGCGAACAAATGATGAGCCTCGATCACCTCCAGGCCTTTGTTCATGAGCGTCGCTGAATCAATTGTGACCTTCGGACCCATCGACCAATTCGGATGACGCAGCGCCTGCTCCGGTGTTGCCGCTTTGATCGCCTCCTTTGACCAAGTCCGGAATGGACCGCCAGATGCCGTAAGAATTGCGCGCCTCACGTCGGCACGGTTTCCGGCGCCCAGCGCCTGGAAGACGGCATTGTGTTCGGAGTCGACCGGCAAGACCGTCGCGCCCGTGCTTGCCGCCCGCCGCATGAAAATGTTGCCTGCACAAACAAGACATTCCTTGTTCGCCAACGCAACAGTCGCACCACGCTCGATCGCCGCGAGTGTCGGCTTGAGCCCGACTGAACCGCTTATCGCAGCCATCACCCAGTCGGCCGGACGTTGCGCGGCCTCAATCAGCGCATCCTCTCCGGCTGCAGCCTCGATCCGGGATCCTGACAGTGCACTTTTTAAATCACGGTATGCGGCCGGATCGGCAACAACAGCATGGCGTGCGCCAACCTCGCGCGCGATTTTTGCCAGTGCAGCTGCGTTGCGGCGCGCGCTGATCGACTCCACGCGATATCGTTCGGGTTCGCGCTTGATCAGGTCGACCGTGCTGGTACCAATCGAACCGGTCGCCCCGAGAATGGTGATCCGGCGCACATCGGCAGCAGGTTGCGACTTCGAACGGGCAACGCCAAGTACGGTCATGCCTTCACCATATCAGCAAACCACGGGCAGGTTCATCGAAACCGCCACGCAACAATCCGATCACGCAGCCCGCTACTACCGCGGCCCAAAATCCATCGAGCCGATCCATTGCACCGCCATGACCGGGAATAATATGACTCGAATCCTTGGCGTGGAACTGCCGCTTCACCCACGATTCAAACAAGTCTCCGAATTGCGCCAGAACGGATAACAGCAACGCGGCGCCAATTATCGCAATTCGATTGAACGACCCGAATTGGGCACTGACGAGGACCGCCACAGCTATGGCACCGAGCGTACCCGCAGTCGCGCCCGACCATGTCTTCTTAGGGCTTACGGCGGGAAATAGTTTTGGCCCGCCAAACGCCCGGCCCGCGAAATAACCAAGGACATCGGTAGTCCACACGATTGCAAACAGCAACACGATAGCGACAAATCCATATGCGCTGTCGGCCCGCAGAAACACCGGCGCCAATAACATGCCTCCTGAGTAACCGACGCCAGCTATGACCCAAAGCCGGCGTTCACGCGGCGCGAAAATGGCGGCCGCCAGCGCGCCCAATCCGACCATCAGCAGCGCTGCGGCCGGCCGGCCGAGCCACGCCATGAAATCGGCGGCCGCAAGAGCCGCCGCGCATGATGAGACCATCAGTCGATAGGCCGGCCCT
>DATGDN010000115.1:0-6274 GCA_035310865.1 Pseudolabrys sp. | reverse complement strand
GGGTACCGGCCCAGCTCGAGCTCTACAGCAAGCTGGCCTATCCCGTGCAGCTCCGTTACATGGGCGAGCCGCACTATTACCTCGTCAGTGAGACGGGACAGCTCAACACCTTTGTGCATGGCTGGGTCTACGACAGTGCGGCTGATCGAGAACAAAAGCGCGCCAAGATGATGCAGGATCCAGACTGGAAGCATTTCCTTACCGAAAATGCGAAAGCGGGAAATGTGATCGAGCAGTCCAACTGGTTGATGGCGCCCGCTGCATTTTCACCTAAGATTCCACCGGCGAAAATTGTGAAGTAATCGATGCGCGGTAAGGACAACGCACGCTCCGGCGGTGAAATTCTGATCGACCAATTGTCGATTCACGGGATACGCCACGCATTTTGCGTGCCCGGCGAAAGCTACCTTGCCGCGCTCGACGCTTTCTATGGCAGCGATATCGAGCTGACCGTTTGCCGCCATGAAAGTACTGCAGCCATCATGGCGGAGGCGGTCGGCAAGGCGACGGGCCGCCCCGGAATCTGTTTCGTCACGCGCGGCCCTGGCGCCAGCAATGCGTCTGCCGGCATCCATATCGCTCGCCAGGATTCCTCGCCGATGATCATGTTCGTGGGCCAGGTTGGCCGGGATATGCGCGACCGTGAGGCGTTTCAGGAACTGGATTACCGGGCAGTATTCGGCACCATGGCGAAATGGGCCACCGAGATCGATGACCCGTCGCGTATCCCCGAAATTGTCTCACGCGCCTTTCACACCGCCTGCAATGGGCGGCCGGGCCCAGTCGTCATCGCACTGCCTGAAGACATGCTGCGCGAGCGTGTTTCAGTGCCGGATGCGACAAAATTCGAGCCGGTGGAAACCTGGCCGGGACAATCCGATATGCAGCGCTTGCAAGAGCTACTGTCGGCGGCAAAACATCCCGTTGTGCTTGTTGGTGGCAGCCGCTGGACGGAGCAGGCGAGCGCAAACCTGATGCGATTTGCCGAACGTTTCGCGCTGCCGGTTGCGACAACCTTCCGGCGCGGGAACCTGATCGATGCACTTCATCCTTGTTATTCCGGGGATTTCGGGATCGGGCCAAATCCCAAGCTGCTAGCGCGCGTGAAAGGTGCCGACGTTGTCCTGCTGGTCGGCGGACGCTTCAGCGAGATGCCGTCGCAAAGCTACAGCGTGTTCGACATCCCCGAGCCGCAGACGAAGCTGGTGCATGTGCACCCGGGCCCCGACGAACTCGGCCGTGTCTATCACCCGCATCTCGCCATCAATGCCTCGCCGGCGGCGTTCTGCGCTGCTCTTGAAGCGCTGCGGCCGCCGAAACAGGTCGCGTGGCGCGGCGACAGCGACACAGCGCACGCCGAATATCTTGCCTGGGGTCAGTCCGCAACTCCGGTGCCCGGCGCGGTCAATCTCGGCGACATCATGGTGTGGCTGCGTGACAATTTGCCGGTCGATGCCATCGTGACGCAAGGCGCGGGCAATTTTTCCGGCTGGGTCCATCGCTTTTATCGCGTCCGCAAATTCGGGGGGCTGGTCGGGGCAACCTCCGGATCGATGGGCTATGGCCTGCCTGCCGCACTGGCAATGCAGACGCTCCATCGCGACCGGACGATTGTGTGCGTCGCGGGCGACGGTGATTTCCTCATGACAGGTCAGGATTTTGCGACCGCCGTTCAATATAAGCTGCCGGTGATCGTGCTCGTTGCCGACAACGGTATCTACGGGACTATCCGAATGCACCAGGAGCGCGACTATCCCGGTCGTGTCATTGCTACCGACCTGCGCAATCCCGATTTTGTCGCTTATGCGCTGGCATTCGGTGGCTATGGTGCAATCGTTGAGAAGACAGCGGATTTTCCGGCTGCATTTGCCGCGGCCTGTGCTTCCGGCAAGCCATCGATTCTTCATCTAAAGATCGACCCGGAAGCGATAACGCCCGCCACAACGCTTTCGGCTATTCGGGAAAAGTCACTCACCGCAGGTGGTGGGAATAGAGGCTAGGTATTGTCCGCGGGCTTGCCACGTGGACCTGAATCATCGTTGACTCATTGCATGGCCTATCGACGCACCGAAAACGTCGTCCGCCGCCTCGCCGAGCGCGAACAGACGATCCTTGACGCGGCGCAATCGATCGCGGCCGAACGTGGAATGGGAGCGGTGCAGATTGCGCCGGTCGCACATCGCGCGGATATCGCCGCCGGCACCGTGTATCGCTACTTTTCGTCGAAGAATAACCTCGTCGCCGAATTGATAGCGTCGGCGGCCGAGCGCGAGCTCGCAGCCATGCGGGCGGCCGCCGATGCGGCTCCTGGACCATTGTCGTCGCTTGCTGCCTGCATTGCCACTTTCGCCGCGCGTGCGCTGAACGACAGGCGGCTGACCTGGGCGGTGTTGGCCGAGCCGGTCGACGCCAACATTGATGCATTGCGTCTGGAATTCCGCAACGCGCTTGCGACCGAATTGGAGAAGCGCATCAAAATCGCGATCTCCGGCCAACATTTGCCGGATCAGGACGCCCGCGTGGCCGCCCTTGCCATTGTCGGCGCGCTCCTCGAAGGCTTACTCGGGCCCCTCGCGTCACCGGGCAGCAGCACGCGTGAGGCCGTGCAGGCCGTGAGCTTGTTTGCGCTCCGAGCGCTTGGCGTCATTGATGCACGTGCGCGCGGGCTCGTCGCGCAATGCGTCCTTCCATGAAATCCTAGCGGGTGGTGAGTGCAGGCAGTTCGTGGAGCGGAAGGGTGACGACTTTGACGCCCCGCTCTCCGGGGTCGTCTCCGATATGAAACCCGAGCTCCGCGCACATCGTCAGCATCGTTGAATTCTCAGCCAATACCTGTCCATGCACCGTCGCCAGGCCTTTTTCCCGGGCGTAGGCGATCATGTGCTTCATCATCAACCAGCCGAGTCCATGTCCTTTCAGTCGCGATCGCAGCAGGATGGCAAACTCGCCACCGTCTCCGCTTGGGTCGTCGTGCAAGCGCACGACGCCAAGCATGCGGCCGCTTGCTTCCGAGATGGCAATAAAGGCCATCGCGTGCTGCGGGTCATAGTGAGTAAGCTCGTCGAGAAGGTCGGGACTTAGTTCGCGCATGGGCGCAAAGAAGCGCAGGCGCAGGTCGTCTGCTGTCACTTCGGCGAGATAGTCAGGATAAAGGCCGACGTCCTCCGGCCTGAGCGGCCGGATCAGAACTTTTTCTCCATCGCGCAACGTGACGTGCCGTTCGAGCAAAAGCCTCTCCGCGGTCGTTCCGGCCGAGCGAGCGAGGGCCCGGCGCCATAGCCACCAGACTCACCGCAGGACCCCCAATCTTCCCGGCGACGACAACTATCAATGTGACATGAGCACCGGGACCGTCATCGCTTCGAGCAACCCGCGCGTAGCGCCACCCAGCACAAATTCGCGCAGTCGCGAATGACCGTAGCCACCCATGACGATCATATCGGCAGAGGAATCGGCCGCATAGGACAAGATCGTCGATGGCACATCGGTATCCGGAGCGGTAATGCGTTTTACGTCGACCTTGAGGCCATGGCGGGCGAGGTGCTGTCCGAGATCGGCGCCTGGGACCTCATCTTTTTTCGGGGGCTTATCGGAGATGATGACGATCTCAACCTGTTTTGCTTTTTTTAGGAATGGCATTGCGTCGGCGACCGCGCGTGCGGCGGCGCGGCTGCCGTCCCAGCACACCATGATCCGCTCGAGATTCATGCCGCCCTTCTGGATAAACGGCACTAAGATCACAGGCCGGCCCGACTCGAACAGTACGCCTTCGTCGATTACTTCGTTCGGCATGGAATCGTCGCGCGGGGGCTGGCCGACAACGACGAGATCGAAGCGTCTGCCGATGCGCCCGATCTGATCGGCGGCTCCGGCAACACTAGCATTGATGATACGGGTCTCCATCGAAATTCCGGCGCGCTTGGCCGCCTGTTCAAAGCGAGTGATGGCGGCACGCGCCCTCTTGTTTGATTCGGCACGCTGGCCTTCAATCACTTCCGGAGGGATTCCTCCCATCACCGTTCCCGGAATGACGGGTTCATAGGAAACCGCGACACCGAGCAAATGCGCCCCAAAGGCCTCTGCAACCGAAACGGCATACTCGGCGGCCGGATCGCTCGTCCCCAGAGCCAGATTGACGACAATATCTTTGATCATGATGTGAATCTCCTCGAGCGCCTGCGCCCAATTGTATTATGATGCCTGCCGACCCCGCTCGCCACCTTGACCAAGGTCAAACGGCTAATTGCGCCTTTGCCAATGCTTTTATTGCTTGGTCGGACTTCCCAACCTATTTCTTTTTGCCGTCCGGGCCGAATTGCTTGAGATAGGCCCATAGGTCGCCAGCCTCCTTCTCATTCTTGATGCCGGGAAAAATCATCTTGGTGTTGGGAATCTTGGCGCGCGGATCCTTGATGTATTCCTTGAATGTCTGTTCGTTCCAGGTGATGCCGGAGTTCTTATTCGAATCGGAATAGTTGTAGCCGGGGGCCGTGCCGGAATGCCGGCCGTCGAGGCCATTCAGCTCGGGCCCCACCTTGTTCTTCGCACCTTCGCCGATGGAATGGCATGGAAAGCACTTCTTGAATGATTGTTCGCCTGCGGCCACATCCTGCGCGTGCGCAACCTTAGTCATCGCAGCCGCGACTACGGCCGCCGCAAATATTGACTTCATCATTTTGCTCCTGTTCCCACCCTGGCAACCCGCCCAGCCGGGGAACGCCCGCGCGGCAGCCCGGTTTCCAGTGGTTTTTGCCAGCCCTATGTGTAAGCCGTCAAATGGCTGATATCGTTGTTTGGACATAACGGAGTTGCATGAAATGTCGGTGCGTATGCCCGAACCCGATGCTGCGATTCTGGAGCGCCGCGGCCGTATCGTGGCGGCTTTGCGCACCATCGTTCCCGGTGAGGGCGTCATCGCGGCCGAACGCGAAATGCGCCCCTATGAAACCGATGGATTAACCGCCTATCGGCAACTCCCGATGGTCGTGGTTCTTCCGGAGACGACCCAGCAGGTCGCCGAGGTGCTACGGTACTGTCATGATGAGGGCATCAAGGTGGTCCCGCGTGGCGCGGGCACATCACTGTCCGGAGGAGCGCTTCCCCTTGCCGACGGTGTGCTGCTCGGCATGGCCAAGTTCAACAAGATCCGCGAAATCGACTTCGATAATCGTGTCGCCGTGGTTGAACCGGGCGTCACCAATCTTGCCGTGACCAATGCCGTTGCCCACGCCGGATTTTACTACGCGCCCGACCCATCCTCGCAGATCGCCTGCACGATCGGTGGCAACGTCGCAGAGAATTCCGGCGGCGTGCATTGCCTCAAATACGGGATGACCACAAACAACGTGCTGGGATGCGAGATCGTGCTCATTACCGGCGAAGTACTGCGCATTGGCGGCAAGCATCTCGACGCACCGGGCTATGATCTCCTCGGGTTGATCACCGGTTCAGAAGGTTTGCTCGGTGTTGTGACGGAAGTGACCGTCCGTATCCTAAAGAAGGCGGAGACGGCGCGCGCACTGCTCGTCGGGTTTCCCTCATCGGAAGATGCCGGCGACTGCGTTTCGCGGATCATCGGCGCAGGGATCATTCCTGGTGGCATGGAAATCATGGACGGACCGGCCATCGCGGCGGTGGAGCAATTCGTCCACGCTGGTTATCCGCTCGACGTGGAGGCCCTGCTGATCGTGGAGCTCGATGGACCGGCAGCTGAGGTCGATCATCTCATCGAGCGCGTCGACAAGATCGCACGCGAGTGCCGCGCTGTTTCCTGCAAGGCCTCCCGCTCCGAGGAAGAACGACTCTTGTTCTGGGCCGGCCGAAAGGCCGCGTTCCCGGCGGTGGGACGCATCTCGCCCGACTATTACTGCATGGATGGCACCATCCCGCGCGCGCAGCTGCCCGTGGTCCTCAAGCGCATGAAAGAGATGTCAGCGAAATACGGGTTGCGCATCGCCAATGTATTTCATGCCGGTGACGGCAACCTGCATCCGCTCATCCTTTATGACGCGAATGTCCCCGGCGAACTGGAGAAGACCGAGGCATTCGGTGCCGAGATCCTCAAACTTTGCGTCGACGTGGGCGGCGTGCTTACGGGCGAGCACGGAGTCGGCGTGGAGAAACGCGATCTGATGCCAACGATGTTCTCTGAGATCGATCTCAATCAGCAGCAACGCGTGAAATGCGCTTTTGACGCAAAGGGTCTGCTCAATCCCGGCAAGGTCTTTCCGCAATTGCATCGCTGCGCCGAACTGGGCCGCCTGCACGTTCATGC